>PLED01000035.1 GCA_003136355.1 Vulcanimicrobiota bacterium | reverse complement strand
CGTCTGCGGGCATCTTTCTGCTCACGACGATAGGCGCCAGCGTGAGCAACTGCCAAACCAGGTTGCTCGAGAACCTCGATGGTGCCGTGATAGGCTTTAGCTGCATCAAATCGGTCAATGTGAACACGAGCAATTGCACGGCGCAGAATCTGAAAACGCAATTCGGCGGCAACATCAAAGGGTCGGGACACACGGTGCTCGGATTCTGTCCCATCCTCTGCTTGAGCCTGAACTACTCCGATTGCTCTGCGTCAAATTTGACCGGGAGTTGCGATGACGTGCATGGCATCTCGGTGTTTCTGGACGGCCTGGTTAGCGTCGAGAGATTTACCGCGGACACCATCGTTGACGGCCCGCCGCCGTATAACACGGGCGCGAAGGCGACGGGCGTCGAGGTCTATGGGGTCGGCATCACAGTGAAGGATTCTTCGGCAAGCAACATCACCGCGAACAATCCGCAAGACTTGCAGGCGACCGGATTCAGTGCGTGGGGGTTGACGATCGGCTTTGACAACTGCACCGCGACGAACGTGGTCGTCAACGGTAAAGGAAATGGTACGGGCTTCGGCTGGGCACCCGATCCGCGACCGCTCTTCGCCCATCCGGCGATCGGCGTGGCGTACACCAACTGTACCGCGAACGCGTGCGCGGTGGGCTTCGACACGTTCTATCACCAAAACTCGGTGTGGACCAGTCCCAAGACAACAAACTGCGCGACGCCCATTCTCGTCAATCCAACAGAGCAGCGCACGCTCACGTGCGATGGCTGTTCGGAATGCGCGCCGGGCGGGAAACTCAATCCGCCCGGATACTCTGCGGGGCCGCCGCCATACTATTATGAAACGCTGACGAATGTCGAGATCGGAAACATCTTCTTATAGCGCAAGCACCTGCGTCCCGCGGGATTATCGAGATAGACGCGCGGCACGCCTTCATCCGTGATTGCGATCGGATTGCCAAGTCCCGTAACGATATCTAACTGCCATGACGCTTGGATATCGTGCGGTCGTGATCTCGCTCGGCGTGTAATCCAGCACTGTTAGTCGATCTCCGATGAGTTTGGCTGTTTACTCCGCCATTGTTCCGCCAATTTAGTCCGAATCGCCCAGAACGGGCGCGAACGAGATCGGACACCGTCCCGCGTCACTCGCCGCCTTCGTCGTCTCATTCTGTTCGGCTTGGTCCGTCTTTTGTGCTTCGCATGTAAGGGGTCGGGGGTTCGAGTCCCCCCATCTCCATGAATTGGAAACCCGCACAAACTCTAACGTTTTGCGGGTTTTCGACTCCTAGCCCGATCAGTATCACGCCGGGCGCTCATGGGACTCAAAGTAAGGCTGCCCGGTAAAGCTTGACATATTCATCGCCTCACACTTACGAGCGAAGTATTCAAAATGTTCCCACTGTCGTGGCGAGGCTTTCCGTAAAATAGCGACAACCGGACTGAGCTGCTGCCACGTGCGCGGAGCAATATAGACATACTCTTCGAAGAACAAACGCCCATCGAGCGCTCCATAGTGAAGGAGCATCCCGATTGTTTCCATGAAGTTCCCCAGCAGTATTTCCTTGTGGCGCCTCCGATTTATTTTTCCAGTAGCGAGGTCAGCAGTAAATTGTTCGTCTTTCAAGAGCTCCGGTAATTCCAAGCTAGCAAAATCTCGAGCGTCGCTCATTTCTGGAGAATAGAACTCTTTTTGCAGATGGAGAAATCCCTCGAGCTGAGCCGATTGGCGAAGTGCACGGAGTTGTCTATACGCAAATACACCGGTTACGGCAATAACGCACGCCGACAAAATTGATCCCATTGCTCCTAGAGCCTCCCAAGTCATGGGCGTTCCCTCCTCAAAGTAAGTTCCTTGACACCACAGGTTTGCTCTCGCAAGAACTTGCGGAGCATCACGAAGCGGACGCAGCCCGCGTTACGCCCTTAGCGTTTGCGGGAATTTTGCTAGAAGTGATCGGTTGCCTTCAAGGGATACCGCTTCCACCGCGTCCACAATTCGAACTATCCCGTCGCACAGGTCTGCCAAAAAAATCGATCCAAAAACTGCGGTTAGCCCGGTACGGAATGCCAATTTTGAAGGCTGGCTTACTGCTCCGATGCAGCCTCGGCGTTTCTAGCGAGGTGGCTTCACTGAGTACGACGAGTTCGGATTGTCACGAACCGGACAAGGGCAAGTGCAATATTATTCCGCCATTCTTCCGCCAATTTGGTCCGAATCACCCAGAACGGGCGCGAACAAGATCGGGCACCAATCCCTGTCACTCGCTGGTTTCATCGTCCTGTTTTGTTCGGCAGGATGCGTCTTTTGTGCTTCGCATGTAAGGGGTCGGGGGTTCGAGTCCCCCATCTCCACAAAAGCCAAGCGCCCGTGAAATCGGGCGTTTTTCTTTTCGCTCGGTGCGGCCACCGGACCGCGAAGCGAGAGGATAAAGGCGGTTATCAGCATGGCCTTCCAAACGAGCGCTCGTCATACCGCCCGTAAACCTGGCGGCTTCTTACGTGACCGCCGGCTCGTCAATCGCCAACGTCCCCGCGGTGGCGTCAAGCGCCGCCTCAAGCCCGATGGGCAAAACCCACTGATTGAGGATGTGCCCGAACTGCATGCCTTGTACTGCAGGACGTTTCGCCGCGCCGAGGCGATCGCGCAGAGCGAGCATCAGGTCCGGGGATGGACCTTCGCTCTGCTTCCGATTCGGTTCGATGATAACGCCGGCGGCAATACCCGCCGCGCTTTGCAGTACGCCTCCGAGCAGCAGGGTCGTCAGCAGCTGATCGATTTGATACGGATTCTCGTGGACATCTTCGATCAACAGAATGTTGCCTTCAACTGGAATCGCGTACGGCGTTCCGAACACGCCGTCGATCAGCGTCAAATTCCCGCCCACGAGTTTTCCGCGCGCGGTGCCAGGTACGATCGTGCTCGTCGTCGCGTTGCGCAGCGTTCCAGGCGCCTGCGCGTTCATCAACAGTGACTGCATTTCGCGCACGATGACCGGCGTGTAGGTTGAATACGCCGCAACCGGCCCATGAAACGTCACCAAGCCTGTCCGAGCCGTAACGGCGTTGATAAGGGCGGTGATATCTGAAAAGCCGAGCAGAACTTTCGGATCGCGCCGAAACGCGTCGTAGTCGATCGCATCCAAGATGCGCATCGTTCCGTAGCCGCCGCGCGTGGCGAAGATACCGCGAATCTGCGGGTCTTGTGCGAAAGCATTCAAATCGCTCGCGCGCGCCTCATCGCTACCGGCTAGGTACGCAGCGCGGTCCATCGTATGCTTGCCGACGACGGCTTCAAGACCGACCGCTAGAAGTTGATCGATCGCTAGTTTAAGATCGGCAGCATTAGCCACCGGACCGGCCGGTGAAACCAGCCCGACCTTATCGCCCGCGCGCAGGCGCGGCGGCTTGAGGACCGGCGCATCCCCCGCGCGAGCGGGGAGCGCAAGCGCACCGCTGCTCGCCAGCGCCGCCGATGCTGCTAAAAATGCCGCCCGCTTCATGCCGTGGCGCTTACGCGTGTAGACTCGGCGTGCCTGCGCCCGCCTAATGATAGATGTCCAAGCGCCCGAGGCAATTTGCGCGTTTCTTGTTTGGATGTATTACACGAGAATTGTGAGAACTGGCGGTGGCGTCGTTTGCTACCGATGCTTTCGGCAAAACTCCGGTCGGCTGAAAACTTGACCAGCCGGTCTGCTCCTAGCGCGAAACGTTACTGGACCAAGAACCCCGTAATCGGAGCGATAGGCGCGCCGGTGTAAATGATGGTTCCATTGCCGGCGTTGTCGGTTGTGAAAAGCGATGGAACCGCACCCGTGCTGATTTGCCGCACCAATCCGTTGAAGTTTCCGGCTGAGTCCTCGGTGAAACTGGGCGCGGCGTCGTTCCCTGGATCGTTCAAGCTCGTCGACGACGCGAGAATGTCGCCGTTCGTGTCGACGGTAAAACTGTAGGTGCCGGTGTCGCTGGCAATTTGCGTTCCCCCCGTAATAGTCCACGTTCCCGGAGTCGATCCAAAAACGAAGCCCATCGAGCCCACCGCTCCGGTGAACGCCTGCATTCCCACGGTTCCACGGCTTGGCGTGGTGACTCCGGGCGGATTGAGTCCGGTATAATTCATGGTGAGCGCGAGCGGAATGCCGAGCGAGCTTGTGTTTTGCACGGCTGCGTATCCGCAATTTTCCGCGCTACCCGCCGTGTAAAGACAAACCAGTCCGAACGACGAGGTCGGCGCAACCGGTGGAAGTCCGGACGCGGTCGTTGTTCGCAGTACGTAATTCGACGCCGTTCCAGTAATGATGTCCGAAATGTCATACGTGCGATAGCCGGTGACCGCCCCGGTCGCAGTGTACGCGGTTTCGCTGCCGGTCGCGCTTAGCGTTGTCGCCGAACCCTTTACGATAAGGAAAGAGTAGGCGTGCAGCGGATGGGCGCATGCCGAATCGTAAAACGTCGAGACGGTGAAGGTCGCCTTCGTACCCGGACCGGGCGGAGGCGCCGGCCAGTTATAACCGATCTGAAAGTAATGCCCGCTCGGAAGTGGCGGCGGATTCATCACCGGCGCCGTGCAGGCCGGCGTTATGGTAGGTCCGCCGAACACGACGCCCTCGAGCGTACCCGGACCGGCGCCGGCCGAAAGCGCGATGATGAGTTGCGACGTGGCCATAACCGACTGCGCTTCGGCTTGCTGGACCGGTGGCGAAAGCCCGGGCACCGCCGGCGGCGTCGTCGCGGCGCTCGCGCAACCCGCAAGACAGAGCGCGGCGAATCCTGTTACAAAACGCCGCGCTGAAGAACTCAGAACGTTATCGAGTACGCATCGTTACTCGCGTTGCAATCTTGTTTTCCCGGCGGTGAAGGTTGGCGCATGACAAGCTTGAGCGCTAAGGTCGATGTGCCTTCGCCCGCGTCGATCGATCGCTGAAAGATATACGTGAACGAATAGGATTGACCGGGCCGAAGCGGCGGCAAACCTTTTGCATCGAGTTTGATATCATTCTGATAAATTTCCACCGACTGCAGCACGTTGGACGGCTGTTTGGAGCGGCCCAAATTGGTCACGCGAATGGCCAGCGAGTATCGGTTGATGCGGCCGTCGGAATTCGTGCCTTGCACGCGTGCCGATACGATCGCCGGATCGGCACCGGCGCATGGAGTCGCTGCGGCGCCGGCGCCCGGCCGGACCAGAGTAAACGCTGCGGGCAGCAAAAGCAGTGAAAGGACCCGCCTAAAACCTACTGTAAGCAACATATTCATGAAACGCCTCCCGGCAGTTGTGGCATTCGCGCCCGGCGGTTCCCTGCTGGCGGCGCATTCCGGTGGGAATGGATCTTCCTGGGCGACGGCTCCGCCAGCGCCACCTTCAAGCACGACGGTCGTCGTGGCCGCCACCTCGACGATGGCCGGAATCGGAAGAATCTGGGGCACGCTCAAAGCGTTTTCACCAACCAAACCCGTAACTCGAAGCGAAGCCGCCATCGCCATTTGGGAAATAAACGACGGCAGCGCCGCCGTGGCCCTGGGCCGCTCGGCTCCGCCGCCGTCAAAATAGGAGGATACCTGGAGTGAAAAATCCGTTAGACTCATTGTGGGGCACGATCATCACTGGGGTGATCCTGACCGTCATTTTGTACTACGTCGCGGAAATGATCGTGAAACACGCCGCGGGAGTGAGTGCATAAATGGAATGGAATGAACCAATTCTCAAGTGGCTGCACGTATTCGCCGGCATCATGTGGATCGGGCTGCTCTACTTCTTCAACTTTGTCAACGCCGCCGCGGTCAAAGAGGCGACCGCCGCGGGCGAAGCCGGACCTATCAGCAAGTACATCATGCCGCGCGCGCTCCTCTACTTTCGCTGGGGCGCAGTGGCAACGTGGGTTCTGGGCGCGGCGCTGCTGGGAAGTTATACGTACAACGGCATGAACGGCATAGTCGCTGCGTTCGGACTACAGGGCGCCTACGCTCCGATTGGAATCGGCGCGTGGCTGGGCACCATCATGCTCATCAACGTCTGGACGCTCATCTGGATGAATCAGAAAAAACTGCTCGGCATGGTACCTGCAACGGACGAAGAGAAAAACAAGGCGCGGCGAATCGCATTTCTGGCTTCGCGTGCGAACACGATGCTCTCGATCCCGCTGATCTTCTTCATGGTGACGGGGCCGAGCCAAAACATCTTCCACTAACCGCTATTCAAATGGAAAAGGCCCGGAGCGTTCCGGGCCTTTTTTAATTATCGACCGACGTACCGTAAAACTTCGGACAGAGTAAGATGTCTTCGGTCTGCTCGGCGACCCATCCCAGCAACGCATCATCGATATCGAGCTTGCCTATCGAAGGCCACGTGTAGCCCGAGGCAAACTTCCAGGGCATCCGGATGTAGTGCGAACCGCCGCTCGAATCTTGCAAGCGTACTGCCAGCGTGACGCCGATCGGCTCGCGGTAAAACGCAGGCGCCCGAATCGCCACGTAATAGGCATCCTGCTCGAGTTCGTTGTCGACACCGTCGGTCTGCGGATCGCCCACTAAGCCGTTGCAGCGCAAAGTTGAAGGGAAGATCACGACCGAGGGCTGCGTGTAAGAAAACGACTGCGGCAGGGCGCCGAAAATAATCACCGGCGCCGCCGGGTTGGCAGGCCCGTCGACGACCATCGTATTCATGCTCCGGTTATGATCGGACAGCACTTCCATGAAATCAATTCCGTTGCAGTTGTACTTCGGAATGTTCATCGTAATCCGGTAGGTGCCCCAGGACGAATCGAATTCTACCGGCGTTGAATTTCCGGTTCCGCGGCGGAATTGCACCGTTTGATCGAACTCCGCACGTTTGACGCGATCGCTCACCACGACGCGCATCGACACATTCGCCTGCGGTGAAAGCCTCGCCACGGCCTTGCATAAGCCGACGTTCAAAATGATGTGTTCGAGAGCCACGCGCCTGGATTCTCCAGGGTAAAGCGGTAAGCCCGCCTTGCCGCGGCGAAAAGCGCGGCGATGAAGATGCGCGGGATTCGCGGCGCCATCACGGTCGACGCGGATGAACCTCAAGCGATCCTCGACGCGACCAAACGTCTGCTGACGGAGATGACCAAGCGTAACGGCGTCGAGCTCGACGATATCGCGTCGGTGCTCTTCAGCATGACGCCAGACCTTCACGCGGCGTTTCCGGCGTTAGGGGCGCGCGAAATGGGCTGGGTCTACGTCCCCATGCTGCACTTCACCGAGATCGACGTCCCGGGCGCGATGCCGCGATGCATTCGCGTCCTGATGCACGTTGAAACGGCGCGATCGCAGGCGGCGATCGAACACGCATATCTGGAAGGCGCGCGCGAGCTCCGGCCCGACATCGCGGACAAAGACCCGGCGTGAACGCGCCGGTCACGCTCGGCATCATCGGCACGGGTGCAGTCGGATCTTCGATCGGATTGCGCGGACGCGAACTTGGCTGGCGCGTCACCGGCTTCGACGCTTCCAAAGTTCAATCGCAAGCGGCACTGGACCGGGGAGCGATCGATGAAATCGTTACGCTCGACGATCTCTACGAACAGGCCGGCACCGTCGTATTGGCGATGCCGCCGCGCGCAGTGGTGAACGAGCTGCATGCTCTGCACGACCGCAAGCCGCGCGCGCAGCTCATCATGGACGTCGCCTCGGTGAAGCAGCCCATCTCCGAAGCCGGACGCGGTGTCGCTCATTTCGTCGCGACACACCCGCTCGCGGGGTCCGAACGCACCGGCGCCGCGGCGGCGCGCGGCACGCTTTTCTTCGACAAGCCGTGGATCTATGTGCCGCCCAGTGACAAAGCGCTGGAGATGCGAGCTCGGGACTTTATCGCAGCGATGGGCGCGCGTGCAGTTGCGAGCGACGCGGCGATGCACGACGACCTGCTGGCGCTTACGTCGCACGTCCCGCAGTTAATCGCGACGGTCTTCTCCAAAACGTTCCGGCAACAAGCCATCCCCGATGCGGACGCCTTCTGCGGACCGGTTGCCTCCGAGCTGTTGCGCTTGGGAAACTCCAACGCGGAGCTGTGGCGCGAGATCTTTGCTTACAACTCCGAAAACGTTGCACGGCACGCGCGCGAACTCGCCGCCAAGCTCACGGCGGCCGCGCAAGCCTTAGGGAAGAAAGCCGAGCCCGAAGAACACGATCCCCACTAGCGTCGCGCCCGCCGCCACGAAAAGCATCGCGCGTGTGCGCATCAGCGCCGTAATCGAGACCAACACGATCGAGACTTCGAAGAGCGTCGTCGCGACTTCAAATTTTTCGTACGCTTTCATATAGCTCTCGGAGTCTTTAAAATGCTCTTCGGCGGCAACGTCGTCGCCTTGTGCGACCTTGAGAATCTTTCCGGCCTTGACTTCCTCGCGCCCGATCGTGCTCTGCATCTGCGTTCGCGCGGAAGCGGCGTTCACGATACCGGTTCCCAGCATCGCTTGATAGACGTGGCTCTTTATCCGGCTGGACTCATAGTAGCCGTACTGATCGGCGGACTTGATCTGATAGAGAATCGCCTCGTTTTTTTGGGCGAGTCCTGAGATGGAATTGTGATTGGCCAGCAGCGTAGCCAACGCAGCAAAAACCGCGATAACGGCGGCCGCAATCGGAACGAGGATTCCGCCTTGGGAGATCTGTTCGTGGCGTTCCATCGCTTCGTCTAACGCGTGACCGGCATTGAATTCGGGCATGCATTCCTAGTACGCCGCAGAACCGTCGCATCATGCAAGAGGCGGTTGCGTACCACGAGCGGCACAAACCGCAGGCGCTGCTCATCTCGCGCGGCGGGACGATAGAAGCCGAAACGTACGGCGAAGATTTCACCGCCCGTAAACCGCACGCGCTCTACAGCGGCACGAAAAGCTTTTGGGGGCCGCTCGCGCTTGTCGCACAGCGCGAGGGATTGCTCCAACTCGACGAAACTGCCGGCGCAACGTTTCCGTCGTGGCGCGAGAATCCGGTCAAAGGCCAAATCACGATCCGCCACCTGCTAACGCTGACCGCCGGTATCGGCTTCGGGGGACTCGGCAACGCCGTGCCGATGTACGAAAAAGCGCTCGCGGTTCAGATCAAAGACCGGCCCGGCGAGCGCTTTACCTATAGCGGCATCCCGCTGCAAGTATTCGGCGCGATTCTTTTCGAGAAGCTGAAGCCGCTGAAGTTGACACCGCACGAGTATCTGCACGCAAGGCTTCTGACGCCGGCCGGCGTCGAGATCACTTCGTGGCGGAAACTCGCCGACGGAACGCAGCCGCTTCCGACCGGCGCTTTTCTAACCGCGCGAAATTGGCTGACCTACGGCGAGTATGTTTTAGCTCATCGCGACGAGTTCGCGGAGTGCTTTAGCGACACACGCGCCAATCCGCGCTACGGCCTATGCTGGTGGTTAGCGCCGGCCGGAGCGCCGCCGGATACGATCTACG
Source organism: Vulcanimicrobiota bacterium (assembly GCA_003136355.1). Lineage (GTDB taxonomy): Bacteria > Vulcanimicrobiota > Vulcanimicrobiia > Vulcanimicrobiales > Vulcanimicrobiaceae > Rubrimentiphilum. The sequence continues at coordinate 11,144 of PLED01000035.1, read as the reverse complement.
CGAGCGGTTCTGGCGGACAAGCGCTTTATATCGTCCCGTCGGCGCGACTAGTCGCCGCGCGATTCGGCGGCGGCGGTTCGTTCAAGCACGACGCGTTCTTGAAACGCCTGAACATGTGATGCGTAGGTCCTAGCTCGCTGTTTTCATCGCGTTCCAGGCGAACGAACCCCAAACGTTCATAAAGCCGGATCGCGGCGGTGTTGCCTTTTTCCACCAGCAACTCCAGCGCGTCGTACTGTTCCATGAGGTCAAGCAACAGCGCCGAGCCGCAACCTTTGTTCCGATGCCCGGGCACAACGGCGATCGAGCGAATACGAACGGGCTGCGTCTTGATGTCGAGTAGCGCGTAGCCCGCAAGGGCACCGGCACTCTCCGCGACAGCCGCGCGCAGCGGGCCATCCGTCAAGAGTGAATCATAGAGTTCATCGGGATACTGCTGTTCGGACGAAAATGACACGCGATCGATCTCTTTGATCGCTTTCAAGTCGTGTGGTTCGAACGCCCTAATGCGATAGTTCCGCATTACTCAGGCGCATTGCGTACCGCGCGTACGAAGGCTGCGTCGCCGCGCGTGGCGGCTTCGTACAAGGCTATAGCCGATGCGTTCGAGAGAACGCCATGACGCCACCAGCGGCCTTCTGCCGATCCCGCGCCGGCGCGTCCGAGTGCCGCTAGTCGCGGCTCGATCTGCTGCACCGCATGGACGCTCAGCACGTAATCGTGATCGCTCAAGTTGCTGATGAACGTTTCGATCGGCGGAAGCGCGGCCAAATTACCTTTGCGATCGAGCAAGCCGAACTCGACCGGATCAACGCCCGCAATCATCGCGGCGGCCTTACACCAAGCCGCCACCTTGACCTGATCGCCCAGCGAGGGTGCCGCGTGCGCGCTCAAAAGGACGGTGACAAAGCGCGCGTCGTGACCGCGTACGATCGCCTCCGCGCCGGAAAGGCAGTGATGGGCCCCGGTGCCGGCAATCTCGAGTTCGCCTAATATCGTGCCGTCCGCATTGAATTGAAAGACGACGGTCTTCATGATGTCGTGATAGAAAGCCGACGCTATCACGAGGTCGCGATCGACTCGCTGCGCGCCGGAAAAGTATTCCATATTATAGCTGCTGGCGAAGTGCTCCGACATACGCGCATTAAAGAGCTCGTGCACCGTCAGGCCACCCGGATAGCTGTGATGCGAATCGTACGCGCTGCCCGGTGCACTCCAAAACGGCTGAACCGCCGCCGTGCCGTCCGTTCCCGGCGGAAAAATTCCGGCGACCACATCGTCCGCCTTTACGAAACCCGCACGAGCCAGCGCGTCCCGCAAAGCCTGGCGATCGGCCGCAGTGCGATACTTACGCGCATAAGTCGGCACGGGATTGGTCAGCAACTCCAGCACACCATCGCGAAGGCGCGCATTGGTTATCGATCGCGCCAGTTGCAGCGCGGCGCCGTATTGCGCCCGAATGAAATGCGAAGCGCGCGCGATTTGCGCCGCACGCGCGTTTCCCTCGCTCAGACCTTGCGGAACTGCCGGCAGATCCGCTGCGCTTGCCGGTGCGGCAATCAGTGGAAGAGCGGCCGCTCCCGCGGCGGCCAAAAACCAGCCGCGGGAGACGCCGTTACACATCAGTGCACTTGCGCTGCGCCCGCGATCGCGCCGGCGCCGGCTGCTTTCACATCGTTGGACAGCGGCACGAGCGTACCGCTGACGAACGCGTTGTAGCGAGCCATCGCCGAGGCGTATTCGCGATCGAAACGGCGCGCGTACTCGAGCCGTGCCGGTGTCGGAGGAGCTCCCGCCGCGCCGAAGCCGCCGCCCGGCAGATCCTCACGCAGCGCGCCCGGCCACTGCAGCGAGTCTTCACCGTTCTTGTAGTTGGCGGTGAACGTGCCGAAGATCGCATCATGCGTTTTCTGCGCGCCGGTCACGCGCGCGAGCAGCGCGGTGTTGCCGCCCTTCTGCAACGTCGCAGCAGCATCGCTCAGCGATTTCTTCTGCGCGTCCAAGTTATTGAGCACGGTGCTGATCTTGCCCGACATGCCCAAGTATTTCTTCGCGAAGCCGTACGCCGCCATGAAGTCCGCTTGCGAGTAGGGACTGAGCGGATCTTTCTTGACCGTGAACTTCTGCGCGTACGTTTTTCCGCCGAGGGTCGTACGCACGGAGTAGTTTCCGGGCGGAGCGAGCACGCCGAGCGCCGCGCCGCCGAAGCCGGCGCCCGCGGCCAACTGCGGATTCCCTGTCCACTGCGGCACGCCGTCCTCGCGGAAGTTCCAAACAATGCGATTGATACCGGCGTTATTCGACGGAGCGCCGGCTCCGCCGCCGCCGAAGAATGCCGCCGCCGGGCTTTCGGCGGCCGCCTCGCCCCCTGCCGCCGAGATTGCGCGGCGCACGGGCGGACGGATGTGGCGAATCACGGTACCCTTTGCATTGAGGATCTCGATCGTCGGCGCAGTTTTTCCCGGCGTGCTTTGGTAGTAGTCGATGATTGCGCCGTTGGGCGGATTGTCGCCACTGAAGCGCGTGTAGAGTCCCTCGTCGTTCGAATGCGTCACGTATTGGTACGCCGTGCGTGGCTTGAAGAGCATCGCGCCGCTGCTCTGCGCTTGCGGAAGCTGCTGCAGCGACGTCAGATCGTCGAAGATCCATAGCGCGCGTCCGTGCGTAGCGATCGCGAGATCGTTGAAATTCGATTGCTCGCGAATGTCGCGGACGGAGACCGTCGGCACATTGAGTTTAAAGTCGCTCCAACGGCCGCCGCCGTCGTAGGAAACCCACAGGCCGTTCTCGGTTCCCGCGAAAACTAAATTGCGGTTTCGTCCGTCGGGACGCACGGTCCGAACGTATTGATCGGCGGGCAGCCCGTTGACGATTTTCGTCCAACTCGTGCCGTAGTTGTGCGTGACGTAGAGGTACGGCGCGTAATTTCCCGACCGGTGATCGTCGAAGATCGCGTACGCGGTCCCGGCTACGATCGGCGAGGGCGCGACGGTTTCTACGCGAGCCAGCTCGGGCGGTCCCGAGGGCGTGACGTTGCGCCAATGCTTTCCGCCGTCGCGCGTCATCTGCACGAGCCCGTCGTCGGTACCGACCCAGATCTCGCCGGCGTGCAGACGCGAACCCTCGATGTACAACAGGTTATCGGAGAACTCCGCACTCGAAACGTCGGTCGCCAGCGGACCGCCGGCCGGAATCTGGTGCGCCTTGATGTTGCGCGTCAGATCCGGACTGATAGGCGTCCAATGCACGCCGCGATCCAGCGACTGGAAGACGACGTCGCCGCCCAGCCACAGCACTTTGCTGTTCCATGGAGCGAACGCGATCGGCGAATCCCAGTTGAACCGGTATTTCCGGTTGGCTAAATTGAACGAGTTGCGATCGAAATCGAAATACGGAATCACGCCGCGTCCCGATTGGAGCTTCTTACTGTAGGCACTGATGTTTCCGGTCTGCGATTCGGACATGATGTAGTTACCGTTGCCGGGATCGGGAACCGCCCACATGCCGTCGCCGCCGACCACGTTGAGCCAGTCGTCGTCGAGAATGCCCTCACGGTTGCGCGAGTTTGACGGTCCGCAGAACGCGTTATTATCTTGCAGCGGCGCGCACACCCAGTACGGATTTTCATTGGAAAGGCCGACGTGATAGACTTGGCCGATTGGAATGTTCCGCGAGAACGACCAGTTACGGCCGCCGTCGAGCGTAAGCGAGTATCCGCCGTCTTCGCCGACGATCATACGGTTGGCGTTATCAGGCGCGATCCACATCGCATGAAAGTCTACGTGAACGGGATTGGCAATAGTGCGAAAACGGCGGCCGCCGTCGCGGCTCTCCGCCAACTGCTCGGATACCGCGTACACATGGTTAGCATTGCTCGGGTCGACGTTGATGTGCGTGAAGTAGAACGGACGCTGATCGACCAGCGTGTCGTCGCTGACCATCTCCCACGTCGCGCCCGCGTCGTCGCTGCGCCAAAGAATGCCGCCCTTGGCTTCGATGATCGCGTAGACGCGGTTGCTGTTATTCGGAGCGACCGCTACCGCGATGCGTCCCATGTAGCCCGCCGGCAAACCGTTTCCGGTCAGCTGCGACCAGGTCATGCCGCCGTCGCTCGATTTGTAGAGGCCGTCCTGCGGCCCGCCGCTGTGGAACGTCCACGGTAAGCGGCGGAATTGCCACATGCCCGCGTAGACCACCGCCGGATGGTTCGGATCCATCGCGACTTCGGATGCGCCCGTTTGCGGTCCGATGTACAGTGTTTTCGACCACGTCTGTCCGCCGTCGTTGGTGACGAAGACGCCGCGTTCGGTGCTGTCGCGGAACGGATCGCCGCTCGCTCCGACGATGACGTGATTGGGATTGCTCGGATCGACGACGATCCGTGAGATGTGCCGCGTTTCGCGCAGCCCCACGTTTGTCCAGGTCTTGCCGCCGTCGGTCGATTTATAGACGCCGTCGCCGTAGCTCACGTCATTGCGCGGATTCGATTCTCCGGTGCCGACCCAAACCGTATTCTCGTTAGCCGGATCGATCGTGACCGCGCCGATCGCCGAGACCGGCTCCTTTTCGAAGACCGGAGTCCAGGTCGCGCCGCCGTTCTCCGTCTTCCACACGCCGCCGCCCGCGGAACCGATGTAATAAAGGTTCGGATTCGATGCGATCCCGGCAACCGCCGGTACGCGCCCGCCCGAAACCGCGGGCCCGATCGAGCGCCATTTGAGATGCGAATAAGCGGGATCGGTCGCACCCTGCGCGACAGCGAGCTGCGCGAATGACAGCGCAAATACAATTGCAAGAAGACGTGGCATACCCATGTTAGCTCCCTAGATCAAGTGCCTGCGGCAACCGGCGTGGTTCCCGTGACGGCCTTTAAGCCGGCTTTGGTAAGCGCTGCGTTCAGCGCCGGAATCGTCGTGCGCGCAAATGCGTTGTAATTCGCCACGCCGGAGGCATACTCGGTATCCACTCGCTGTCCAAAATTCACAATCGCCGGCGTGATGAGCCCGAAGCCGAAAAAGCCCATGCTTTGGATGTCTTCGCGCAATGCGCCGGGACGCTGGATAGAATCCTCGTCGTTGTGATAGTCGGCGGTCAACTGGTGGAAGACCGTGTCGCGCGCGGTCGCAGCCGCGGTGATTTGCTGCTGCAGCGAAGCGTCCGCTTTGGCTTTCGGATCGGCAGCGGCCGCGTCGAGCTGCGACTTGACCGAGTCGAGCGTGTTCAGCATCGTGTCGACGACCGAATACTCGCGGTAGTATTTCTTGACGAACGCGTAGCTGCGTTCGTAGTCGGCTTGCTTAAAGGTCGACTTCGGATCGGGCTTGACGGTGAACGGCTCTGTAAATGACTTCCCGCCCACGGTCATGCGCACCGCGTAACGTCCCGGCGGCACGTACGCGCCTTCATCCGGACCTTGATACGCTATTTTGGCCGCGCCGGTCCACTTCAAGGGCCCGTCGATCTGGAAATCCCAGACGTAACGATTAATCCCGACCTTGTTCGTCACGCGGGGCGTCTCTTTACCGGTGCTGCTCTTGCGCGATCCCGCAACCGTGCGGATCACCTGACCCGATGCGTTCAGGATCTGAATGACCGGTGCCGTCTTGCCGGGCGTCTTCTGATAGAAGTACGTCACAGCGCCGTATGGCGGATTTTGGCCGGCGTAGTCGGTGTAGGTGCCTTCGTCGTCGGAGTGCAGCGTGTACTGGTAGGCCGTGCGCGGCCCGACGACGAGCGCTCCCTGCGCGATAGCTTTCTGCAACTGCTGAATCACGCGCATGTCGTCCATGATGTAGATCGAGCGGCCATGCGTGGCGATCACCAAGTCGTCGAACTGCGGCTGGAAGCGAATCTCGCGCACCGAAACGGCCGGGATATTATTGCGGAAGTCTTGCCAGGTCTTGCCGGCGTCGAACGAAATCCAGAGGCCGTTCTCGGTGCCGGCATACAAGATGTTGGCGTCGTGAATGTCTTGCCGGACCGAGCGGATATATTGGTCCGCGGGCAGATTGCTCACGATCGACGACCACGTCTTGCCGAAGTCGTTCGAAACGAACAGATACGGCTTGAAATCTCCCGACTTGTGCCGATCGATGTTCACGAAGACCGTTCCGTCGTGAAGCGTCGACGGCGCGGTCGTTTCGACGCGGCCGTATGGCGGCACACCCGGCGGCGTGACGTTGTGCCAGCTCTTGCCGCCGTCGAGCGTCATCTGCACGAGACCGTCGTCGGTGCCGACCCAAATCTCGCCCTTGTGCAGCGTCGAGCCTTCAATATAAATGAGGTTGTCGGAATACTCCGCACCCGAGACGTCGTGCACGAGCGGACCACCGGAGGGCTGCTGGTGGGACTTGTCGTTGAACGTCAGATCGGGGCTGATGATGGTCCAATGCCGTCCGCGATCGGTGCTCTGGAAGAGCACGTTTCCACCGAACCATGCGACGTGCGAATTCCACGGCGCGAACGCAATGGGTGAATCCCAGTTGAACCTGAATTTGCTCTTTGAGAGATCGTAGCTCTCGATCGAGTCTTGGATGTAAGACATCGCGAGAATCGTATCTTTGGTAACCTTGTTGTAGACGGTCAACACGCCGTTTTCCGAGTCGCCCCACAGCCAATTCGGATCCGCGGGATCGGGCACGACCCATTCGCCGTCGCCGCCGACCGCTGCCACCCAATACTTATTGAGGATGCCCGACGGGTCGAGCGAATTCGAGGGCCCGCACCAGCCGTTGTTATCTTGCCATCCGCCGCACACCCAGTACGGATTTTCGTTGGAGAGACCGACGTGGTAAACCTGACCGATGGGAATATTGCGGTCGAAGAACCAGTTGTCGCCGCCGTCAACGGTACGCGCGATGCCGCCGTCCGCGCCGATGATCATGCGGTTTGGATTATCGGGAGCGATCCAGGCCGCGTGATAATCGACGTGAACCTGGGGCGCTATCTCGGTGAATTTCTTTCCGCCGTTGGTGGAGACGGCCAGCATTTCCGAAATAGCATAGACCTTGTCGGAGTTTTTCGGATCGACGATGAGGTGCGTGAAATAAAACGGCCGCTGATCGACGAGCGTGTCGTTGCTGACCATCGACCACGTCGTGCCCGCGTCGTCGGATCGCCAAAGGATGCCGTCGCCCGACTCAATGATGGCGTACACGCGGTTGCCATCACTCGGCGCCACGGCCAATCCGATGCGGCCGGTAAATCCGGCCGGCAGACCTTTGGCGAAGCCGGTGAGTTTCGTCCAGGTGCGTCCGCCGTCGGCCGAACGGTAGAGCCCGTCGTCGGGGCCGCCGCTTGTGAACGTCCATGGCTGACGCAAGAAATGCCACATACCCGCATACACGACGTTGGAGTGCTGCACGTCCATCGCCATATCGGAGACCCCGCTCTGGTCGCTGACGTAGAGCGTTTTGTTCCAGGTCTTGCCGCCGTCGTCGGTGACGTAGACGCCGCGATTTTCGCTGGGGCCGAAGACGTCGCCCAGCGCGCCCACGATCACGTGATTCGGATTGCTTGGATCGATCAGAATGCGTGAAATATGTCGAGTTAACGTCAGGCCGACGTTGGTCCACGTCTTGCCCGCGTCCGTTGATTTGTAGACGCCGTCGCCGTAGCTCACATCGTTGCGCGGATTCGCTTCTCCGGTTCCCACCCACACGACATCGTCGTTGGTCGGATCGATCGCGATGGCGCCGATCGCCGAAACTTTTTGCTTGTCGAAAACGGGCTGCCACGTCTCGGCGCCGTCGGTGGATTTCCAAACTCCGCCGCCTGCCGCTCCCAGATAGTACAAATTGACGTCGTGCTGCGACCCGGCGACCGCTGCAACGCGGCCGCCCGGAAGAGCCGGCCCGATCTCGCGCCAGTTCATATTGGAAAACGGCGGTCCCGGCGTCGGCGTGGGACTGGGAATGGGAGTCGGATTTTGCGGCTTGGTCGGTTCGCCGGTCGCGCCCGGTCGCGGAACCGGCGTCGGCGTCGCCTGGGCGCCCGCTGCTTGCGGCAAAAAAGCGAGCGCGAAAAGCGCAAAAAGACACAGAGACGAAATACGTCGCAACATGAGCCGCGCTTTAGTGCGCTGTGTGGGTTTTCCCTACATGCTCGTAATATGGGACGTTCTTATTGTAGGCCCACCACTCGCTGAAAGCGATCATCCCGCACATCACTGCGAAAAGCAGGGCGATCACATACAACCAACCGCGACGGCTCACGAGGGGCCGTGTTCGGTTATTGTAAGGATTTGCTAGAAGGGGGGTCCTGCGCGAGAGGTTGAGGCACCCTTCATCCGTATTCCAGGGGTATGCGCAGACTCACCGCTTTTACAGCCGGGGCGATTTTGGCGTTGTGCCTGACCCGGGTTGGCACGCTGACGGCCTCCGCCGCGACCGCGATGGTTCCGGGGAATCCGGCCGCGGTCAGCGCCTACGCGCGCGTATTGCGCAAGATCAATCCGCATCTTCCCGCCTGGCAGAGTTCGAATCTCGCCAAGCACGTGCTGCAGAATTCCATCCGCTGGCGCGTCGATGCAAACGTTCTCGTTGCACTGGTCAGCGTCGAATCGGCTTGGCGTACCCATGCGAGGTCGTACGCCGGAGCAATTGGTCTGGGACAATTAATGCCGGGCACGGCGCGCACGCTGCACGTCAACCCGCGCGACCCGTATCAGAATTTACAGGGCTCCGCGCATTATCTGGGCGGTTTGCTCGCAAAGTATCAAAACAGTCCCCACCGCTACTCGCTGGCGTTTGCCGCGTACAACGCGGGCCCAAAGGCCGTTTCGGATTTCGGCGGGATTCCGCCGTATTACGAAACGCAGCATTACGTCGTTAAAGTGATGAGCGCGTGGAAGCGCGTCAGGAGCGACCTGCACGTGCAAGCGGCGCCCGCCGTTGCAAAAGTCCAAGTCACCTATGGCTCGCCCGACGTGCAGTACTGGTCCGCTCCGCGCCGCTAGTTGAGCTCCGCGAGAACCTCTTCGATAGCCTGAACTACCGATCGATTTTCATCGATCGCAATGGGGCGCGCGCCGGCGTTGCGCGCCGCTTCCAAATCGCTGGGCAAGTCGCCGATCATGACGCAGCATTCCGCATCCACGCCGAGCGCACGCGCCGCATCCAAGAGTAATTTCGGTTTCGGCTTGCGGCATTCGCATTGGTCGTTGGGCTGATGCGGGCAGTAGAGCCACACGTCGAACGCGCCGAGCAGCTCTTGCACGCGCCGGTTCACCGACTCGGCCTGTTCGCGCGTAAAGTATCCGCGGCTGATGCCGCTCTGATTGGAAATCACCCCGAGCGGGATTTTTCGCGCGCGGAGTTTTTCGAGCGCCTCACGCGCGCCGGGAAACGGCCTGACCGCTTCCGGATCGCCGTTGTAGGGGACGTTTTCGATCAGCGTCCCGTCGCGATCGAAAAAAACAGCGCAGGGTTTCATGTCAGAGGACGAACATCGCGACGGCCGCGCCGCCCATCAAGATGAAGGCAAGCCATGCCCATCCTTTTGCCAAGAGAGAGCTGCTCCACTTCCCCATCACCCCTGAATTGCTCGCAATGCGGACGACGAGAAAAATCAGCGGCACGGAGATGACGCCGTTGAGAACCGCCGCATAGTAGAGCGCGCGGATCGGATCGACGCGCGCGAAACACATGGCGACGCCGATCAGCAAGCCCGCCGCAAAAACGCCGTAAAACCGCTTGGCGCGGCCGGGCGGTTCGTTCATCCCGCCGCGCCTGAACTTGAACATTTCGGCGACCACATACGCCGACGAACCGACGAGCGCGGGGATCGCGAGCAATCCCGTGCCGACGATGCCCAGCGTGAAGAGCAGCGAGGCGAAGTGTCCCACCAGAGGCTTAAGCGCCTCGGCCGCATCTTGCGCGGTCGCGATGTGCGTCTTATGGTGCACGTAAAGCGTCAGCGCCGTGGTGATGATGATGAACGCCATGATCGCGTTGGAGAAAATCATGCCCGTATTCACGTCGAAATGCGAATCCGATATCTCCTCGTCAGTCGCGCCGCGCCGTTCCGCTATCGTCGTGCGGCCCATGCTCTTCTCTTCTTCCACTTCGAGCGACGACTGCCAAAAGAAAAGATACGGCGTAATCGTGGTGCCGAGTACCCCGACCATCGTGGTGACGAAATCGCGGCTGAATTGAATGTGCGGTGTGACGAAGGCCCTGAGCACCATCCCCCAGTCCGGCTTGATCCAAAACGCCGTTACCGCGTAAGCGAAGAGTGAAATGGTCAGCCACTTGAACGTCGACGCAATCACGCGATACGAACAGAAGAGTATCGTCACCAGGAGCAGCGCGCCGAAGAACGACACCCAGACCAGGACGGGAATTTGCGGCACGACCAAGTTTGCCGACGCCGACATGCCGGCGAAATCGGCACCCGCGTTAAACGTGTTGGCGATGATAACGGCGGCTGCGACGACGTATGCCAGCGGAAGCGGAATGGACTTGCGTATGTTCGCAGCCAGACCTTCGCCGGTCACCATCCCAATGCGCGCGCACATGCCTTGAATGACCGCCATCATCGGCGTTGTGAGGAGCGCCAGCCACAACATTGACAGCCCGGTCGTCGCTCCGGCGACGGAGTAGGTTGAAATGCCCGACGGATCGTCGTCGGACGCGCCGGTGATCAGCCCCGGGCCGAGCGTGCCGAAGCGCTGGATGAACGTGCGCTTGGGGCCTTCAGACTTCGATGTAGATCTCTGATCCTTTTTCGGCAAACTCTTTCGCTTTTTCGGCCATGCCATGTTCGGCATATTCCCGAACTTCTTGCGTTATCTTCATCGAGCAGAAATGCGGCCCGCACATCGAGCAGAAATGCGCGATTTTCGCGCCTTCGGCCGGCAGCGTCTCGTCGTGGAATTCTTGCGCCGTCTCGGGATCGAGCGACAGCTCGAATTGGTCCTTCCAGCGGAACTCGAAGCGGGCTTTGCTGAGCACGTCGTCCCAGTGCCGTGCGAGTTTATGACCCTTGGCGACGTCGGCCGCATGCGCCGCGATTTTGTAGGCGATCACCCCGTCTTTGACGTCCTTTTTGTTCGGCAATCCCAGATGTTCTTTGGGCGTCACATAGCAGAGCATGGCGGTGCCGTACCAGCCAATCATCGCCGCGCCGATCGCGCTGGTGATGTG
>PLED01000086.1 GCA_003136355.1 Vulcanimicrobiota bacterium | reverse complement strand
CGCAGCGTCGGTGGTTTCGATGATACGAGCGTGCACGCCGTAGCGGCGCTCGAGCAGAACGCGCAACAGATTCCGTCCGGTCGCCGACTCGGAACTGACCGCAATCTCTACACCGTCAAGCAGCGCCGGCGGAACGCTCGAGGCGAGCACGACGGAGATGACTTCATCGCGCGCGCCGATGCATAAGTCGGGCAGCAGAACGAACCGCTCAAAATCTGCCGCGTAAGCAAATGCGCTGATCGGGCCCACGTCGAGTTTACCGTCGAGCATCATGCGGTTCAGCGCCGCCGGAACGTCGGCGTGCAGCGTTCCGGGATACTCGATCACGCGCTCGTCGAACGCGGCGTATATCGGCAGGTCGTTCGTATACTTGATGCGGCCGCAGTTAAGCATACACTTCTTCGCGCGTTGCCGGTGGCGGGGTCCAGTCGTGGGGAAACTCGTCGTACGTGCTGTTGCGGCGGACCGGCACGTAGCCGGCTTCTTCAATTAAACGGCGGAACTCGCGGTCGTCGACATATTGACCTGATTGCGTGCCGGCGCTGTGGTAGATCATCTCTTCGTCGGTGCTACCGTGCGTGCCGTCCATGTCGTCGGCGCCGAAATGCAGCGCGACTTGGCAGATCTTCAAGCCTTGGATCATCCAGTACGCTTTAATGTGATCGAAATTGTCGAGCATCAAGCGCGAAACTGCGAATATGCGCAGGTCATCCAAGCCGGTCGTCCAGCCGCAGTCGTTGAGGTCGTTTCCGTCGGGATGGAACGCCAGCGGAATGAAGGCGTTATATCCCGGCGAGCGGCGTTGCGATTCGCGCAGGCGGATTAGATGGTCGACGCGATCCTCGAGCGATTCGATGTGCCCATAGAGCATCGTCGCATTCGAAGCAACGCCTTGGCGATGCAATTCTTCGTGGATCTCCAACCAGTTGTCGGTGCCGACTTTGTTTGGACAAATCTTGGCCCGCGTCTCGGGCCCGAAGATCTCGGCGCCGCCGCCGTTGACATTGTCGAGCCCGGCCGCTTTTAGCGCCGCGATCAGTTCGGGATATTTCATCCGGTGGCGCTTGGCCATGTAATCGAGTTCTGCGGCTGTGAAGAGCGAGAGCTGAACGTGCGGGACTTGCTCTTTGAAGCGGCGCATCAGCGGCAGCCAGTAATCCAGCGAGAGTTGGCGCGGGTCGTGCCCGCCCACGATGTGGATTTGGTTGAAGTTCGTACCGGTCTCGAGCGCCTTTGTCATCACCGCGTCAGCGGCCATGCGCACGACGCGATCGGTTTCCTTAAATTCGTCCACCGCAAACGAACAAAACTTGCAGCCCGCGTAGCAGACGTTGGTCGAATTCACATAGCGGTTCAGGATGTAGTAGACGTTTTTTCCGCTCTTGCGCTCCTTTTGCGCGCGCGCCATACGCCCGAGCGAATGCAGGTCGCGTGTGCGAAAAAGCGTCAGCCCGTCTTCCAGTGAAAGCGGGATGCCTTCTTCGACCTTGTGTTCGATGGGTTTGAGAGCCGGATCGGTCACGTGCGCCGCCATGAGCCGATGCTTCGGAGTCGGCGGCATCCCCCCTGGTTAGCTTACAACCGGCCTTCCCGCGAATTCGGCGGCGGCCGCACCAAGCGAGATGATCACAAAAGCAAGCATCACGCCCCCGATGACGTCGGTGATGTTGTGTGCAGCGAGTTCGATACGTGACCAAATGATCGCCAGTGTGACAAAAGTCAGCAGCGCAAACAACGAATAACGCAACCAAGCCGCCAGCCGTGAGCCCAGCGCTAGCAGGCCGCACAGGAAATAGAAACCGGTCGAGACCGCAGCGTGCGAGCTGGGATACGAGCCCGCCGTTTCATGGCGTATCAGCCAATCGAGCCGGCGAGGGCGTGCGAAGAAGTGTTGGAATCCCGTCGCCGCGCCCCAGCATATTAGCGCAATCGCGATGGCAAAGAGCGCGGGCCTACGCCATTCAGGCCGGAAGATCGCAAGGGCGATAAGCGCGATATAGAGAGGTCCGAGCACGTAGCCCCATCCCATTTCGGTGAACCTCCATGCGATTGCCGAACCGTGGCCGCGCAGTTGCATCGCAAAGGCATTTAACCCATGCGGTTCGCCGTGCTTCGTAACGAAGAATCCGAGCCAAAAGAACGCTGCGAGCAGAATGCATGCAAAAATGACGTGGCCCACCGCGTGCTTATGTTGCGTCATGACTTAGGAACCGGCGGCAAAGAGATCTTGCTGTCCCCGCTCGCGCCCGAAGCGATCCGAAACGCGTTCGAGATCGTCGAGCCCGAAGAGAATGCGGCGCGGCTTAGTGCCCTCGTGTGGGCCGACGACTTTGAGGTCTTCGAGTTGCTTCATGATGCGGACGGCACGTGGATGGCCGATCGAGAACTGTGACTGCAGCGCGGCGGTCGATGCATAGTTACTTTCGATGATGAACTTCGCGGCATCGTAACAGAGCGGGTCGACGTCTTTCTTCTCTTCGTCGGCGATCGGTTGAATGTCGACGTCGAGCAGATTTTCCGGCCGAGCCTGCTTCGTCCAAAAATGAATGAGCCGCTGTAACTCACCGCCGGAAATAAAAGCGCCCTGCGCGCGAATCGGCTTGGGCGAGTCGATCGGCAGGTAGAGCATATCGCCGCGGCCCAGCAGCCTCTCGGCGCCGACCATATCGAGGATCGTGCGCGAATCGACTTGCGACGTCACTGCAAACGCTATGCGCGACGGAATATTGGCTTTGATTAAACCGGTGATGACGTCGACCGACGGACGCTGCGTTGCCACGATCAAATGAATTCCGGTCGCGCGCGCGAGTTGCGCCAGCCGCATGATGGTGGTCTCAACGCGGGCCGGAGCGATCAACATGAGGTCGGCAAGTTCGTCGATGACGATCACGACGTAGGGCAAATTCTCATCGGGGTATTTGGCGTTGTACTCTTCGATCTTGCGGACACCCGCCTTGGCGAAGCGCTCGTACCGCGCGTCCATTTCTTTGGTCATCTCGAAAAGCGCGCCGGCGGCCATGCGCGGGTCGGTGATAACATCTTTGATGAGATGCGGAATGCCGTTGTACATCACCAGTTCAACGCGCTTGGGATCGATCATCAGAATCTGCACTTGATCCGGCGTCGCGCTCACGAGCAGCGATGCGATCACCGAGTTCAAACAGACCGACTTGCCTGAGCCGGTGGCACCCGCGATCAACATGTGCGGCATCCGCGAAAGATCTCCGAACACGGCGCGGCCGGGAACGTCTTTGCCGAGCGCCATCCAGAGCGGCGGCACTTGTCCGCGCTGCGGCAGGGCTTCGAGAATTTCGCGAATCGAAACGATTGAAACCGTTTTGTTGGGAACCTCGATACCGACGGCGGACTTGCCGGGAATCGGCGCTTCGATGCGCACGCTCGTCGCAGCCAGGGCCAGCGCGAGATCGTCGGCGAGATTTGCGATCTTCGAAATTTTCACGCCGCGGTCGGGCTTCAGTTCGTAACGCGTAACCGAAGGGCCGCGCTCGATGTGTACGACTTTGGCGCCGACGCCGAACGAAGCGAGCGTATCTTCGAGCACGGCGGATCGCGTCGAGTCGTCCACCACTTGCGCCTGCGGCGGATCGAAGAGCGAGAGATCGGGAAGCTTGTAGTTGCGCGGTCCGCCGGCTACCGCGGGAGCTTCGTACTCGCCCTCAACCTCCTCGCCGTCGTAGTCTTCATCTTCATCAGCCTGCCCTGAGCCTGTCGAGGGGCCGTCCTCGTCATCGAGTTCCTCGTCGTCTTCCTCTTCGTCGATGTCGGGATCGCCGTCGGCTTCCTCCTCGTCTTCATCCTCGGCTGCATCATCTTCGAGAACTTCTTCATCTTCATAATCGACCGGCAACGGCGGCGCGACCGTCGGCATGAGCGGCTCGACCGCAACCAAAGCGGTAGCGGGGTCGGAGACGCGCTCCTTCTTACGATTCGGATCGGTTGCGGGCAGCGCGAACGCGTCGCGCAGAGTTTCGTGGCCCTCGGGCAACGCCAGGCGGACTTTCGGCATGCGAACTTTGGAAAATACCAGCACCAGCCAGCCGATGATCTTTTTGACGGAGACGTCGCTGATCCAAACCGCCAGCAACAAAGCGAGCAAGCCGATGACGACGCGCGCGCCCGTAAGACCGAGCAGCGCGTAGAGCCCGCGCCACATCTCCGTGCCGGCGAACCCGCCGCGCTTTGCGAGTGAGGTGTCGATCAGGATGAAATATCCCAGCGCGGCAACGCCGAACGTCGCCATAATTCGCGGAAGATTGATCTCCAAGAACACGATCGCGCCGAAGAGCGCGATCAGAACGGGGAAAAGTCCGGCAGCTGATCCAAAGGTCCAGTGGAGCGCTCGCGCGGTTATGGCGCCGGCAGCCCCGGCATGCGCGGGCGCCAAAGTCAGTGCGACCGCCAGCAGAACGGCGATGCCAATCGCTGCCATGCCGGCGATCTCGAAATTCAGTCGCGATTTCGCCGCGCGGCGGCGCACGCGTGCCATGGACCGCTTACTTCTTCATTTTAATAGGAGTTCATTTGAGCCCGACGACCATCGTGATTCTCGAAGGCGACGAGACCGGACAAGAGCTGCTGGCCGAAGCGCTGCGCGTTCTCGACCGCGCGGTCATCGACGTCGAACTGACCATGGAGCGGTTCGATCTTTCGCTCGAAAACCGGCGCGCAACCACTAACGCCGTGGTGCAAGAAGCCGCCGACGCGATGAAGCGAGCGCACTTCGGACTGAAGGCGGCCACGATAACACCCGACGCACAGGATGACGTAGGTTCGCCCAACGCGATACTGCGCAAAGCGATCGGCGGCAAAGTCATCGTACGCACGGGCCGGCGTTTGCCGCGCATCCGTCCGGTCGCGGGCGTCCATGCGCCGATTTCCGTGGTGCGCATGGCCGTCGGCGATGCCTATGGCGCAAAAGAATGGCGCGCGGGCGAAGGTTCAAGCGAAATCGCGTACCGCACGGAGTCGATCGACCGCAGCGTCTGCCAAGTTGTCGCCGAGTACTCGTTCGTCCACGCCGCGCGCATGCACGCGAAAGTTTTCGGCGGCCCGAAGTTCACCGTCAGCCCAATCTACGAGGGAATGTTCAAGGAAGAACTCGATGCGGCGGCCGCACGCCATCCGGACGTTCCATACGATCCGCAGCTGATCGACGCCACGTACGCGCTTCTGCTGAGCACCGACGGGGAGATGCCGCTGGTCATTCCGTCGCTTAACCGCGACGGAGATTGTCTTTCGGATTTGGTCATGCAACTGTTCGGGTCGATCGCCGGCGCGGAATCGGTGCTGCTGGCATTTGACGAGGGCCTGAAACCGACGGTCGTTATGACCGAAGCCCCGCACGGCACGGCGCCCCGCCTTTTCGGCAAGAACGTCGCGAACCCGATGGCGATGATTCTGGCCGGCGGCGCGCTGCTCTCTTATATGGAAGACAAACGCGCGCAGAACGCCTCGCGAGCGATCTATGAGTCGACGCTGGAGGCCGTGCACGAAGGCATCGCGACCAGCGACCTCGGCGGCCATGCTTCCACGACGGATTTCACCGACGCCGTGATCGATCGCGTGAAGCGCAAGCTCGATGTGTGGTCGAGTCTCTAATGTCGTTCATAACAAAGCTGCGCGACTTTCTCGGAATCCGGCCGCGTAAGAAAACAGCGCGGCGTTCGCGTAGACCAAACCTGGGTTCCGATAAACCAAACCCTCCCGAAGATACCGAAGGCTCAGCCGGCGTAACTGCTAAACTGCAGCCGTTGCCGCCGACGCTCTCCGGAGCTAACGCGCGCGCGTTTCCGCCTGAAGACTAGCTGGCGATCAGCGCCACGCCGGCGAGCGCGAAAACGACGCCGGTCTTCTGCAGCGCGCCAAGGCGCTCGCCCAACACGATGCGCGCGAGAAAAACCGTGCTCGCCGGATAGAGCGACGTGAGAACCGCGGCGATCGAAAGATAGCCCGCGTATGCGGCGAGCACGTAAAACGCGTTCGCCATCATGTCGAGTACGCCGGCAAGTGCGATAACACCAAGTGCCGCCGGTGCCGCAACAACGATGCTGCGCCGCATCACAACGGCGATGACGAGCAGCAAAACGATCGAGCCGATACGCGCGGCGACGATCGGATACAGCCCGCTCTGTTGTCCGCCCAGCGCAAGAAACGTATAGAACCCGCCGAGCACGACGCCCGACGCGAGTGCTTCTTTCACGCCTGCGGTAGAAAACTCGAATCTGCCGTCCGCTTCAGTTGAAAGCGAGATAAGAATGACGGCAAGCAGCGCAACGCCGATGCCGGCCAATTTGAAATTCCCCAAATGCTCGCCGCGAACCGCGCCGACGATAACCGGAGTGAGCGCGGCTAACACCGCCGTAATCGGCGAGACGACGCCCATCTTGCCGATCGAAAGCGCGTGATAGAGCAGCAGTAGTCCAAGTCCGCCGCACATCCCGGCGATGAACCCCGTTTCCAGCGTCCACCATGTCGGATGCGACGGAAAGAACGGCAGCGCGACCAAAATCAGCGCGAGGCCGACGGCCTGCGAAATTACCGTTACCGCAAACATCGGGCTGCGCCGTGTTGCGAAACCGCCGCAAAAATCTGCCGAGCCGTAAAAAATGGCCGCGAGCAATCCTAGAACGATGGCCATGGTTTATCGCTGCGTGGGATCGAGCGCGTCGCGCAGCCCGTCTCCCAAAAGATTGAAGCCCAGTACCATCAGCGTTATGGCGACACCGGGAAAAATCAGCGCCCACGGCGCCGAGAGCCAATAGTCGCGCGCGTCGTTGAGCATCGCGCCCCATTCCGGGGTCGGCGGCCGTGCGCCCAATCCGAGATAGGAGAGTCCGGCCGCCTCTAACTCGGCCGTACCGATGCCCAGCATCGCCTGCACGATCAGCGGTGCGAGAATATTCGGCAAAACGTGACGCCAGAGAATGCGCGGCACGCGCGCTCCGAGCGCCTTTGCCGCCTCGACGTATTCGAGCTCCTTAACACCCAGAACCGACGAACGCGCCAGCCGCGCATACTGCGGAATATAAACGATACCGACGGCGATCATCAGATGATTGATGCTCGGCCCCAGGATCGTGGTAATGCCGATTGCCAGAATAATCGACGGGAAGGCGAGCATCAGATCCATCACAGCCATGATCGCGCTGTCGGTGGCCTTTCCTAAATACCCGCCGGCGACGCCGAAAAACGTGCCGATCGTAATAGCGATGCCGACCGCCAGAAATCCGATGCGAATCGAAATCCGCGAACCGTACACAATTCGCGAAAACAAATCGCGTCCAAGTTTGTCGGTGCCGAACGGGTGCGCCCAGCTCGGGTGCAGCGACTGTTGCGCGAGATTCTGCGCTAGCGGATCGGTATGCGCGATCAGCGGCGCAAATGCAGCCGTAAAAACAAGCACGCCGATAAGGCCGAGCCCGATCATCGCGCCCGGCGATTTGAGCAGCCGCCGCCAAACGTCGGCGAAATAGCCGCGTCCCGGCGCAATCTGCTCAGTTGCAGCTGCGAGCGTTACGTCCATGGTTGCGATTCAATCGCAATACTAGACGACGACGAGCTTCGGATGCATCGAATGAAACTTCGTGCGCGCTTGATAAGCCTTTGCAATCTGCGTGATCTGCATTTCGCCCCACGCGCGGCCCATCATCGCAAGACCCGTCGGCAAGTTATGATCGCCAAAGCCGTTCGGAACGCTGATCTCCGGCAAACCCGCTAAGTTTCCCGGGCTTCCCAAGCCTGTAACGCCGTTATATTTCGCGGGATAGGCCTTCTCGAACTTCATGCCGACCGGGTAGGAAACCGTCGATCGTGTCGGATGCACGATCGCATCGTACCCCGCGAAAGCTTTCCCGAGCGCTTCGTTGAGCATCGTGCGGCGGCGCATGCCGTCCACGTAATCCACAGCCAGCGCATTGTAGACCTGATAGCCGCCCAGGCGGTCATCGGTAGATTGCAGCTCGCGGGCTTTTCCGCTTTCGATCAGATCGCGAAACGCTGAAGCGCATTCTCCGTTGAAGATCGCCTCGAACGTCGAGCCGTAGTTTCCGCGCGGCAGCGCGACGTTGGTCGTGACGTCCGCGAATTCGCGCAGTACGTCGAGCGACGCTAAGAAATTATTGGCGACGGCCGGCATGATGCGTTCGGTGGAACGCGCCAGCACGCCGATCTTCGGTTTGCGTCCGCGGACTTTCGGAAACGGCGCGTTGAGCGATGTGCGATCGGCGGGATCGTGCCCCGCGATTGCGCGCAGCACAAGTTCGGAATCGCGCGCCGAGCGGCACATCGGTCCGAGTTTATCGGAGGTCCACATCAAGGCCATCGCACCGTGACGGCTCACACGTCCGTACGTCGGGCGCAATCCGGTCACGCCGCAGTATGCGGCGGGCGCCATAATCGAACCGTTCGTTTCAGATCCGATCGCAAAACCGACTAAACCTGCCGCAACTGCCGCACCCGGTCCGCTCGACGATCCGCCACTCCAATAATCGCGGTTCCACGGCGTTCTGCCCGGGCCGGTGAACGACGCGTCGGCATCGTCGTAGCCGAATCCGCCGGCCAGCTCCACCATCGCAAGTTTCGCCAGCAGCACGCCGCCGGCCGCGCGCAATTTTTGCACGACCGTTGCGTCGTAATCGAAAACCTGATTGCGATACGGCGCGGCGCCCCACGTCGTCGGGGCGCCGACGGCGGCCATCAAATCTTTGACGCCGTACGGAACTCCGTGCAGCGGGCCGCGCGATTTTCCGGCGGCGAGCTCCCTATCGGCGCTGCGCGCCTCGCGAAGAGCGCGGTCGTGCATGATCGTCACGACGGCGCCGTACGTGCTCCCGTATTTTTCCAAACGCGCGAGATACATGTTGGTCAGTTCGACCGACGAGATTTTCTTGGCCGCGATCAGCGAGCCGAGCGTGGTTGCGTCGGAAAACGCCATTTGCTCTTCGGTCACGTCTCGAACACCTTAAAGGAAGTCGCCGGCTCGACCGAATTCGGAATCGCGGTTCCTTTCGGATTGAGTCCGCGTCCAATTTGGAGATTGGCGTCTATGCCGTCGGCGATCGTTGCGAGTTCTTCGTCGGTGAGTTTCGGGTCGAACGCGCGCATACGCGCCGCCAGCGCGGTTGCTGCGTCCGACGCCTTCTTAGGGGCGGGCGTCGCCGTCGCTGCCGGCATCGGCGGAGTTTGTGCGCCTGCAGGAGCTGCCAGCAGTGCGCCGGCACCCGCAGCCGCCACTGCAATAAATTGTTTGCGCGTCTTCAATGTCGCTCATACCTCCATGACGACCGGGACGATAACCGGACGGCGTTTGTAGCGGCCCATGATCGCCTTTGCCAGCCCCTCGCGTATGTGTTCTTTGACCGTGTTCACGTCGCGAATTCCTTCGACCGAAACTTTCTGAATCAGATCCGTCAGCTCGGCACGCAGCTCTTCCATCACGCCGCCTGCATCGGGCATATAAAACACGCCGCGCGAGATGATGTCTGGGCCGGTGATGACCCGGCCTTCTTCGCTATCGATCGCGAGGACGACCATCATGAAACCGTCGGCCGCCAGCAATCGGCGATCGCGCAAGACCGCTTCGCCGACGTCGCCCACGCCGGAACCATCGACGAATACGTGGCCGCCATACGTCTTGCCGACCTTGTCGCCGTAGTCTTTGGTGAACTCGAGCACGTCGCCGTTCTCGACAACGAAAACGCTGCGTGCGTCGACGCCGGTCCGCTGCGCGAGCTTGCCGTGCTGCACCAGCATGCGATACTCGCCGTGCACCGGAACGAAAAACTCCGGGCGCACCAGGTTGAGCATCAACAGCAGCTCTTCTTGCGATCCGTGTCCGGAAACGTGCGAGCGCCCGTCCGTGCCGTGCACGACGGTGGCGCCAAGGCGGTACAAGTTGTCAATGGTTTTGTAGACGCCTTTTTCGTTGCCCGGAATGGGTGTCGCGCTGATAACTACCGTGTCGCCGGGCACGATCTTTAGCCGCGGATTATCGCGCACCGACATCCGCGTGAGCCCGCTCATCGGTTCGCCTTGCGAGCCGGTCGTCATCACGACGACTTTCTCAGGCGGAAGTTCCTCGATCTCTTCGACGCGCATCGTACGATCGGCCGGAACGTTGAGATAGCCCAGCTCGGATGCGAAGTGCACGACGTTGGTCAGCGATCGTCCCAGAAACGCAATCTTGCGGTTAAACGTGATGGCGTGATCGATCACTTGCTGGATGCGCGGCACGTTGGACGCAAACGATGCGACGATGATCCGCCCCTTGGCGTGCGAGAAGACGTTGGTGAAGGCTTCGCCGACGATTCTTTCTGAAAGCGTGTGGCCGGGACGCTCGGCGTTGGTGCTGTCGGAGAGCATGCAGAGCACGCCTTCGTCGCCGATGCGCGCAATCGAAGCAAAATCCGCCGGCCTTCCATCGATAGGCGTTTGGTCGAACTTGAAGTCGCCCGTGTGAAACACCGTGCCCGTCTCGGTGCGCAGCGCCAGCGCGCACGCGCCCGATACCGAGTGGTTGATATGTACGAATTCGGTTTCGATCGATCCGTAACGCACGCGATCGCCCGGTTTCACGGTGACGAGGTTGGCTTCGCCGATCATTTTATGATCGCGCGATTTGGCTTTGATCAGCGCGATCGTCAGCGCCGTGCCGACCACCGGCACGTTGAACTCGCGTAAAAGGTAGGGAATGCCGCCGATGTGATCTTCGTGCCCGTGCGTCACGAGGAGAGCCCGGAACTTGTCGCGGCGCTCGCGCAAGTACGTGAAATCGTTGATCACGATGTCGACGCCGTACATCTCTTCGTCGGGAAACATCAGCCCGCAGTCGACCACCACGAGATCCTCGTTGGTCTCGATCACGGTCATGTTGCGGCCGATCTCGCCGCAGCCGCCTAGCGGAATGACTCGGAGGTAGGGGCCGGCCGGGGGCTCCGGGACCGTTAGCGCGTTTACGTTCACCGCATCTTTACATTAAAGCCGCAGAGCGTGAATGGAGCGGCGGAGGCCATCATGCTCGACCGATACCGCGCCGTGCTGGCGCTAACCTCGCTCTGCCTGCTTGCTGCGTCGGCGAATCACCACCGCCACGCGCGCCACTCCCGGCACCCGAACCTCGTCCCGCCGGCCGCCGGAATCGAAATCTACTCCCGCCGCGCCTTGCGCCGCGCGCGCACCATACTGCAGTTGAAATTGCTGGAATTGCGCGAGGAACA
>PLED01000025.1 GCA_003136355.1 Vulcanimicrobiota bacterium | reverse complement strand
TCGCTGATCTACGCGAGCGAAGAGATGGGCATCGCCGTGCGCAACAGCGCCTATTCACCGAATATCAAAGAACGGCTCGATCATTCATGCGCGCTTTTCGATCGCGACGCGCGTCTGATCGCGCAGGCCGAGCATATTCCCGTTCATCTCGGTTCGCTTCCGTGGGGACTGCGGCGTACGGTCGAGGTTATCGTCCGCGAAGCGGGCGCATGTGAAAACGGCGAGATGTGGGTCGTCAACGATCCGTATATTTCCGGCACACACCTGAACGACGTCACGGTTATCCGTCCGATCTTCTTTCACGGCGTGCTCGCCGGGTATGCCGCCAACAAAGCTCATCATACCGACGTGGGCGGAATGGTTCCGGGATCGATGTCGGCCGACGCGCCCGATCTCTTTGCCGAGGGACTGGTCGTTCCGCCGATGCGGCTGGTGGTCGAAGATCGCGATGTCCCTGCGACGATCGCGTTGTTTCGCGCAAATTCGCGCACGCCCGATGCGCGCAGCGGCGATCTGCGCGCACAAACCGCGGGCAACTATACGGGAGAGCGCCGTTTTCAAGAACTCGCCGAACGTTACGGCATCGAGACGCTGCGGGCGGCGATCGACGCCATCCTCGATCAAAGCGAAACGCGCATGCGCGCGGCGCTCGGCCGGATGCGCGAAGGCGATTTCGAAAGCGAAGACGTCCTGGAAGCTCGCGATGGGAAGCCCACGATCCGCATCGCGCTGCGGCTCACGCTGAAAGGCGGAAGCGCGCACTTCGATTATGCGGGCACTGCGCCACAGCTGCCCTTTCCAATGAACGCGGTATACGGCGTAACGCTTTCCGGCGTCTATTACGCTTTGCGCGCGGTTACCGATCCGTCGATTCCCATGAACGAGGGCTGCTTCCGGCCGGTCTCGGTTGAGGTTCCCGAAGGCACGCTGCTCAACCCCATTCGCCCCGCGGCGGTCGGCGGAGGCAACGTCGAGACCAGCACGCGCAACGCCGACGTCGTGCTCGGCGCGCTCGCGCAAGCCGCGCCCGGTCGCGTCCCCGCGCAGAGTGGCGGCACGATGACCAACGTCATGATCGGCGGAACGCGCACTGACGGCACGCCGTGGGCTTTCTACGAAACGAACGGCTGCGGAATGGGCGCGCGTCCTGGGATGGACGGGCTGGACGCCATTCAGTGCCACATGACCAATACGCTGAACACGCCCATCGAAGCGATCGAGCGCGATTATCCGCTGCGCGTTACGCGCTATGAAATCGTGGAAGGAACCGGAGGCGCCGGCGCGTTCACGGGAGGTAACGGTCTGGTTCGGGCTATGCGGCTTACCGAAGGCCACGCGCGCATTTCACTACTCTCCGAACGGCACACGGTCGAACCGCGCGGAACGGGCGGTGGAAAAAACGGCGCGCGCGGACGGCACACGCTGGTGCACGCAGATGGAACTGCGCAGACGCTTCCCGCTAAGACGATCTTCGCATTCGAACCGGAAGAAACGTTAGAAGTGCAGACTCCGGGCGGCGGCGGTTTAGGAGCCGGGGACGTGTCCTCCGCAGAGCGGTAGCGCTTTCACGACGAGATCCGCGGCGTGGCCTTCGCTTGACTGCAGCATTTGCTGATACTCTCCGATTGCGTTATCGAACACGTCCAGCGGATTGTGTCCGACGACGAGGCCGTTCTCTTGAAGCGCCGGATCCGTTCCCATTTGCGGCAGCTTGGAAACGCCCGCGTTCAAGATTTCCGAAGGAGGCGGCGTCGGCCCCGCGGCGGCGTCTCGCGCGCTCGAATCGCCGCCTTGCGCTCCGGGGATCTCGTGCGTCTGGGTGAGCTTGAGAGCCTCTTGGCCGGCAGCTTGCATCTGACCGAGCTGCTCGGTGTCGACAAATCCGGCAATGACGTCGAGCGCGCGCTTCTGCTGGGTAACGACTTGCTGTAAGTACGCGCGAATTTCAAGCAGCTGGCGATCGGAATCCGATATCGCGTGCTTCGGGAAGACGTAGGGATCGTTCAGGAGTTTTTCTATGGCCGCCGTGTTTTGAACCAACGGTGTGATCAGCCGCTCGACCCGCGCGACTTGCAGATCTTTGGAGAGACCGCTCGTAGCGGTCGCCTTCACGTATCCGCGCAGCAGCGGACGGCTCTGCGCGATCGTATTGTCGTTTTGTAACACTTTGCCGATCGCGGGACCGATGTTTTGCCGCAAGCCTGTGCAGAGCGGCGAAACGTATATGTGCTTAATTGTCTTAAGGGGCGTGGCAGCCGGCGCCGGATTGGCGAGTGAGACCGCCATCGCGAGCATGATCCACATGCCCCTTTTTACGCCGCGGGCGGCTTATGTTCCCTTATCCGCGCCGAAATAGTGCACCACTTTGAAGATCAGTTGCGGCGAGGTCGAGAACGCGCTCGCATCTCCGTACACCAGATAGATCTCGTTATGCTGCAGCAGCTTGTGATAGGCGAACGACAGATTCCAGCCGCTGGAAAACGATGGGACGTCGCCCGCGTCGAGCACCGGCGAGAAGCCGATGATGCGCCGGACGCCGACAGCAAACGACTCGTTCAAGCCGCTCTGGTACGAATAGCTCAAGCGCTCCAGCCATTGCGTGTATGTCAGCCCATTGTCGAGATGCTGCTGCGTGTCGTTGGCCTGCAGTGTAACCGACGCGCGGTTGCCCACGCGGATGACGCTGCTGCGTCCCCACGATATGATGCGCCCCGGACCGAATCTTCCCGAGTCGTATTCGATGTACGTCGGGTACGCCGTCGTGCTGCGCCAGCCGAAACCGCGCGAGTTGATCGTAATAGGCGCGAACACACCGTTCCCANNGAAACTGAGGTTGTTGTCGGTCTGGTTGAGCGCGCCGCCGGTTCCGTGATAGCGGTCGAGCGATGCCCCCACATTGATCCATTTGAACGCACCGTTTCCCGTGTAGTTCCACTGCTTATCGACGTTGACGTTGTAGCCCGCGATGCCGGGGTGAGAGACGATACCGTCAAACGGGTTGTAGTACGTACCGATCTTCCGGATGCTGAAGCCCGCAAAAAAATTGGGCGGCGTATACCCGATTCCAAAATCGGAACGTTTGTTGTCGTTATTGTCGAGCACCGCAGTCCCGCGGTCGTAGCCCCAGTTGTAATAGGCGAACAAATCCGAGTGATTGTTGTATGTGACGCCGTCGGTAACGGTGACGTCGTTGAATCCCGGCATACTCACGGCGACGCGCTGCGTCGCAATCTGCACGCGGCGGTTCGGTGTTTTGTAGTAGAACGATTGCGCGTTGTCGTTACGGTCGATTCCAACGGCGTCGAACCCGGCGAAATTGAAGCGGCCCTCTTTCCCTTCAATAGCATATCCATCGCGCGGCGTTGGAATGGCCGGAGTATAGAGCTCCTGTATTCCGGGGCAACCCGTGCACGAGAACGGATTATAGAAGTTCGCCCCTTGCGTGAAGAACGGCCGGACTTCGCTGAAGAACCGCCTGAATGCCGTCGGCGAAATGCTCTGCTGATCTTTTTCCACGTTCGAGTAATCCGGATGCAGCGTGGCCACAAAGGTGGTACTCGAATCCAGCGGTATCGACAAGTCGGCGCCGGCGCGCGATGTGCTGCCGCCGATCGAACGCGAGGCCAGCGATCCCAAACCGTAGACGGCGACGCGGCTCTTGGGCCGCGACCCTCCCACGGTTGGAATTCCCGTGAGTCTGCCCGAGTACGTCACGTCGTTGAAATCGCTCTGGCTGGCGGCTCCGCGCCAGACCAGATTTTCACGCGTGGCCGGAGACAAGCGGATGAACTGCACGCGCCAGAACTTGCCGGCGCCGCGCATTCCCGCCAGCGGAATCTTCATCGTTACGGTAAATCCTCCGGCGATGATTTTGCCGGCCGACATCCAGTTTGGTTCGTATGCATTGTTTTCGGTCGAAAACTGGTAATGCGTGCCGATCGGGGTTGAGGTGAACTTGTACATGAAGCCCTGGTCGCCGCCCGGCCAGAGATCGACTTGCACCTCGTCATCCGTGTCCATACCGACACCGTTCGTGTGTTCCTGAGCGCTGATCGGCGCGGTGGTTTTTACGTCGAATGCGACGTACAGAAAGCTGCCGTCGGTTAACATGTAGGCGATCGTAGGCTGTTTTGCCGGCTGATGCAGGTTCACGTCGTAGCCGAGGTTCGCCGTCGCCGCTTTCTGCCAGAGCGGATCGCTGAGTGTTCCGTCCATAGCCGGCGCCGACGCAACGACGGGTACCGTCAGCAGGTCCTGCGTCGCCGCCGGCTCGATGGCGACCGCGGTTCCCGTTATACAGGCCGCGAGAATCGCCGCTGCGAGCAACGCTTTCATGTTAGGGTCCTTTCGCGCCGGTGAGGTTCGCGTGCGCGACGTCGCGCAGCGTCGCCGCATCGAGCGGCGTGCAGTTCGATTGTCCTGGAGAGCCGGAACGGCCGGCTTGATCGCAGAGCAGCGCGCCGCGCAGGTCCGCTCCGCGCAAGTCCGCGCCGCGCAGATTCGTGCAAAAGATGCGCGTACCGACCGTGTAATTGCCGTCGTTCCAATTGGTCTCGTGTCCGCAAAACGCAACCCCGCTGAGATCCGCATTTTGCAGATTTACACGGGAAAAGTTGTCTGCCAGCAGCGAGGCGCCGCGCAGATTCGCGCCGCTCAAGTTTGAATCCGAGAAATTGCTGCCAGCGACATGAATGTCTTGGAGGTTCTTGCCATGCAAGTCGACGTTGCGCAGATTGCAGCCCGCGCAGTTCGAGAGCAGCGCATGCGCCTGAAGATCGGACAAGCCGGTCAAGAAGCTGCCCGAGAGATTGACGCCGGCCAGCTTGATGCCGCCCAGCTGAGCGCCATCGAATTTTGCGCCGCGCAGGTCGCAGCCGGCCAGTTTCGCGTCCCGCAGATCCGCCCCGCGTAAGTCGGCATCGCGAAAGTCGACGCCTGCCAGTTTCGCGCCCGAGAAGTTCGCGTTACGGAGATTGACGCCGCTCAGATCTACGCCCACCCATGCCACTTCGCGCAGGTCGCGCCCGTGAAGGTCGTTGCCGCGCAGGTCGCAACCGGCACACGATTGCGGAATTCCGAGTTGCGCGCGCACCGCGCTCGAGCTGCCGCCTATTAACGATCCCGCGATCGCCGCCGTAGCCAGGAACGTTGCAAGCCTTTTCTTCATGGTTCTCTCTCCAAAAGTCCGCAAGAAATCAAACCTGCACGCGCAGGCGCTAAAAAAGTGCCGGGTAATCCGGGTCTTACCGCATGATGTTGATCTTGCTGCCCGTGATCTGCGTGTGGCTAAGATCCACGTTGTGCAGATCGACGCCCGTGAAATCACACCCGTTGAACGATGTCCCGTCCAGGTGCGCGCCGTCGAATTTCGCGTTCTTGAAATCGATGCCGTTAAAGGACGCGTTGCGCATGTCGGCGCCACGCAGATCCGCCGAACTGAAGTCGTCACCCGAAACCGAGAGGCCCCGCAAATCTTGTCCCCGCAGATTCGCGCCGCGGAAATCGCAGCCTTGACAATTGGCAAGGATCGCCCGCGCCTGTGATGGCGTGAGTTTGGATACCTCGATGTCACAGCCGTTAATATGCGCGCCCGCAAAATTCGCGCCGGTCAAGTCGGCATGCCGCATGTCGCAGCCTTGCAGATTCGCGTTTGCAAAGTTGACGTCGCGCAGATTTGCCCCCGAGAAGTCCACGCCGCTGAGATTGGCAAAAGAGAAATTCGCGCCGTGGAGATCCGCATTGGAAAAATCCGAACCGACCAGCGAGACGCGCGAAAGGTTGCGGCCGGCCCACTTCACGCCGCTGAAATCACAGCCCGTGCAAGACCCGTTGAGGTCCGCGACGCGCTTGAGTGACGATTTGTAACCGTACGGCACCTTGTAATGCATGGCCGGAATATTGACGTGCACCGCCGGAACGTGGACGTTCACAGCCGGCACGTGCACGTCGGTCTCCGGTACGTTCACGTTGACTTCCGGCACATTGACGTTGACGGCTGGAACGTTCACGTCGACCATGCCGTTGTGAATCGTCGTGCGTTTGTAGCTTTTCGTGGTTTTTTTCGTTACGGCGCGAGCGGCTGGGGTCGCGACGGCAACGATCGCCGACGGGAAACCGGCCTGCGGCGCAGGCAGGTACTTATCGCGATAAACGACCGTCGTCTTGGCCGCACCCGCCGGTTTGGAAGGTACGGCCGCATGGGTTGCCGCTTGTGATGTGGCGGCGCCTGCGTGAGCGGCGTGCGCGGAGTGTGCGCCGGCCTCCAGCGTGAATGCGAACGACGGCGCTACATTTTGCGCGACGAAGAACGTGATAATCAGCGCCGCGGCGACCGCGCCGGCGGGTCCGAACGAGACGCTCGTGCGCACGTTGCGGCCGGCCCGCAGAAGTCTCTCCACGCGCACCGAGAGTCCGCGCCGCGTAAGAAATACGCCCGGAGCGGCGAGTGCGCGATGGGGCCACGCCGTCACTTCAGCCATCCGTGTGAGACAGCTTGCATAGGGACGGACGTCGCCGGTCTGATGCAACACCCAATCGTCGCACGCGACTTCACGTTCCAAGTCGAGTTGCTGCGCTATGAACAGTACCGCGGGAT
Organism: Vulcanimicrobiota bacterium; assembly: GCA_003136355.1. Classification (GTDB taxonomy): domain Bacteria; phylum Vulcanimicrobiota; class Vulcanimicrobiia; order Vulcanimicrobiales; family Vulcanimicrobiaceae; genus Rubrimentiphilum. The sequence continues at coordinate 10,173 of PLED01000025.1, read as the reverse complement.
TGAAGAAAAAGATCGCTTGAATGATGCGCTGCAGACCGTTGGTCCAGTCGTCGGCGCGACGCAGGTGCGCGAGTTCGTGCAGCGTGATTTGATCGATCTCTTTTTCGGAGAGCGTTTCGAGCAGATGCTTTGGAATCAGCACCATGGAGTCGAACAGACCGACCGCCACGGGCACTTCGATGTGCTCGGAGACGCACAGGCGGACCTCGCGCGTGCCCTTCTCCGCGCGTGCCCACCGCGCCAGCTGTTCGCGGTAGTCGAGCGAGAGCGGCAGCGCGTCGCGCTTGAGCGCCTCAAGTTTGAAAAGATTGAACGCCAGCCGCATTAAAAGGAAGAGCGAGGCCGCGATCCAGACCGCGAAAATCGCCAGCGCCAGCGCTTGCGGCAGCGCAAAGCGCAAGCGGCTGGGGAAGCTCGGCGCGAGCGCGGCAGGCTGCGACGCGTTCGCGGCAGCCCCCGTTTGGGTCGCGGAGTGCGTTAGCGTGTGCGGCGCCGCTGCCGCGTGGTAAAATGCCGGCGCGCTCTGCACGCTGACTTGCGGGATGGCGGTGACCACCGGAACGACCAGCGCCCCGATCAGCGCAACGCACCACGCGGCGTAGCGCGTCGTCGCGTTGATGTTCGGCAGATAATTTAGGAGCGCCCAAACCGCGAGCGCCAGGATCGCGCCCTCCCATAAACTGTTGAATAGCGTCGCGACGGCGATGCGCGCGGCCGGTTCGGCAAAAGCAGCGAGCGCGTGCATTTACGGACCTTCCTCGTACTGTTCGATGAGGGTCTTGAGCCGTTGCAGCTCCGCTTCACCCGGACGCTCCTTCTCGATCAAACGTAGCGCCAGCTCGGCGGACTTGTTTCCAAAGAAACGGTTGAGCAGCAGGCCGACCGCCGACTGGGCCGCTTCTTCGCGTTCGACCAGCGGTGAATAAACGTACGCGCGGCCCTGCTCTTCGTGGCTCACATAGCCTTTTTGTTCGAGAATGCGCATCGTCGTCAGCACCGTGTTGTAAGCAATCGGCGGGGGCGGCAGCGCTTCGGTGACGTCGGCGATCGTGGCGCTGCGCTTTTGCCACAGCACTTCCATCAATCGCAATTCCGCCTCGGTGAGAGTCGGGGATTTCTTGCGAGCCACAGCCACCTCCAGGTGAAATCGGTGTTATTAATTCTTTAGTAGACTATAGGGGGTCGAGCAGTCCTTGTCAACTATGGAATTAATACACAGACGCGCGTGGCGGGCCCCGTTCCGCGAGAGGACGAATAGCGCCGATTCGTTACCCCTATCAATGGAGACTCAAATGCGGCGTCCCTTCGTCTTTCGCAGCGCCGGGCTGGTCCCGGCCGCCCTGGCCTTGCTGGCCTCAACTGCCTGCTCGGGCGGCACGGTTATCGGTAGCGGGCCTTTGCCCACTCCCACGCCGGTCGTGCCGAGCGTATCGGCGGAGTTTACCGTCCCCACCGCCGCGAGCACGCCGCAGGGAATCACCCTCGGTTTCGACGGTTTCATCTACTTCGTCGAAACGGCCGGCAACAAAATCGGCAAGATGACGACCGGCGGCGTCTTCGTCGAAACGGCCGTGCCCACCGCAAACGCCGGACCGTTCGGTATTGCCGGCATGCCGGATTCCAGCGTCTGGTTCACCGAAAACACCGCCAACAAGATCGGCACGCAAACGGGGGCGACCGCTGCTACCGAGTATCCACTGCCGACCGCTAATGCCGGACCGACGTACATCACGCGTGGACCGGACGGCGCGCTTTGGTTCAGCGAGACCAATGCCAACAAGCTCGGCCGCATCGACCTCAGCGGTACTATCACTGAATTTCCCGTGCCGACTCCCAACGCCGGACTTGCGGGACTCGTCGGTTTCAGCGACGGCGGAATCTGGATCGCCGAAAACAACGCCTCGGCGATCGTCCGCTTCGACATCGCCGCGTCGACGTTCGGAACTCCGCACCCGACGCTGACGTCAAATGCCGCGCCGACGCAAATCGTGGTGTGTCCGGACGCCCAGACGCTCTGCTTCACCGAAAACAACGCAGCGAAGCTCGGGCAGATCACCCCGGCGGGCGTCGTTACCGAACACTCGCTCGCACCGGCAACTTCGGCCTTCGGCTTGATCAACGGCGCCGACTTCAACTTGTATTTCACCGACCGCGCGCAGAACAAAATCGGTCAGATTTCCGGCATCACGTTCGGCGTGACCGAATTTCCGATTCCGACCGCCGGTTCCCAAGCGTCGTTCCTTTCGCTCGGACCGGATGAGGAGATCTACTTCACGGAAACCGCGGCGAACAAAGTCGGACGCCTGACCTACTTCTAGAGCGGAGCTTCGCCGGGTTCGCTGGGCAGCTCGGCCAAGAGCGCGACGCAGCTGCCGGCCGTGCCTACCAGATAACGGCGCCCTTGGATGCCGGCCACATGCAACGCGGCCTGTTTCGTCAGCGGCGCCGAATCCAAAATACGAACGGTCTTTTTTCCGGCGGACGATTCACGGCCGCGTGCGAAAATGCGCGCGGCCGCGTTCAGCCCGAGCAACAACAGCGCCACGATGCCCAGCGCGAAGAGATAGTGCAGCGCGAATCCCACGGCCATCCAAGAGCCCGGCAAGGCGCCGGACGCGCCATTATTTACAGGCAGCCAATCGCGGTTTGGATTCGAGCGAACCGCGCAGGGCCTCGAGTTTGCGCATCAGCTGCGCGAACGCGTCGAAATCGAGCGCCTGCGCCGCGTCGGAAAGCGCGGTGGGTGGTTCGGGATGGACCTCCACGATAGCGCCGTCGAGCCCGGCGGCGGCCGCAGCCAAGACGAGCGGCTCGATCAAACTCGCGCGCCCCGTCGCGTGACTCGGATCGGCGATCACCGGCAGATGCGTGAGCTCTTTGAGCCGCAGCGCTCCGCCCAGATCGAAGAGATTGCGCGTCTGCGGATCGAAACCGCGCACGCCGCGTTCACACAAGACGACGTTGGGATTGCCTTCGAGCAAAATGTATTCGGCCGCATAGAGCACTTCGTCGAGCGTCGCGAAAGGCGCGCGTTTCAGCAGCACGGGTTTACCGGTGCGAGCCACGGCTTGCAGCAGCGTGAAGTTCTGCATGTTGCGCGCCCCGATTTGGATCATATCAACGTACCAGTCGAGAACCAGCAGCTGCGTTTCGGCTAGCGCTTCCACGACGGCGGGCAGACCTGCACCCTGGCACGCCGCCGCGATCAGCTTGACGCCCTCTTCTCCCAAACCTTGAAACGCGTAGGGCGACGTGCGCGGTTTGTAGGCACCGCCGCGCACCATTGCCGCGCCGGCCGAAGCCACAAATTTTGCCGTCAGCTCGATCTGCGCGCGGCTCTCGATCGCGCAGGGACCGGCGATCATCGTAAAGCTTCCGTCGCCGAAGCTCGCGCTTCCCACGCGAACGACGGTCGCTCCGGCCCCTTCTTTACTCGCTAGTTTATACACGAATTACAGCCTCAAAGAGATGAAAAAAGCCGCCCCGGTAAGGGCGGCTTTTGAAGAGTGATTGACGATCTTCGCTGGCGCGCTTAACTTACCGGCATTTCTGCGGCGAGGTACCACCAATAGGAATAGCGCGCGGACGAGATCATGTGGAGGGCAGTCTATCACGGCGGACCCCGGCTGTCAATTTTGGGAATGCAGGCCGAGCGCGTTGCGCACGATCCGCGCTCCGTTTTCGCTGAGGACCGACTCGGGATGGAACTGCACCGCGGTGATCGGCAGCGACCGGTGCGCGATCGCTTGGACGACTCCGTCGGAACTGCGCGCGCAGATTTCCAGCTCGTCGGGAAGCGTCGCCGGATCTAAGCAGAGCGAATGATAGCGCGTGGCGTGCAGCGGCGAGGCGAGCCCTTCGAAGAGCGTTCCGCCTCGATGCGTGATCGCGGAAACCTTCCCGTGCATCGGTTCGGGCGCGCGGGTTACGCGCGCACCGAACGCTTCGCCGATGGCTTGCAAGCCGAGGCAAACGCCGAAGACCGGCATCTTCCGCGCGGCGGCGTCGCGGACGAGCTGAACGATCTGCGGCGTTTGGCCGGGATTACCCGGACCCGGACCGATCACGAGCGCGTCGTACTCTTCTAAGATTTTGGGGCCGAGGCGCGGGTCGTCGTTGTGTACGACGTCGGGCTGCGCGCCTTGTTCGGCTAACAAGTGCACGACATTATACGTGAACGAATCGAAATTATCGACGAAGAGCACTTTCATCGTATTGCAAGCCCCTCGACCCGCGCCCCAACGGGGCGCTGCTCGGGGTCCGAAGCCTGTCCTGAGCCGGGTCGAAGGGATAAACTCAGGATGACACGCGAAATCTCAGTCTTGCCCATGATCTCGTCATACTCTGCTTCCGGTTCGCTATCGGCGACGATGCCCGCCGACGCCTGCCAGTGAACGTTTCCATCGCGAACGTGCATGCTGCGCAGCGTAATGCACGAGTCAAAATCGCCGCTGAAAGCCCAGCGGCCGATGCTGCCCGCGTAGAATCCACGGGCGACCGGCTCGAGTTGGTCGATTAATTGCATGGCGCGAATTTTCGGCGTGCCGGTGACCGTGCCGGCCGGAAAACCGGCCGCAAAGAGATCGAGCGCATCGCAACCGGATCGCAGCGTGCCGGTCAGGTCGGAGACGATGTGCATGACATGGCTGTAGCGTTCCAGCTGCAGCAGCTCCGAAACTTTGACCGAGCCGAAGTCGCAGACGGCTCCGAGGTCGTTGCGTCCCAGGTCGACGAGCATCACGTGCTCGGCCCGTTCCTTTTCGTTGGCGAGCAGTTCACCCGCGATGATAAGGTCTTGCGACTCATCGCGGCCGCGCGGGCGCGTGCCGGCCAGCGGACGGATGCGCGCCGTCCTGCCTTCGAGCCGCACCAAAAACTCCGGCGACGCGCCTAACAGCTGCCCGAACGGCGCGTCGACGTAAAACATGTAGGGAGACGGATTGCGCGAACGCACCGCGCGATAGAGATCGAAGGCCGTTCCATCGAGCTGCGTTGAGAAACGAATCCCCAGCTGGAGCTGATAGACCTCGCCATCCAGGATATAGCCCTTCACGCGGCGCGCCAGTTCGAGAAACTGCGCGCGGTCGAGCGAAGACTCGACCTGCCCGCCTCGCACGGCTCCCGGTAACGACGGCCGCGCCGACATCAGCCGGTCGACGTACGATCCGATGCGCGCTTCGAGGTTCTCATCCCGCTCGCCGCACGTCCAGATCGCGAGCTCGTCGCTGAAGTGATCGAAGATCAGCCAGGTTGCCGGCAGAGCGACGTACGCGGCGGGCATCGGCGGATCGGCGGCCGCGCGCGGGGGCAATCGCGCGAACGAACGCGCGGCATCGTAAGAAAATGCCACGAGCGCGCCGCCCTGCCGCAGCGAATCCTCGACGCGCGCGCGGTGGCCGTTCACGAACGCGCGAATTCCGGCGATCATGTTGCCGTCGTCTTCAAATGTGCGCGCTTCGAGGTAATCGATGCCGACAAAGGAGTAGCGCGAGATGCGGCCGCCGCTTTCCACGCTCTCGAGCAAGCACGACGCGCCCGGCGTTCCGAGCGCGGCGAGCGCGCCGATCGGCGTGATCGTATCGGATGCTATCGTGCGGCTGTGGGAAACGAGGCTGGGCATCTAGGCCTGATTAGCTTCCTCGAGTTCCCGCTCTTCCTTTCGGGCCTCGCGCGCGGTACGTTCGGTCATCCGGCGAGTTTTCAGCGCTTCGGCGGCCTCGCGTTCGCGTATTGCGACGAGCGCATGGTTACGCAGCTCGTCCGTTTCCGTTCGACAGAGCAAGACGGCCGACCGTGCGGCCGCAACCGCTCGCTCCAAGTGCGCGGCCGGCGCGGCTCCCGTGCGATCGATTTCGCGACGCGCGCGTACGAAATCGTTTTCGAGGCGGCCAAGATGACGCTCGGCTTGCTCAAGCCGCGCCTGCGCTTGAGCGAGCGATGCACGCTTGGCGTGTTCGGCGGACCGGCGCCGCGCGAGCAGCGCGTCGAGAGCTCCGGAATGCTCACTCAAACGGCAAGCTGCGACCGCTCCGGGCCGACCGACACGCATTCGACCGGAACGGCGAGCGACGCTTCGATGCGTTGTACATAAGCGCGCGCTTCGGCCGGAAGATCGGCGATACGCGTGACGCCGGTAATGTCGGCGCTCCAGCCCGGAACGTACTCGATCTCGACGTGCAGATGCGGATCGGCCGCCGCCGCAAACGCGGCCGGCTTTCCGGCAATGCTGTATCCCGTGACGATGCCAATCTTTTCCAAGCCTGAAAGCACGTCGAGCTTTGTGATCGCCGCCGCCGTCAAACCGTTCAATCGCGACGCATATCTAGCCGCCACGGCATCAAACCAACCGCAGCGGCGCGGACGGCCCGTGACCGTGCCGAACTCAGCGCCGGCCGCGCGCAAACGTTCGCCGTCTTCACCGGAAAGCTCCGACGGAAACGGTCCGCCGCCGACGCGCGTCGCATAAGCCTTGACGACTCCCAGCACGCGATCGATCGCGCGCGGCCCGACGCCCAGGCCGATGCAGGCGCCGCCCGCTAACGTGTGCGAGCTCGTGACGTACGGATACGTGCCGTAGCCCACATCCAGCAACGTGCCCTGCGCGCCTTCGGCCAGGACCCGTTGCCCGCGTTCGAGCGCAGAATGCAGATACTCGACGCCGTCCACAACATGACGCGCGATGGATTCTTCCAGATCGTTAGCGGCGAGCAGCGCGCCGAACGTCACACCCTTGCGCGCGACTTTATCGACGTAAGCCGGGCCGATGCCGCGTCCCGTCGTCCCGAGCGCGCCCGCGCCTCGAGCCTGCTCCGCTTCGCGGTCGGCATCGGCGTGATGCGGGAAGACGACGTGCGCGCGATCGGAAATCTTGATCCGCGAAAGATCGACGCCGATCTTGGCGAGCGCTTCGAACTCGGCGAGCAAACCGGTCCGGCTAATGACCGTGCCGCCCCCGATGAAGAGTTCGCAGCGCTCTTGCAGCACGGCCGACGGAACGACGCGGAGCGCGAGCTTCCGATCGCCCACGCGAATGGTGTGGCCGGCGTTGTCGCCGCCGCCGAAGCGCGCCACGACGTCGAAATCGCGCGCGTAATAATCGACGATACGGCCCTTGCCTTCGTCACCCCACTGCAGGCCGACGATTACGTCGATGTCTCACCCATCGGAATCGGCGAGACGCCGTCGAATGACGTCAGAATGTATTCGCTGAAAAGGGCGTTCGGCCAGCCGAAATCCACACGCGTATACCGCTTCGGATCGTTGGGATCGAACGATTCGTGCAGCAGATGATCACCCGGATCGCTCGCCAGCAGCTGGTTGAGGACGTCTTGCTTTTCGGTTTGGGAATCCGACGTGAGGCCCTCCATCACCAATGCCAGCGGCCAGATCCAGTGATCCGGCGTGTGGTAGCTGCCGATCCCGCGCGCGACGTTTCCCGAATAATACGACGCGTTGTCCTGCGAAAGTAAGAACGCTCGCGTGTTCAGGTAGTACCGGTCGCCGGGGCCGGTGTAGCCGATGTACGGCGCGGAGAGCAAGCTCGGAATATTCGCGTCGTCGGTGATGATGGCGTTCCCCAGGCCATCAGCTTCAAACGCGTACATTTTCCCATATTTCTTGTCGGTCACCATGCCGTATTTTTCGATCCCGCGGCGAACCTGGTCGCGCAGCGTGCCGGCCTCTCGCGCCTTTGCGCCATCGTGGTAGATTTGCCGCTCGATCTGCTCCATGTCACCGAGGGCGACGACCGCGAACATTTCCGACGGAATGAAATAGTTGTAGTAGCAGGCGTCGTCGGACGGGCGAAAGCCCGTCCATATCATCCCGGTGTAGCCTGCCGGACGGCCCTTCCCGCCGTTGACGAGCTCCCGGTGCGCGTAGCGCGAATCGCGCGCGTGATTCTGTTCGCGCTGCATCGTCGCCAACGTCGCATCGAGCGCTTTCTGCTCGTCGGGCGTGAAGATGGCCGCGTCGCCCGTCTCGTGCCAGTAACTCCACGCCAGCGTCACGGGATAGGCGAGCGAATCGAGCTCGTACTTTTCTTCCCAGACGCGGTAGTCGAGCGTAAACGCATTCGCATACGGATCGATCTGCACGTATTTTGCCTGACGCGCGATAATCGCGCGCAAAAGCGCCCGGACCGACGGATCGCTCTTGGCATAATAAAGATAGGGGCGCACCTGCGCGCTGGCGTCGCGCAACCACTCCGCTGGAATGTCGCCGGTCTTTACATACGCCGTCCCGTCGGGCGCGAATTCCGCGAGCTTGGTCGTATCCAGGAGCGCCGTGCGGAACATCGTCTGCAAATGGAGGTTCGGGTTCTGGTATTGCGCGGCGGCGCGTACGATCGACTGGATCTCCAAGCCCGACGCAGGCGCGACGGCCACCAGTGCGATGAGCAGCAATCCAAGAAACGTCGAAATCCGCCGCTGCATGCTGCTTGGCACGCGGATTTACCGCGGCCAGCTGCCGTGAGCGTAGAGCGCGGGCAACTCCCTGTACTGACCCTGATAATCGAGGCCGTAACCGACCACGAAAACGTCGGGAATCTCAAACCCGCGATACTTTACTTCGAGCCCAGCGATCCGGCGGTGCGGACGATCGAGCAGCGTGCATATCTCTAGCGACGCCGGCTGCCGCGCCCGCAGCGTGCGCGAGACGTACTGCAGCGTCAGGCCGGTGTCGATAGTATCCTCGACCAAGATGACGTGCCGCCCCTCGACCGAAGCCGACGTATCTTTGACGAAACGCAAACCTTCGGCGTCTTGGTATCGCGTGAGCGCGATCACATCGAACTCGCACGGAATATCGATCGCGCGGGTCAGATCGGCTAAGAACACCGCGGACGCGGTGAGCACGCCGACGACCATCGGGTTGAGCCCGGCGTAGTCGCGCGTGATCGCGGCTCCGAGTTCGCGCACCCGTGCCTCGATGGCGGCTTCGTCGTAGAGCTGCTCGGCGATCACGAAGCGCGCGAGAGCCTATTGGAGAACACGCGTTCCACATCGCGGCGCGTGAAAAGTTTGATCTGCACGTCGGGATAGGCTTGGCGCAGCAGCCTCATCTTGCGGTTCTTGCGGGTCAGCAGGCGCGGGCTCAACACGGTCATCTCGACAAAAAGATCGCATTCAGGCAAGAAGAAATCCGGGGTAAACCATTCGCTGACGTAGCCGTGCGCGTCCCAGCAGATCGGAAAGGCACATGGTTCGTAGATCCAACTGACTTCGTAAAAATCCAGAAGCCGGGCAAATTCTTCTTCGCTGCGATGAGCGAACCGGGCGACAGTCGCGGCCACGGACTTACATCTACGACGGGTGCGTGGAAAACTCCGCCTGGGCAGGCAGGATCACGTCGAAGCGAGCTCCGCCGAGCGCCGAATCCGCGATCGCAACGCTGCCGCCGCACCGCTCGGCGATCAGCTTCACGATCGCCAGACCGATGCCGGCGCCGCGCTGGAGCGCCGCATCCTTACCGCGGACACTCAGATTGAAAACCGACGCGCGTTCTCGCGCACGGATGCCGGGACCGTCATCCTCAACGGTGATGAGGACCTTTTCTCCCCGCGCATGCACCTGGACCGCAATCGCTCCTCCCTCCGCTCCGTACTTCGTTGCGTTTTCGAGCAAATTGATCAGGAGCTGCAAACATGGGTCGGGATCGATGGCGGCGGCGGCACGCGTACACGCATTTCGCTCCACGGTCATTCCGCGGGCTCGCGCCAGGGGGGCAACGGCATCGCAAGCCAGCGCGAGTTGTTCGGCGACGTCACACCCGCCCGTCGCGGTGAGTCCGGCCGATAAGTCGAGCAGCGAAAATTCGAACATGCCGTCGATCATGCGCCCCATGCGGAGCGCTTCGCGCTGCGCGGTATGCAAGAACCGCTGCGAAGTCGGCACGTCGATCTCTCCGTCGAGCAGCGTTTCGAGATATCCGCGGATCGAAGCCAGCGGCGTGCGCAGCTCGTGGCCGACCGCGGCAAAGAATTCATAGCGTTCGCGTTCGCGAGCCCCTCTTTCGAGCGCGATCTCAATCTCGGCGTCTAAGTCGAATGGAGGTTGCGCCAACGTCCATCCGCTCTCGACCTGCAGACCGGTTTCGGCGGCCATCTCCGAAGCGATGCGCTGCAGCATCGCCCTGCAGACGCTAGGATTCGGGCGCGCCGGACCGCGGGGT
>PLED01000042.1 GCA_003136355.1 Vulcanimicrobiota bacterium | reverse complement strand
GCATTCTGCGCGGCTGCATGCCCAGCAAAACGCTTTTGGCTTCGAGCGATGCGATCACCGACATGCGCGAAGCGGTGGAACTTGGCATCCATGCCGGCGACATAACGTTTGACTTTCCGCACATCATGCGGCGCAAGGCCGAGCTGATTCGCGGTTTCGCCGACTACCGCATCGACGGACTGCGGCACTTCCCGCTCTACGAAGGACCGGCGCGTTTCATCTCTTCGCGCGAGGTGGAAGCCGCCGGCACAGTCCTCGAAGCGGATAAATTTATCATCGCAACCGGGAGCGTGGTCGCACCGGCGGCCGTGCCGGGGCTTCCGGAAACCGGATTCATCGACAGCGACGCCGCGCTCGAATTGAAAGAGTTGCCGGGCTCGCTCGTCGTTTTGGGGGGTGGTTACGTCGCGTGCGAGCTCGGGCAATTCTTTTCGCGCATGGGCGTAAAGACGTCGATCGTTCTGCGCAGTCCGCACCTGCTCTCGGGTGAGGATCACGACATTGGCGAGGGGCTGACGGAATATTTTCGAGCCGAAGGCATTGACGTGCATACCGATACGCAGATCGTTCGGGCGAGCAGTCGCGGCGGGAAGAAGCTTGCGCACGTCGTTCATAAGGGCGTCGAAGGCGAAATCGAAGCGGACGAGCTCTTGTATTGCCTGGGCCGCGTGCCGAACTTTGAAGGCCTGAACCTCGATGCAGCTGGCGTTCCGTGCCATAATATCACCGGAATCGAGACCGACGAGACGATGCGCACGTGCAACCCGGACTTTTACGCTATCGGCGACGTTGCCGGGAAACATATGCTCGTGCACGTGGCCATTTACGAAGGCGAGATCGCGGCCCGCAACGCTCTCCGCGAGCCGGCCGGGACGGCCGGGACGGCCGAAAAAGCAGATTACACGATTACGGCCGCGCATACTGTATTTAGCGATCCGCAAGTAGCCGTCGTCGGCCGCACGGAGCGCGAACTGCAAGCCAAGGCCACCCCCTACGTCAAAGGTACCTACGATTTTGCTGAACACGGCAAAGCGCAGTGCATCGGAAGGACCAAAGGTTTCGTGAAGATTCTCGCCGCGGCCGAAGGCGGAAAAATTCTCGGCGCCGCCATTCTCGGTCCGCACGGCTCGGATCTGATTCACGAATTGATCGTCGCGATGCGGTACGAAGCGACCGTGACGCAGTTCATGTCTATTCCGCATCTCCATCCGACGCTCGCCGAAATTTGGACGTATCCGGCCGAAGAGTGCGCGGCTAAGTTGAAGATGGCCGGCCCGGGACAGCTCGATCCGGAGATCGCCGTCTAATGAATGTCGTGAACGTCGCCATCGTTCAGACCAAGCCGCGGAAAGGAAAGTATCGCGAAAACCTTCGCGATCTGCGCGACGTCTTTGCGCAGGCCGGCGCCGATCCGGTCGATCTGATCGTTTTGCCGGAAGCAGCGCTCACCGGGTATTTTCTGGAGGGCGCCGTCTACGAGCTCGCCCTGGATTCCGATGCATTTGCCGGCGATCTCTCCGCGGCGTGGTTGGAGACCAATCCCGGCAAAGATGTGGATATCGTCTGCGGATTTTACGAGAACTGCGACGGCACGTACTATAACTCGGCCGTCTATCTGGAAGTGGCCAACGGAAACGCGAGCGTTAAGCACGTTCACCGCAAAATGTTTCTGCCGACGTACGGCGTCTTTGACGAGGAACGCTTTCTTTCGCGCGGGCGCCATCTCGAAACGTTCGAAACGCGCTTCGGCCGCATGGCGATGCTCATCTGCGAAGATTGCTGGCACGCCATAGTGCCGACGATCGCGGCCGTGAAAGGCGCGCGCATTCTGATCGTTCCGAGCGCGGCGCCGGGGCGCGGAATCGAAGACGGCGGCGAACTCACCAGCATCACGCGCTGGCGCGGAATTCTCGAGTCCATCGCCGCCGAGCATGGCGTCTATTTGTTGTATGCGGGGCTTGCCGGCTTCGAAGGCGGCAAAGGCATGACGGGATCGTCGCGGATCGTCGATCCCCACGGCCGCACGATCGTCGAGGCGCCCCCGCTCGGCGCGCACATTATTCGCGCGCCAATCGACTTGGCCGAGATCGACCTTGCGCGGGCGACGTTGCCGCTGCTTGGCGACTTGCACGCCGTGCTGCCGGATTTGCTGGCCGACGAAGAGCTGCCGCTGCGATGAAGCTGCCCGTCATCGAGCCTCAACGCGACGACATTACGCAAGCGCCGTCGATAAACCCGGAGCTGACCGCGCAATGGCTCGAAGCGTTTCTGCGTGACGAGCTCATCGCGGGACGCAGCATCGAGCGCGCCGTCGTCGGGCTCTCGGGCGGAGTCGATTCAGCGGTCACCGCATATCTCTGCGCCCGCGCGCTCGGACCGAAAAACGTGTACGGTGTGCGTATGCCGTACAAACATTCGAGCCCGGCAAGCTTAAGCGACGCGCGCCTGGTCAGCGAAGCGCTCGGCATCAACGAGTGCACGATCGAGATCACCGCAGCAGCCGACGGCTATCTGCAGTTCGAACCCGACGCGGACGCGCGGCGGCGCGGCAACGTTCTGGCGCGCGTACGCATGCTGGTGCTCTTCGATCAATCCGCAAAACTCGGCGCGCTCCCGGTGGGAACCGGAAACAAGACCGAACGGCTGCTAGGCTACTTCACGTGGCACGCCGACGACTCGCCGCCCGTCAATCCGATCGGCGATCTCTACAAATCGCAAGTCTGGAAGCTCGCCGAGTACCTCGGCGTGCCTAGAGCACTGATCGACAAAGCTCCGAGCGCCGATCTGGAAGCCGATCAAACGGACGAAGGCGACCTCGGCATCACCTACGCGAAAGCCGACGCCATCCTCTCGCGTATCCTTGAGGGCTACACGAACGACCAGCTCGTCACGCGCGGTTTCGACCGCGGCGAGGTCGAGATCGTGCGCAAGCGTCTAGACAGCACGCATTGGAAACGCCACCTGCCGACCACCGCGATGCTCTCGAACACGGCGATTAACGAGTTTTACCTTAGGCCAGTAGATTTTTAGGATGCCGGCGAGGACGTGCATCATTCTTGGGACCGCTCGGCGGCACGTCCATGTGCCGCCATCGCTTAGAACCGCCGAATTTTCGAGAAAACAAAGTTTTGAAACGGCCGTCCGTGGCCGGCTCGAAAATTCGGAACGTCCCGCGAACGATGCACGTCCCCGCCGCCATACCTGGTGCGACGATGCGTAATCCGTACTATCCGGTCGGATTGAATCTCGCGGGTCGCACCTGCGTCGTGATCGGGAACGATCGCGAGGCGGATGAGAAGAGCGCGGCGCTGCGGGAATGCGACGCTGACGTTTGCCGCATCGAAGATCCGGCCGAGCTGCGCGAGAGCGATCTCGCAGGTGCGTTTCTCGTGATATCGACGCCGCAGGACGAGGCGCTTTCCGCGCGGCTGCGCGGGCTGGCCGACCGCGAACGGTTCTTGCTGTGCTGCATCGACCAACCCAAACACGGGTTCGTCGCGATGCTGGCCATTGCGAAGGCCGGCCCCGTTCGAGTCGCAGTCTCGACCGCCGGGCTCGCGCCGCGAATCGGCAAGCTTATAAAGGAAGGGCTGCAACGCGCGATGGACGGCCGTTTCGCGCGGTTTGCTGAAGCGATCGCAGCTCGCCGGGAGGATATGCGCGCGAAACATCCCGCCGCCGAAGATTCGAGCGTCAGGCGCAACGCGATGATAGAAGCCGCGCACGGCTTTGAGGCCGACGTTTCGTTCCGTTATCCGGGCTGGTTCGAAGAACGGTAATGCCCTCGGTCGAGATCCTTGCAGTCGGCACAGAGATGCTGCTCGGACAGCTTGTCGATACGAACAGCGCGTTCATTGCCGGCAAGCTCGCGGAAAACGGCGTGGATGTCTTTGCCACGCACGCCGTCGGCGATAACCGGCAGCGCATCGCCGGCACGATCCGAATGGCGCTCGAGCGCGCGGACGGCGTCATCACGACCGGCGGATTGGGACCGACGGTGGACGATCTCACGAAAGAAGCGGTTTGCGACGCACTCGGCGTCGACACTGAGGTGCACGAGCCGTCGATGCGCGCGATGGAAGAAGTCTTCGTGAAAAGCGGACGGCAAATGCGCGAAAATAATCGCAAACAGGCGCTGATCCCGCGCGGCGCGATTGCCCTGGACAATCGCGAAGGCACCGCGCCGGGATTCATTGCGACGACCGGGCAGGGGAAATTCGTCGCCAGCGTTCCGGGCGTTCCTCGTGAGATGAAGCCGATGCTGACTGAGGGCGTGCTGCCGTGGCTACAGCAGCGTTTCAGGCTGACCGAACATATACGCACGCGCACGCTGCACACGATCGGCCTCGCCGAATCCGAGATCGACCACCGCATCGCCGATCTCTTTGCGTCGCTTGAAAATCCCAAGATTGCGGTACTGGCCCACCAGTTCCGCTGCGACGTGAAGATCATGGCGAAAGCCGCATCGGCCGACGCGGCGATCGCGCTGATTGCGCCGGTGGAGCACGAACTGCTGCGCCGCTTGGACGGGCACGTTTACGGCGTGGACGAGGAGACGCTGCCGTTCGCCATTCACGTGCTGTTGCGGCAAACGCACCGCATGATTGCCGTTGCCGAATCGTGCACGGGCGGTTCGGTTGCTGCGGCTCTCACTAGCGTGCCCGGCTCCTCGAAAAGCTTTGCCGGGGGAATCGTTTCGTACAGTAACGAGGTCAAAATGCAGCTGCTCGGTGTGCAACGCCAAGATCTCGACCGTTTCGGCGCGGTCAGCGAAGAAGTAGCCAAGCAGATGGCTGCCGGCGTCCGCGAGCACCTCGGAACCGGCATCGGCCTGGCGATCACCGGCATCGCCGGACCTTCAGGCGGGACTCATGAAAAGCCGATAGGTTTAGTGTGGTTGGCCATCTCCGAGGCAAGCGGAGCGCGCACGAGACGCTTGCACCTGACCGGCGACCGCGAGGGAATTCAGTCTCGCGCCACCACTGCAGCCCTTGGCTTCTTGTGGGAAAGGGTAAGAGAATAACCGGTGAACCTGAAGAGCCGTTTAGCAGCGCTGGCCATCGCGGGGATGGCTGTTTTGGCTGCCTGCGGCGGAGGCGGTAGCTCCGGCGGGGGTCTGGTCCCACCGGGCGGAGGCAGCGGAGCCCAGGCCACACCGAATGCACCCCCGACAAACAGCCCCAGCGCGAGTATTGTCTGCAGCAATTCGGGCTCGCCCGAATCGATCGTGCAGGCGCCGGTTCCCGAAGCGGCGCCGCGGCGCATGCCCAACATCGCGCGCGGCGGCCGGAACCAGTACTCGCCCGGGGTCATAGAAATCGTTTACCGCCAGACGGCGCTCGCGGCACATCGCGCGGAAGCAGTCCAATTGGTCGAGCGCGTGCAGGGAGACGTCCGTTCGGAGTTCGATTCGCTTTCCGATCGTGTTCAAATCGTTTCCGTTGCGACGGGAACCGAAGACGCCGCAATCCGGCAGGTCAGTTCGAGCGCGATCGTGCAAAAGGCGACGCGATCGGCGGTTCGCAATCTGCAATCGACAACTCCCGCAACACTCAACGACCCGTATGACAATGGGTTTGCGCCGGCCAACGTGCCGCCGCTTTATGAATCTGCTGCGAAACCGGGCGAATGGGATATGCATGTGATCTGCGCGGCCAACGCGTGGGGCTATGGAAATACCAACACGACCGGCAGCACTTTCGCCGGTGCGCTTGGCGGCAACGTGAAGATCGCTATCATCGATACCGGCGCCGATCTCACGCACCGCGATCTTGCGGGACGGACGGTCTTTGCAGAAAGCGTTCTCAGCGGCGTCCGGATCGTCGGCGTCTCGAGCATGTACGACAATGACGGGCACGGTACGAACGTCGCCGGAATTGCGGCGGCCACCGGCAACAACAGTTTTGGTTTTGCGGGCGTTGCTTACGCCGCTCCGTTGCTGATCTTCAAGGTTTTCCCCGACCCCCCGTGCGGCACAGGCGGGTGCAGCGCGAGCGGCGCCGACATCGGCATCGCCGTTAACGATGCCGTAGCGCAAGGGGCACGGGTCATCAGTTTGAGCCTGGGAGCCAGCGGCCCGGATACGGCGGAAGAAGCGGCGGTCGCGCAAGCAATAGCCAACGGTGTGGTCGTGGTAGCCGCTTCCGGGAACGAAACCGCTGCAACGCTGGATTATCCCGCGGCGGATCCCGGCGTTATTGCGGTCGGCGCATCATCGATCGACGATTCGAACCCCGCCTCGATCGCGGAATCGGTCGCCAGCTATTCAAACTACGATTCCACCAATCAATCATGGGGTGTCGTAGCGCCGGGCGGCGATCCGTCGGGCAATCTAGACTCTGACGATCTCCACTGGATCGAAAACATTTATTCAAGCACGGCCGGCAGCAGCTGCAGCATCGATTTCGCGGGAGCTAGCGGCGACTGCCGCACGCTCATTGCGGGCACGTCGCAGGCCACGCCGCACGTGAGCGGCGCTGCCGCGCTCATGTTGAGCGTAAACGGTTTGCTGACTCCCGCGCTCGTAAAAGCCACGTTGTGCACAACGGCGCGCAATATCGGCAACGTAAAAGAGGGCTGCGGGCGGCTCGACGTCTACCGCGCGCTGGCCCGCACCGTCAACGACCCGAATCCGTAAGCCGGACCCCCTAGACGGCCGGGGATTTCTTGTGGTAGCATTCACCTAAATCATTAGGTGAACTGCGGAGGGCCGACGTGCCGCGTCAAAAGGCCGCCAATTTAACCGAGGTCGAGCAGCGTTTAATGGAAGTGCTGTGGTCGGCCGGGAACGGAACCGTCGCCGAGGTGCTGGGCGCGATAAAGACGCCTAAAGCGCCCGCGTTCAACACCGTGCAGACGACCCTGCGCATCCTGGAGCAAAAAGGCTACGTGCGCCACGTAGAAGAGGGCCGCGCCTTTCGCTATTATCCGAAGATCGATCGCACGCAGGCGTCGCGTTCCGCGCTGCAAACCGTCGTGCGCCGGTTCTTCGACGGATCCGCCGGCGCGCTGGCGATGAACCTGATCCAAAACGAACCGCTCAGCGACGGTGAACTCGCCGATCTGCGCCGTATGCTGGCGCAAGCGGAGCAATCCGAATGAACGCGCCCGCGCTCTTCATGGCCCTTTTTAACGGAGCGTGGCAGGGAGGGCTGCTCTGCGCCGCCGCGTTCGGGCTGCTGCATATCTTCCGCCGCCTCAACGCTGCGACACGTTATGCCATTTGGTCCTCGCTGCTCCTGATCGCACTGCTCTTGCCCGCCGCGAATTATGCGTTTTCCGTCAAACCGGTTATGCAGGTTGTAAGACTTCAGGAGACTGGCGCCGCCATCACTCGGGTAGCGTCCCCTTCGCTTATTGGCATGCTTCATCGCTCCGGCGACGATAAGCGGTCGGCATCCTCGACGGCGCCGGCACCGCTCTACGAACTTGCCGTTCGCGACGCGGCAAAACTCGCGGCATACGCTAAGTACGCGCTGCTCGCGCTGCTCGCGTTTGCGCTCGTGAGACTTGGAATCTTGTGCCGCGAGGTTTTTCGCATGATCGCCGCAAGGCGATCGGTGCGGTTCATCGCTCCGCCTTTCGATCTGCACGATTCGGTGCGGCGCCCGTATGCGTTCGCCTCGTCGCAGGGGTTTGCGACGCCGTGCGTCCTTGGATTTCAGCCCGCGCTGATCGTCATTCCCGAGACGCTGCTTAGCGCCGGAACCCAGAGAGAACTGCTGAGCGTGGTTTTGCACGAGCACGAACACGTGATGCGCTTCGACGATATCCAAAACGTTCTCCACAGACTGGCCGGCGCGGCCGGATTCTTTTTGCCCGGCGTTTGGCTCGCGCTGCGCGAGCTCGCCATTTGCCGCGAGCAGATCTGCGACGACGCCGCCATCGCCGGCGCCGGCAACCGCTACGCATACGCGCGCACGCTTTCAGCCATGGCCGGCTGGATCAATACCAGCCCGGTTCCGGTTCCGTGCTTCCTTTTCAAGCGCAAACAACTTCTTCGGCGCATCGAAGTGCTGCTCGATGCGGCGGTCAGTCACTCACTTCGTCCGAATCTCAGATTCGCGGCGACCGCGATCGGCTCGCTGGCGCTGGCGGCCGTTCTCGTGCTCCGTTTGCAAGTGCCGGTCTTTGCCGAGCGCATCGCGGTCGTGCCACCGGTGAAGCCCGCCATACCAGCAAAGCCGCTTCTCGCGGCCAAGCCTGTTCTACCGGCCCTCGCATTGGCGGCGAAGCCGCAAGTGCCGGCGGTGTTGCCCATACCAAAAGCAGCGGGCGCGAAGAAATGCGTGAAACCGAAATGCCCGAAGCTGAAGAAAACTTTCACGCTGATTGAGAGCACACACAATGTTCGGACCGTTGAGGCGCATGGAACGGGCCGGAACGTCAGGACGATCATCAATACGGGTACCATCGACCTTCCAGTGGTTGCACCCGCGCCCTGGCCGCGCGCTTTCACGCCGCTCCCCGGCGGAGTGCCGATGCCGCGGATGCCCCGAATGCCGCGAATCGCTCCGCGTGCCGCGGCGGCCTTCGCTTACGATTTCTCAACACATGCGCATGCGGCGAGCGTCGCCAGAGAAGCAGTCGCGGCCGTGGATACCGTCACGCGTGCGCCCGGATCGACGCCGTATGTACGGAGCGGTAGAGATTTGCTCGATGCGCTGGCGCAGCACGGCTACACCAACCTTTCCGTAGACGACCTGATCGCGTTGCGCGACCACGGCGTTTCGGGTTTGCTGATCTCGGGTGCAACGGCATTTTTCGGCCACCCTAGCGTCGCCGATCTGATTCGGCTGGCCGATCACGGAGTGTACGGCGCATATCTTTCCGGGCTGCGCGCCGCAGGCGTTTCCGGTCTGAGTGTGGATGACGTCATTCGTATCCGTGACCGCGGCGTATCGCCGATTCTCATCAACGGACTGCGGGCGCACGGCTATGCCGTCAATGCCGATACGCTGGTAAAGTTGGCCGATCACGGGGTCACGATCATGTATATCGACAGCATGCAACGGCTGCGGTCCAACGCGAGGCCGTCGCTGGACGACATCATTCGCTTGCACGACGCGGGGTTCACGCCATGAAACTGACTCTTGTCGCCTTCTGCGCGTTGCTGTTCGCCTCGATAGCCCTTGCGATAGCGGAAGACTACAGCGGTACGTGGACGCTCGAGCACTCTAGCGAACCCGGTTCGGTGCAACTTGGTCTGCGCTACCAGAAAACAACCGCGACCGGCAACCAAGAGTGGGACGAATCGCGTCCGGTTCCATGGTCGGATCTCCGCGGCGTGAGCAGCGCGGATCTCGATTCGAACGGCTCGCGCAAAAGCTTCAGCATCGAGCGTGACGCCGGCAGCTTTCAGGCTGAAGGGTCGCTCAGTCACGGACACGGCGCGGGAGTCTGGACTTTTGCGCCTAGCGCGTCGTTCAACGACCAACTGCGGCGCCGCGGCATCGGCGCGGCGGACCCGCATCAACAGTTCGAACTTGCGATGTCGGGTTTCCAACTCAACACGCTCGATCAGCTGCTGGCTTCGGGTTTCCAGCGGCCATCGGTCGGCGATCTGGTCGCGATGGTCGGGCACGGCGTCTCCGATCGCTACATTGCGGAACTGCGCGGCTTAGGTTTGCATCCCAACTCGGCGCAAGCACTGATTCGCTTACGCGATCACGGCGTCGGAGAGTCGTTTGCAGCCGCGGTCATGAAGGCGTTTCCCGGGACGACGGTCGACGAGCTCGTGAAGCTACGCGACCACGGCGTCGGGACGGCATACATGCAAACGTTTGCGAACATGGGGTACCGCGTGACCGCGGACGATTTGATCCGCCTGCGCGACCACGGCGTCACCTCGAGTTTCATCGAGCGCCTGCGCAGCCACGGATATACCAAACTCAGTATAGACGACTTAATCCGCCTCCGGGACAACGGGTTCTAAGCGGCATGCGGCGCGCGGAGACTTTTTTGAAGCGCACAGCACCTATAGTATTAGGTCTGCTCGTGTTCTGCTCCGCGAGCGTGCGTGCGCAAACCGCGAGCCGGCAATTTACCATTCCGAGCGTCACCGTGACCGCGCCACCAAAAATCGACGGCACCCTAGACGATCCGGCTTGGAAGAGCGCGGCGCACGTGCAGCTTCAATGGGACATCAGTTTTCAGCGGCCGGCAACCGAAGCAACCGACGCGTATCTACTGGCCGATAAACACTATCTGTACGTGGCATTCGTCGCTACGCAAAAAGAACCGATCATCGCAACGCAGCATACCAACGATCAGCCGATGCCTAACGACGATGTGGTTCGCGTCTATTTTTGGCCGGGCGGCGATAGCGGAATCGAATACGGCTTTGTTTCCAATCCCATCGGCACCCGTTACGAATTATCCAGCGAGAACACGTCATTTTCGCCGGCGTGGGTGGCCGTTGCCAAGACGACGAGCGACGGGTATGTGGTAACCGAGCGCATTCCACTCAACGTGATGCGCGGTGATGGAAGAAGCACCTGGCGAGTCCAATTCGACCGGCGCGTGCGCGCCGCCAATCAAACGTTCGAATGGGCGCACGATCCGGCGCAGAGCGGCACGGACTCGTCGCTGTACGCGGGTTACCTGCAAGGGATGACGGTAGCCTCGCAGGGCACGCGCACCAAACCACGGATCGGAATCTATGCCTTGGGGCAGTACGCATCTGCCGCGTCCGGCGGCTCGACCTCGCGCCTCGGAGCAGATCTCTCCGTTCCGCTGACCCAGACGTCGTCGTTCGTTGCAACGTTTCACCCGGACTACTCGAATGTCGAGCTGGATCAGCAAAGCATCTCGCCGACGGCGTTCCCGCGGCGCTTCAACGAGGTGCGGCCGTTCTTTACGCAGGGCCAGAACTATTACAACAGTTTCAACTGCAACGACTGCATCGATTACCCGCTGCTGTATACGCCCGCGATTCCGACGCCGCGTTCGGGCTTTGCCGTCGAGGGAAAACAAGGGCAGCTAACGTTCGGAGCCTTCGATGCGTTGGGTATCTCGCGCAACGACGCCGCGCAATCCCTGTACTGGGTTTCAAAGAACAGAAAGTATCAAGCGGTGTACCAGCGCGTCGCCGTCGACGTGCCCGGTATCCACGACGTTGCCGAATGGTATCAGGGAATTGTCGGCAACGCCCACAACTTTAACGTCTATGCCACGCTTGGCGCCGAGCGCGGATCGCTGATCACCGATGCTCCCCTGGGCCGGTATCGCGAATATGGGATAAACCTTTTCACGCCAAAATCCGGACTCTTTGCCGCTTATCACGACGTCGGTTCGCAGTACGGTCCGCTCGACGCCTTCAATCAGATCAGCGACGCGCACGGGCCGACGCTGTACGCATTCAAAGAGTTTGATAACAAGCCGAGTTCGTTCATTCAAAGCGTTATCGTATCGCAGGATGTTGGCCGGATGCGCGATGGGACGGGAGCGCTCAACGACGCCTACGACTCGTTTTACGTGACCGTCGCTACGCGCAACCAGCTGTTTTTCGGCTGGAGCAGCGGTGACAGCTATCTGAACTTCGGTCCGGGCTTCGCGGGCGAGGCAAACCGAAACGGCATTGAGCTCACCTACGGATTCAATACGTCCACGCCGACGACGTTCTCATACAACGTCGGCCGGTTCGGCGCCGGTTTCTTACGCAGTCCGTCGTTATCATCGACAATCCGGCTAACGCGGCGCGGAACGCTGACCCTCCAGGCCTTTAAGAACGATCAGACGATGGATAACGGAAGCCGGAATATCCAGTGGCTTGAACGCGCGAGCATCGGGTACCAAGCGGGGCCGGGCGAATCATATGCGGTGGGTTGGCGGCGTATCATCGGAGCCGGACCGACGTTCTTCGGGACCGCGCAGGTTGTCAACGCAACGAACTTTTCATTCGCGTTTTACAAACGCACGCCGATGGCCGAGATCTATTTCGCCTATGGAAACCCCAACATGCTGAACACGCAGCACGACGTGATCCTGAAACTGATCCAATACTTCGGCGCGGAGAAGGGGACCTAAGAGCCAAACCCTACGGACGCCAGCACCTTTTGCGTCTCGACGGCCTCCGCGAATGTCGGCACGATGCTCTCACCCGTTTCGATCTCTTTGACGAACTCGTCGAGCAGGTCCATGATCGGCGGCACGTGCGGATCGACTGCGCCGAAGCGCGCATTCGGGGANNCGTTTCTTCCTCGTCCACGCTGAAGAGGCGCATCGAATGCAGTCCGCTGCCGCTGGCGACGGCACTGCGATCTTCGCCGTGCGCCGCGATGGTCAGGGCATCAACAGCAGTGGTGCCGTCGACGGTCACGCGCGCGACTACACCCTCGCCGTAATCGATCAGACCGAATGCGCCGTCGTCGACCGAGATCGTGAACGGTCCCTCGGGGCCTTCGCGCCGTGGATTTGCCGTGCGCAGATAGCCCGTGCTGCGCACCGGCGCGCGCCCGGCCATCCAGTTCGCGCTGTCGATGACATGCGAGAGCAGGGCGCCGGCGATTCCGCCGCCTTTGCTGCGGTCGAACCACCACGAGTTCTTGCGTGTGTTTTCGAGGCGGAGCATGCGCGCGAGATGCGTGATCTCGAGCTCGCGCAGCGGCGAGATGTGGCCGTTCGCGATCAGTTCTTTGAGGGCGAAGCGCTCCGGGACCCACCGGAACTCGTGCATAACGGCGGTTGCAGTCTTTGAATTTTGCGCGGCCTCGAACATCTCTTGCGCTTGCGCGACCGAGAGCGCGAAGGGCTTTTCGCAGATCACGTGTTTTCCGGCGGCGATCGAAGCCAGCACGTCGGNNCAGACCAGAACGTCTTCCGGATAAATTTCGCCGCGAACGCCGAAGCCGCCGCCGACGATTCCTACGCGATACACGATTCTACCAGGTCGACGCCGCGCTCCAGATCCGCTTGCGAGATCGTGAGCGGAGGGGATAGCGAGAGAACTTTTCCTTCTGCACCGGATTGCAAGATGATGACACCTTTCGTGCGAGCTTTTTCGACCGCGGCGCGAGCCTGCGTCGCGTCGTGCAGCTCGATTCCCCACATGAGTCCGCGTCCGCGAACGCCGGCGGCTTTTCCCGACGACTGCAGCGGCCTCAGCTTCGATTCGAGCAGAGCGCCGAGCATTGCTGCGCGTTTTGGGAGCTCGCGACCTTCGAGCTCGGCGATGCTCGCGATCGCGGCCGCGCATCCCATCGGGTTTCCCAGATGTGTCGAGGTGTGGAGTGCCTCGCCTTCGGAGGGTGGCCACGCGTCCATAACGACCGGCGATGCGATCGCCGCCGAAATCGGAAAACCGTTGCCCAGCGCTTTCCCTAGGCAAAGAATATCCGGCACGACATTCTCTTGTTCGCAGGCGAACATGCTTCCGGTCCGGCCGAACCCCGTGTAGATCTCGTCGACGATCAGCAACATTCCACGCTCGCGGCAAATCTCGCGCAGTTCCGCCAGATAGCCGGCGGGCGGGACGATGCATCCGCCGCGCCCCTGTATGGGCTCGACGATCGCGGCCGCGAGATCGTACCGGCGGGAGAAGGCGCGGCGCGCATACTCGAGCGCCTGGTCTGCGTTCGCACCGGGATAATCGAGCAGCAGCGTCCGTTCCGGAAGCCATGCCAAGAACGGCTCGCGAAACTTCTTGATGCCCGCGACTTCGAGCGCGCCGATGCTCAATCCATGATATGAACCGCGAAATGCGGCGAACGCCGGCTTTCCGGTTGCCAGCATCGCCGTTTTCATCGCGGCTTCGATTGCGTCGGAGCCGCTCGATCCGAGGAACGATTTCGTCAGATCACCGGGCGCGATTGCCGCCAGCTTCTCGAGCAGCTGCGCCTTTACCGCGGCCGGATGGACGTCGCCCATCGCGTGCGGGAGCCGCGCAGCTTGCCGCTGCAGCGCCGCCGTCACGTTCGGATTGCCGTGTCCGCAGTTGGCCACGCCGAACGCGGCCGTCAGATCGAGGTATTCGTTGCCGTCCGCATCGATGACGGTCGTATCGTTGGCAGATTCCCAAAAGATCGGGGACTCGCCGTCAACGTGCGTGACGTTGCGCGACTCGTACTTGCGCAGCAGGTGCGCCAGCTCGTTAGACCGGTTGCGAGGCTGCGGCATTAGAACGTCTTGTCCGTCCAGCGGACGAACTCGGCAATGCGGGGGCGCCCGCCGTGCTCGCCGGCGAGCGGCGGGCTTTGCAATTCTCCGAAACGGGTTATCCGGACGGCGCCGGCGGTTACCGCCATGGCGACCACATCGGGGCGGCTGTCAGCTAGGGCAAAGCCTTCGAGAGCCAAGCCGTGGCGGCTTAGATACTCCAGCGCATCTGCCGGATTCGCGACTGGGATGGCGTGCGATAAGCGCGGCATAAACGGCGGGGGCTCGGAGGGCGCGTTTTCGTCCGATGCATTTCGGAACGCACCGAGCGCGCGCGCATGCGCGGCCTGCGCCAGGCGGCCCGATGCCGGCTCCCCGCGCGGAAATTCGATATTCGCGCGCGCGATTTCATCTTGCAGCGTTTGGGAGAATCCGGCCGCGCTCACTGCCCCGCCGTCTTCGACGAAGAGCACGTGCAGCGATAGGCAGCCTTCGGTTTCATAGAGCACGATGTCGCGAGCCGCGCCGCGGGCGACCTCGGCCGCAGCGCCGGACGCGGAGAGAGACTCGCGGGAAACGTATCCCGCGCTCGCGCGCGGCCCAAAACCGATGAAGCGAGTCTCCGGCGTCAGACCGTCACGAATCGTAGCCAGCGTTTCCGTCTGTCCGAACGCGACAACGGCGTCGAACGAATCGAGAGCGGGCGCATTCTCGTCGTGCGAACTCCATGGCTCGGCACGAGCCGCCTGCGCGAACTCGGCGAGTTCTTCGCGCAAGGTCTCGAAAAAAGAAGCGATCAGCGAATCTTCACGGTCTTTGACGAGCACGTCGCATTTGGCACAAAGCGCGAACAAGGCGGCGGGCAGCGCGACGCCGATCGTGGTGCGGCTTGAGATTACGCAAACGTTTCCGATCGGACACGCCCAAGCGTCTGTCCGGCCTGGGCGCGGACGGAAACCGTCGAGTATCTCGACTTCCCCGAGTTCGCCGGCAATGACCGCTTCGAGCGATGAGCGATCGATCGAGAAGAAGAGACGGTCGAGCGCGTACTCGACGACCGGAATCGAATAGCCGGTGCGTTCGGCGATACGCTGCGTGGCGCGTACGCGTGCGGGGAAGTCTGCATCGCGCCAACGCTCGGCAGCGTTGGAGATTGTGGCGATTATCTTGCGAGCCGGAACGTTTAAAAGCGCCGTCACGACACTGCGCGCAGCGCTTCGGCGTCGAGCGAACAGCCGCGCGACTCGGCGCCGCGTTCGCGGCCGATCAGCACGAGGCCGCCGTCTTCAAAGACCGCACCGAGATCTTCGGTTTGGATGGCGACGCAAGAAGACCGGTTCGCGAGATCGACATGCACTAGCGCGCCGACGGTTCCCGGTAGCAGTTGTTTGCCGTTTTCGTCGACGGCATAAGAACGCAGCCAGGGCGGCCCGGCCTTGGTTCGCGGTTCCTCACCGGAACGATCGTAATACTGACTGAGCAATTCGGTCATACCGTATTCCGCGATAATCAGAGACTTCGGGATGGCGAACACCGTTGAGAGATCCTGATAAAGCTCGACCGGACTCAGTATGCGCGTTCGGCCTTTGAATCCGCCGGTTTCCATGATCTTCGATCCGGCCGGCAAGGGTAACGAAGCTATGCCGCGTTCCCGAAGATCGTCGAGCAGAGCGACAAAGGAAAAGGCGGTTCCAGCCAGGATAACGGGGACGTTTTCGTCGGTCGCGACGCGCGCCGCCGCGACAAAACCAGGAACGATCAGCGTGTGACCCTTGATAAACCATTGCTCTTGACCGTCGCCGAAACAAGAAGCGGCGCGATCCATCATATAGCCCAGCGAGGATTGCCGGCTGCCCCGTACGTGCGGGACGAACAGTAAGAAACGGAAGATCGTCCCGGCGCCTTGCAAAAAGTACTGTTCGAAGCTCCCCAATAGCGAAGCGTCATACAGGCTGCTGTCTTCTAAGTGATGTTTACCGCGGGCGCCGCTCGACGTGCCGCTCGTCTCAAATGTCAAGAACGCCTGCGATGGATCAAACGTGCAGAGCGCGGCTTCCTTAAAAGCCCCGGCAGGCACGGGCGGAATAGTATCCCACGAATCGGGCATGCGTGCGGGCGTTATCTCTAGGCTCGAGCAATAGCGCGCGTACGGCTTGTTGTATCGCAATTGATGCGCGAAAATCCTTAGCGCAAGGTCGTTGAAGTCGGGTACCCTGCACGCTTGGATTGCGGTTAAGATCTCCGCGTCGAGCGCGTCCGCCTCGGCGCGGTAGCCGTCGTTCAACGGGCGCGCCGGCTCGAGATCAGCCCGCTGTTCAGTCCGTTCGTTGCAAGTCCGCCGTTGAAGCGCGCTGATTCAACCTTGATGCATCGGTCCACCACGACGTCGAGGCGGGCCGCATCGGCGAGATCGATCGCTTCCTGATTGATAACGCCGTATTGGAACCAGATCGATTTTGCACCGGCGGCAATGGCCTCGCGCGTCAGTTCGAGCACTTCGCTCGGCCGCCGGAAGACGTCGACGATGTCGGGTGCTCCCCGCTCCGCTGCGTACGCCGCCAACGATGGATAGGCTGCCACGCCGTCGATCGCGGTGATGGTCGGATTGATCGGCGACACTTCGAAACGGCCCTGCGTGCGCAAATAGCTGAAAACCGTGTAACTCGGCCGTAACGAATTCGCCGAAGCGCCAACCATGGCGACCGTCTTACTGCGATCCAGGAGAGCGCGGCGCTGCGCGGGCGTTTCCAGAATCATGCCGGTGTCTTGCCGGCTTCCGTCGGCACGCGTTCCTGAGATGTGCGCAGGGCGTTGTCCAAATCCCAGGTCAGGTCGCCGACATCTTCCAATCCGACGGAGAGACGGATGCTTTCCGGCGCAACGCCGGACTTGCGCATCTCTTCATCGCCGAGTTGGGAGTGCGTCGTTGAAGCCGGGTGAATGACGAGGCTCTTCATGTCGCCGACGTTAGCGAGATGACTCCAGAGTTCGAGCGCGTCGATGAACGCGCGCCCGGCGTCGCGTCCGCCGCGAATGCCGAAGGTAAAGATCGATCCCGCGCCGCGCGGCAGATACTTCTGCGCGAGTGCGTACTGCGGATGCGATGCGAATCCTGGATAACTCACCCACTCGACTTCAGGCCGCTCCGAAAGGAAGTCCGCAATCGCGCGCGCGTTGCGGACGTGCCCGTCCATGCGAATGGGGAGCGTTTCTAATCCGAGCAGCAGCAGCCACGCGTCCATCGGTGCCATCTGCGCGCCGACATCGCGCAAAACTTCCGCGCGTAAACGCATCAGAAACGCGTACTCGCCGAACGTTTCGGTGAAAACTTTGTCGTGGTAGCCCGGGCTGGGTTCCGAAAGCAGCGGAAAGCGTCCGCCCTCCCACGGAAACGTCCCCGACTCGACGACCACGCCGCCGATGACCGTGCCGTGACCCGAGATGAACTTCGTCGCCGAGTGCGTGACGATGTCCGCGCCGTGTTCGATCGGCCGGCAGAGATACGGCGACGCGAACGTATTGTCGACGACCAGCGGAATTCCGGCGGCATGCGCGATGGCGCTCAAGGCGTCCAGATCGGCGACGGTCCCGCCCGGATTGCCGATCGTCTCGGCAAAAAATAGTTTCGTCTGCGGCTTTATTGCCGCTGCGATTGCCGCATGGTCGCCGACGGGAACGAACGTCGTTTCGATTCCCAAACGCGCCAAGAGCACGGTGAACTGCGTAACGGTGCCGCCGTAAATATTTTGCGAGCAAACCAGATGGTCACCGTTCTGCGCGAGCGCCAGCACCACGCCCAGTTGCGCGGCCAGCCCGCTCGAGAACGCGACGGCGCCGAGTCCGCCCTCCAAGCTTGCCATGCGCTCTTCGAATGCCGCGACGGTCGGATTGCTGATCCGGCTATAGATGTGACCGTAGCTGCGCAGCTGAAAGAGTTCGGCCGCCTGCTCCGTGGAACCGAAAACGTAGGCCGCGGTTTGGTACAGAGGCATCACCCGGGAGCCCGTCACGGCGTCGGGAGGCGTACCGGCATGAATGGCGCGCGTTGCGAACCCGAACCGGCGATCTTGCATGGTCACTCGTGCTTCGACCCGAACCTCACCGTACCCCAGCCCAGAGTAGGAGACCGAACTTCATGCCAATGACTTTGACGGAAAAGATCCTCGCCCGGCACGCCGGGCTCGACGCGGTCGAACCCGGACAGATCATCAACGCAAAAGTGGATTTGGTGCTCGCCAACGAGCTGTCGGCAGCCGTAGCGATCGGCGTCATGCGCCAGATGAAGGGCGCCGACCGCGTTTTCGACCGCGATAAAATCGCACTGGTTGAAGACCACTTCGTTCCCGCCAAAGACGCGCAGTCGGCGAAAATTGCGAAACTGATGAAAGATTTCGCGGTCGAGCAGAAGATCACGCATTTCTTCGACGTCGGGCGCGGAGGCATCGAGCACGTCGTTTTGCCCGAGGAAGGCCTCGTCGCGCCAGGCGAGCTGATCGTCGGCGGCGATTCGCACACGTGCACGTACGGCGCGTTCGGTGCGTTCGCAACGGGCATGGGTTCGACCGACATCGCGGCGGCGTTTGTGCTCGGTGAAGTCTGGCTTAAGGTTCCCTGGAGCATCAAACTCGTCTACAGCGGTAAGCCCGGGGAAATGGTCTTCGCCAAAGACATCATGCTGAAGACTGTCGGCACGCTGGGAATCGACGGCGCGACGTACCGCGCGATCGAATACCACGGATCGACCGTCGACGAGCTTTCGATTACGGGCCGCATCACGATGGCGAACATGGCCATTGAGGCCGGCGCCAAGAACGGCATCTTCCACGCCGACGCAAAGACGCTCGCGTACGTCAAGGAGCGCACCGATCGCGAGTTCATCGTCGAAAAGGCCGATTCCGACGCGCGGTACGAACGGGAAATTCAGATCGACATCGGCTCGCTCGAGCCGCAGGTGGCCTGCCCGCACACGCCCGACAACGTGCATCCGATTTCCGAGGTGACGCGCGACGAGATCTTGGTCGACCAAGTCTTCATCGGCTCGTGTACCAACGGATACATCGAAGATTTGCGCGTCGTCGCGAAGATCTTGGACGGGAAGAAAATCGATCCGCGCCTGCGCGTGATCGTGAATCCCGGCTCGCAGAAAGTCTGGATGCAAGCGGCGGAAGAGGGCATTCTGGGAAAACTGGCCGGCGCCGGCTGCGCGGTGAATACTCCCGGGTGCGGCGCGTGCTTCGGCGGCCATATGGGAACGCTCGGAGACGGCGAGCGCTGCATCTCCACCACGAACCGGAATTACGTGGGGCGCATGGGGTCGCCGAAAGCGGAAGTCTACTTGGCTTCGCCGGCAACCTGCGCAGCGTCGGCGCTGACGGGCCGCATCACGGATCCGCGCGTAGCCGCAGCGGTGGCCGTCTGATGCAAGCTTCGCTTCGCGGCCGCGCGCACAAGTACGGAAAAAACGTCGATACCGACGTGATCATCCCGGGCAAGTACTGCAACATCATCGACATCGCCGAACTCGGCAAGCACGCGATGGAGGGTTTGGATCCGGAGTATACTTCGAAGATGAAACCGGGCGACCTGATCGTCGCTGATTCGAACTTCGGCTGCGGGTCGAGCCGCGAAGTCGCGCCCATCGCGATCAAAGGTTCGGGCACCTCCGCAGTCATCGCCAAGAGTTTCGCGCGGATATTTTACCGCAACGCCCTCAACATCGGGTTGCCGATCTTCGAATCGCCCGAAGCGGTGGGCGCCATCGAAAATGGAGACGAACTCGAAATCGAGCCGGCGGGCGGCGTGATCCGCAATCTCACGAAAAACCAAACCTATACGGCGGCGGCTTTTCCGCCGTTCATGCAGTCGCTGATCGACGCCGGCGGCCTGCAGCCTTATGTCGAGAGGCGCCTAGCCGAGAAAGCTTAGGGCTGTCCCATTCCGCCGGTGCTCGGCGAGAGATTGTCCATCCAGTTGTACTTCGGCCGGTAAGCGGCGGTGAACGGAACGCTTTCGTTGCTCAGGGCCAGCATGCCGATCATGTCGCTGAACGCTTCGTGCGTTCCGTTAAACGTCAGCGTCGAGCCATTCGGGAGCGAAACGACGACGCGTACGTTCTTTCCGTCGACCGAACCGAAGAGCGGATACTTCTTACCGTCCTGGTCCAAATATTGGCCGGTCAGCACGTTGTCTTTTTGATCGATCTTGAAGTGCGTGTACGTCACGCCCGAAATCCGCTGAATTTGGATCTCCCAGACGCCCGAGATGCCTACCCGGGTGATGGGCGTGTCTTTGGGGGGTGCCGGCGTCGCTTTGACGGGGATCTTGATGGAGGCCGATGCGGCGGGAGCGGGGGCAGGCAGCGGCGCCGCGGGCGGCGGCGAGGGGTAGGTCTGCGCGCCGGCGGCGGCTTGCGCCGCCAGGACGAACGCGAAAGCGCTGCCGAGGATAAACGAACGGTTCATGGCTCCTTAACTACTGCGGCCGGCG
Organism: Vulcanimicrobiota bacterium; assembly: GCA_003136355.1. Classification (GTDB taxonomy): domain Bacteria; phylum Vulcanimicrobiota; class Vulcanimicrobiia; order Vulcanimicrobiales; family Vulcanimicrobiaceae; genus Rubrimentiphilum. The sequence goes on along the minus strand of PLED01000042.1, from coordinate 2,356 downwards.
TTCCGTTCCCGGGGGAGGGCTTGCTTCTTTACTCGTCCATGGAGGGCCCGGCCTGGGAGGCCTTGCCGCGGCTGATATAATGTTTGGGCTGTGAAAGAGAAGATCCACCCCAAATGGTACCCCGAGGCCCGGGTGCACTGCGCCTGCGGCAGCACGTTTACGACCGGATCGACGATCCCGGAGATCGCGGTCGAGATCTGTTCGGCATGCCATCCGCTCTTCACGGGCCAGCAAAAATTCATCGATACGGCCGGACGCGTTGACAAGTTCCGCCAGCGCGAACAGATCGCCAAGCGCAAGCAAGAAGAGGCCGCTGCGCGTAAAGCCAAGCGTGAATCCGAAAAAGCCGCAGCTGAAGTTTAACTGAACCTCACAGACCGCCTCGACGTCATCGCTAAACGCTTCGACGAAATCGAAGGCGAGCTCGCGCATCCGTCTGAAACATTCGATCAGACCCGCTTCACCGCACTCGTAAAAGAGCGTTCCGCACTCGAAGAAACCGTCGAGGCGTATCGCGCCTACCGGAAAATTCTGCGCGATATCGCCGAGAACGAGAAGCTGCTCGCCGACCGCAGCGATCCGGAGCTCGCGCAGCTTGCTGACGACGAGGTCAAAGGTCTGCGCGAGAAACGCAAAGAGCTCGAAGATCATTTGCAGGCGCTGCTGATCCCCAAGGATCCCGATGACGAGAAAGACGTCTTCATCGAAATTCGCGCGGGCGCGGGCGGCGACGAGGCGGCGATTTTTGCCGGCGACTTGGCGCGCATGTACATGCGCTACGCCGAAGATCAGGGTATGCGGGTCGAACCTGCTTCGCAGAGCGAAAGCGAGGCCGGCGGCTACAAAGAGATCGTTTTCGGCGTAAAGGGCAACGCGCCGTACCGTCATTTCAAACACGAGTCGGGCGTACACCGCGTGCAGCGCGTTCCCGTCACGGAAGCGCAAGGCCGCGTGCACACGAGCACGGCCACGGTCGCCGTTCTTCCGCAGGTCGAGGATGATTTTAGCGTCGAGATACGGCCGTCGGATCTCCAGATCGACACCTACAAATCCAGCGGGGCGGGCGGGCAGTACGTCAACAAAACCGAGTCGGCGATCCGCATCACGCACGTTCCGACCGGAATCATCGTCGCTTCGCAGCAGGAACGATCGCAGATTCAAAACCGCGAAAAAGCGATGGCCATGCTGCGCTCGAAAATTTACGAGGGCAAACGCCGCGAAGCCGAAGAAGCGGCCGGCACGATGCGGCGCAGCCAAGTCGGCACGGGCGACCGATCGGAAAAAATCCGCACCTACAATTATCCGCAAGACCGCATCACCGACCACCGCATCAACCAGAATTTCGGCAATCTGCGCGGTGTGATGGACGGCGCGCTGGGGCACATCGTCGACGAACTGCTCAAAGACGAACGCATGAAACTGCTCGCGGGCGAGGGACCGGCCGGATGACGGCCACAGGCGTACCGCAGGCTTACGTCACCGGCTGGAAGGGGTTCTACCGCCGCGAGTTCGCCGTCAACGAGCACGTGCTGGTGCCGCGTCCCGAGACCGAGCATCTGATCGAAGACGCGCTCGAATTCATGCGCACTCCGGGGCGGCGCCGTGTCCTCGACGTGGGAACCGGGAGCGGTGCGATTGCGTGCACGATCGCGAGCGAAGTCTCCGATGCGATCGTCACGGCCTCGGATGTCAGCCTTCCGGCGCTGATCGTCGCGGCCCGGAACGCGGCGCGGCTGGGCGTGGCCGAGCGCTGTACGTTCGCGCTAGCGGATATAGCACCTGAGGGTGAGGACGGCTACGATCTGATCCTCGCCAACCTGCCGTACATTCCGAGCGCGGACGTACCGCAAAAGCCCGACCCGGTCGGATTCGAACCGCGCCTGGCGACCGACGGCGGCGGCGACGGCCTCGACGAGTACCGGAAGCTGCTCGCCCGAGCCCCAAGCCTTGTGCATGCCGGAGCGCTGCTCTTAATGGAAGCGGCGCCTCCCACGATAATTGGGCTGCTCACGCTGGCGCAGGCCACATTTCCCGTTGCGGCCATAACCGTGCATCGCGATTATGCTTACCTGGAGCGCTACGTGCGTATCGCCACTAGGTAAAAACTCCGGCCCGACGGAATAACCTAGTCCCGAGTGGCGAAATACATTTTCTTTACCGGCGGCGTCGTGAGCTCGCTCGGTAAGGGCATCACGGCAGCTTCGCTCGGGCGGCTGCTGAAGGCTCGCGGGATCAGCGTTTCGGTTCAAAAACTCGATCCGTACATCAACGTCGACGCCGGCACCATGAACCCGTATCAACACGGGGAAGTCTTCGTTACCGAAGACGGCGCCGAAACCGATCTCGACCTCGGCCA
>PLED01000044.1:1290-3059 GCA_003136355.1 Vulcanimicrobiota bacterium | reverse complement strand
GTCATCCACATCGCCAGCGCTTTGACTTCGTCCAGCGTCACATCCGGATGAAAGCGAATACCGCCTTTGGTGGGCCCGCGCGACATATTGTGCTGCACGCGAAAGCCCTTGAAAATCTTGGTCGGGCCCGTATCCATGCGAACCGGGACGGAAACTTCCAATATACGTTTTGGCTCTCGCAAGAACCCGTGCATCGATTCGTTCAGCCCGATCAGCCGCGCGACGTCGTCGAGCTGATGCTGCGCCATCTGCCACACATTTTCCGATGACGAAACGGCAGAGAGATCCAAGGTCATGCTTATGAAACTCCTCTAATTAATGCGTATGCGCGCAGCGTCCGCAATACCAAACGACCGCGCCTTCGACCGTCACCGGAACCATGTGCTCGCGCACGCCGCGACGCCCGCATCGCGCGCAAGAATACGTTTTACCGATCGGGGCAGCCAGTTGCTTCTCGCCACGGGTCCACACATACGCGACCACGAGAATGACCGCAAGAACCACGAACGGAGCCCATGCGAAAAACCGGGCGATTACCTCAGACGAAATCATGCGAATCGAAGGTTTCGCTCAAGCGACTTCGCTTTTCCTTGAAGGCACCGGCGCCGCCGGAGGCTAGGCCGCCCTGAAGCCCCGAGAAACCGCTGGCAAAAAAACGTCNNGACAATGCTCAGGACTCGGCGCTGCGCGCCTCAGTGTGTTTCGAAAAACTCTGAGCAACGTCGAAGAGTTTGAAATCGACATCCTGTCGAGTTCGAAAAAGTTGCACATTCCGCGGAGCCTCAAGGCGGCCCAGCCTCCGGGACGCTAGCGCATTCTGCGGTAGATGGGGAAGACGTCGTCAACTTTCTTGAAAGCGCCCTCATGCGGCGTGGAGTGCAGCGACTCGGCCGAGCTCAAGCAGATGAAGCCGAAGCGCGAGAGGCTTTGTAAAAACAAGTTGTGGACGCGATACTGCAGCGTCTTATTGAACTGCGGCAGGACGCCGCGCGCGATGATCGCGTGAAATTCATTCAGCGAGGCGTCGGTGGCTAAGCTGTGCGTCGCAAAAATCAGGTTACGTTTGAGCATCTCGTTGAACGTCACTTTGCCATCGGCATATTCACAGAAATCCGAAACCGACTTGCGGCCGCCGCTCAACAGGTAGTCGTTGGAGAACTCTTCATACGAATTGATTTCGAAGACGCCTTCGCGCGCCTGGGCGAGCGCGAGGTCGCTCAGGTCGGTTGCGTAGAGCATGCATCGATCGAGGAGCTCTTCTTCAAAGAGAATCGCCAGTACGGTGTAAACGTCTTCGCCCGTCGAGCACGCCGGAAACCAGAGGCGCGCGAACGAGTACGTCCGCAGAAACGTGATGACGCGCTGCCGGATCGCGCGGAAGTATTCAGGCGCGCGAAAGAGCCTGTTCGTATTTGCGGACATCGCGAAGACGAATCTGCGCAGCGCCTCTTCGTCGTGAAGAAAGCGCTCTTGGAGACCCGAAATCGTCTGAACGTTCTCGCCGCGCATCCGTTCGGCCACGCGCCGCTTCAGCGTCGCGGCGCTGTAATCGCGGAAGTCGTAACCGCGCCAGCGCAGCATCGCATCGAGCAAGAGCGAAAGCTCGATGCTCGCCAGTTCGTCCCCGTGATTGCGATCGGCGGCCGGTGGCGTTGCCGCCGGCCGCTCGTCGATGATCACCGGTTGAGCCATACCCTCAGCAGCGAAATGAGCTGATCCATGTCGACGGGCTTGCTGATGTATTCAGAAGCGCCGGCGGCGATGGAGCT
>PLED01000044.1:0-1248 GCA_003136355.1 Vulcanimicrobiota bacterium | reverse complement strand
TCGTCGTCGACGATCAGCACCTTCTTGTTCTCGAGCGTCGCGGTACCAAGCGGACGTATGTCGCTGCTCCGTTTCGCGGCCGGCAGTCGCGACTCGACTTGGTGCAAGAAGAACCGCGTTTCGTCGAGCAGCCGTTCGGGCGACATCGCATCTTTCACGATGACCGCCTCGCTCAGCTTGCTGAGCTTAGCTTCTTCTTGCCGCGAAAGGTCGCGGCCGGTGTAGACGACGATCGGCGTGCGGGCGTGTTCGGCTTGCATGCGAATGCGTTCGATCAGCTGGTCCCCCGGCATATCCGGCAGACCCAAATCGACCACGATGCAGTCGAACTTGCCCCCGTTGAGCGCTTCGATCGCTTCGTCACCGGAGCGGACCGCCGTCACGGCGACTTCGCCGCTTCCAATGAGATTGACCATGGCGTTCAGCTGCGTGATGTCGTCTTCGATGACCAGCAAATTCTTGGTGCGACGGTCGGCGAAGCCGAGCAGGTTATCGAAGGTTTCGGTCAACGCTTCTTCGGTAACCGGCTTGCGTAAGTGGGCGATGGCGCCCGCGTCGAGCGCGCGCTGCCATTGTTCCTCGCCCGAAATGACGTGCACCGGAATATTCGCGGTCGACGAATCGTGCTTGAGATCCGCTAGCAGCTTCCAGCCGTCGACGTCGGGCAAGCCGATGTCGAGCGTGATCGCGTCGGGCAGGTATTTTCTTGCGAGCGACACGCCTTCGGCTCCGCTCAGCGCAACGACGGCTTTGAATCCGCGGTCGCGCGCCAGACCGAGCAGAATGCGCGCGAAAATCGCGTCGTCTTCAATGATCAGCAGCACCCTGTCGGTGCTTTCGATCTTGTTGCGATCGTCGGCGATCGCTTCGAGTGACGGCGCCATTTCGAGCGTGCGCGCCGGCGTGGTATCGCGCTCCTCCGATCCCTCGCGCGCCAAGTGCGCCTCGCCGATCATACCGAACGGCCGCACCATAGCTGTGCCTGCGATGCGTTCCGCGGGATGGTAGAACGTAAACGTGCTGCCTTCGCCGATCGTACTTTCGACGCCGATCTCGCCGCCGAGCAGTCCGGCGATTTCGCGGCTGATGGCCAGCCCGAGGCCNNATACCGATGCCGGTATCGGTCACTGCGAATGCGACCGCCGGGCCTTTGATCGAGCCCAGACGGTGCTCTTTGAGCAGCGAGATTTCGAGCGTCACGCCGCCTTCCGTGGTGAACTTAAACGCGTTGGAAAGCAGGTTCTTGAG
>PLED01000057.1 GCA_003136355.1 Vulcanimicrobiota bacterium | reverse complement strand
CGGCATACGAGATTGGAATCGAAGCGACGTTCTAGCAGGCAAGTGCGTAAGGTGGCGCGGCCTGCCGGATTAGCACCGAGGACCGCGAATAATTCCATTGTGGCTAACACCCTGTACTATGGCGACAACCTTGATATTCTCCGCAACCCAGAATACTTCAAGGAAGACAGCGTTGACCTAATTTACCTCGACCCGCCTTTCAATTCCAGCGCAACCTTCAATCTGTTGTTTTCTTCTCCCAAGGGTCACAAGTCCGACGCGCAGATTGAAGCGTTCGAAGATACTTGGCATTGGGGTCCGCAGGCCGAGCGGGAGTTCGATGAGCTCCTCCGCTCGCCAAATACCGACGTAGCAGAAATGATGCAAGCCATGCGGTCTTTTCTTAGTGAGAACGACATGATGGCGTATCTTACGATGATGGCTAACAGGCTGATCGAATTGCAGCGCGTACTCAAGACGACCGGCAGCATCTACCTGCATTGCGATCCAACGGCGAGCCACTATTTAAAGGTCTTGCTCGACGCGATCTTTGGGCGCACACATTTTCAAAACGAGATTTGCTGGACCAGAACGGTACCCAAAAGTGACTATAAACAGGGCGCAACCAACTGGCCCCGCGTTCATGATGTTCTGCTTTTTTACACAAAGAGCGTGGACCATGCGGCCACATTTCATCAACTTTTCACCGAATATGAAAATGAGTATATCGAGAGCTCGTACCCGTTTGTCGAAGAAGGCACAGGACGCAGATACGGCGCGCATAGCTTGACGGCACCGGGAGCCGGATCGCGCGGGCATCCGCAGTACGAGTTCATGGGCGTGACGAGATACTGGCGTTACGGCAAGGACAAAATGGAGCAGCTTCTTAGCGAAGGCCGGGTTCTCCAATCCGCTCCTGGAAATGTGCCGCGTTACAAGAGATACCTTGATGAAGTTCTCGGCGTTCCGATTGGCGATATGTGGACAGACATTAGCATGGTACAGGGTTCATCTAAGGAGCGCCTCGGCTATCCGACGCAAAAACCGCTTGCGCTTCTAGAGCGTATTATTGAAGCTTCCACCAACCCGGGCGACCTGGTTCTCGATCCATTTTGCGGATGCGGAACGGCCGTTCACGCCGCGCAAAAACTTGGCCGCGAATGGATCGGAATTGACATAACCCATCTTGCGATCTCGCTCGTCGAGAAGCGCCTCCGTGATGCGTTCCCTGCGATAGAGTTCAAAGTCGAAGGGACGCCCGTTGATATTGAGGGCGCTCGCGATTTGGCGCTTCGCGATAAGTATCAGTTTCAATGGTGGGCCTGTCATCTTGTAAACGCTCAACCGTATCGCGGCAAGAAGAAGGGCTCCGATAGCGGCATTGACGGCCTAATCTTCCCCGAGGAGGGGCCTGGAAAGCATTCCAAGATCATCGTTTCAGTTAAGGGCGGCGAAAATGTAGGCGATACAATGCTGAAGGACTTGATCGCCACGGTAGAGTCCGAAAAGGCCCAAATGGGCTTCTTCGTTACGCTTGCGCGCCCAACGAACCCGATGAAAGTTCGCGCAACCGCAGCCGGTTATTATACGTCGGCAAACGGCGTGAGCTATCCGCGTATCCAGATTTTGGTGATTGAGGATTTGCTCAGCGGAAAGGTGCGACCAGAATACTTCAATTCGAGCGGCGGAAGCGCCGGATTTAGGCGCGCTAAGGTCGAGCTCAGGGACACGAAGCAGCGTCGCCTATTCGAAATGCCAACCTCTCTAAGCGCGCTTCAGGTTGAGGAGCCCACCGAAGAATAGGCCCGCCTGCCCATAAAATCGGGCCGCTCCCCATAAAAGGGCACGTTATGGAGCCTTCTTGGGCAAAGCCGATGGGCCGGAAGACCTACGGTCGCTTGCTTTTTTGCCGATAGTGAGGTCGGGGGTTATCGGTGTGGAGCAACGCAGTAATCACATAGCGGTCATTTTTTTCGCGCTGGGCGTGCTCATAGGCGCCCTCAGCGTGCTGTTCATAGCCCGCAATAACGCGGTTGCCCACGAGCAACTCGTGAGCAACCGCTGTAGTGCGCAGGGCTGTCAGACCGGCGCTTTGCCGTTCTGGTAACGCTACTTCAGTAGCGCGGTGATGATGCCGCCGCCGGCGTCGTTTGTGCCGCGGCGCTCGTGGCGAGTGCCATGACCAGGGCCGCCGTTCCGAGCGAAAACAGAAGCTTCTTCATTAAACTCATTCTCCGTAGTGCAACTGGTTGAGGGATTCCGGCAAATCTTGTACCCGCCTGACGGGCCGCCGCCAACCGGACTAGCGAAAAAGAGAAGGCTCGAACGTCACGATGGGCTTGAGGATCTCGGAACGCTGCAGGGCGGCGTACGCCGCCGGCGCCTCTTCCAGTGGATAGTAGGTCGCGCCGAGGCGTTCCGCCGTGACGACTCCCCGCTCGATAAGATCCAGCGCGGCGCGCGTGTCCGGCGGACCGCACGAGTAGCTCGGAACGAAACGCAGATCGCGGAAATACAGATCGTTCGGATCGAATGTAAACGGAATGCCGGGTTCGAGCGGCGTGAACATCACAACTGTTCCGCCCGGCGCCGCCGCCGCAAATGCGTTGCGCAGCGCCTCGGGCGAACCGGGCCCGCAAATCACGACGTCCGCTCCCGAAAACGGCTGTTCCGGGCTCACCGCTCGAATGCCGAGCGAGCTCGCGAAGTTCCGCCGCGATTCGATGAAATCGCTCCCCACGACTTGCGCACCTTGCGCTTGTGCCGCCAGCCCGTGCATCAGTCCCATGACGCCCAGGCCGATCACAAAGACGGTATCGCCTTCCCGAACTCCGCCGCGGCGCAGCGATTTCATCACGCACGCCAGCGGCTCGACCAGGGCGCCGTCGGTAAACGGCAAATCGACCGGCAATTTCAACGTGTCGCGCAGGTTTTCACGCGGCACGCGAAAGTACTCGGCCAAGCCGCCCGGATCGATCTTGCTGGCACGCCACGTCGCGCACTGCACGTACTCGCCGCGGGCGCAGGCGCGGCATTCAAAACACGGCGCGTGGTGATGCACGAAAACGCGATCGCCCGGCGAAAATTCCTCGTTCTTCGATTCGACCACCACGCCCGCCGGTTCGTGTCCTAACACCAGCGGCGCCTTGCGGCGGATGTACCAGCCCATCACGTCGCCCGTGCAGATGCCGGCGGCGCGCGTTTGCACGAGAACCTCGCCTTGCGCGATCGCCGGCACGTCGCGCGTTTCGATGCGAATGTCGTCGACGTCATAAAGTACGGCGGCGCGCATTTTCTCCGCGCGTTTCACGGGGCCACCGCGAACTTTATGCCTTCGCCGTTTTTCAATCGCTCAAAGACCGTCGCGATTTCGGTGAGCGGGACGGTTTGGGTGATCAAAGGCAGCGGATCGATCTTCTTCTCAACGAGCAAGTCGCGCGCGCGTTTGACCGCCGAGGGCGTAAAGTGAAACGGGCTGACCAGCCGGACCTCGTCATAGTGCAGGCGGGACGCCGTAAACAACGCCTTCGCATCGGCCGACAATCCTCCGAAGAACGAAACCGTGCCGCCGCGCCGTGCCAAATCGGGTGCGGCTTCCCACACTTCTTCCCGGCCGGTGCATTCTATCACCACGTCGGCTCCGCGACCCTGCGTGCGTTTCCGCATTTCGTCGGCGATGTTTTGGCTGCGGGAGTTGATCGTCTCAATGCCGAGATCGCGTGCAATCTTCAAGCGCGCCTCCCGGCGCCCCGCCAGCAAGACCGTCACTCCGCTTTGCCGCAGCAGCATCGCATGGAGCAACCCAAATCCGCCGTCGCCGATGACCAGCACGGTATCATCGGGCCGGCAGTTCAGCAGGTCCAGCGAATGCACCACGCACGACAGTGGTTCGAGAAAGGCCGCTGTTGCATACGAAAGATCGGACGGCTTCGGATAGCAGTTGCGTTTCACGATGCGTTCGGGAACCGCGATGTACTCCGCGTAGGCGCCAAGGATCATCGTGGGCATGATCGTTTCGCACAGCTCTTCCTGTCCGCGCTTGCACCAGTAGCAGTCACCGCACGGCGCCGTATGCACGCACATGACGGCGTCGCCGGCGGCAAAGCTGCTGCTATCGCTGGCGGCGACGTCGCCCGAAAACTCGTGACCGAACGGCGTCGGCATCGGCATGCGGGGATGGCCGCGCCGGAACGCCTTAAAATCCGTGCCGTCGGTCAGCGCGGTGCGAACGCGCACGACCAAACCTCCCGGAGGTGGCGCGGGGATGGGCAAATCTTGCAGTTCGATCGTACCCGGGCGCAAGAGCACCGCGGCCCGCATCGTTTTTGAGGCGATCAATCGATCTCTTCCAGACACGCCATCAGCGCATCGCGAATTTCTTGCGGAATCGGCCGGCTCTTGTGCGAGTTGCGATCGATGCAAACAACCGTCAGGTCCATCTGCGCGCCCGGCTCGCCCGTGCGCTCGTTGTACATCACGGTCTTCCATTTAACCGACGACGTGCCCACATGATAGATTATCGTCTTGAGCGTCAGCCAGTCTTCCATCGCGGCGGGTTTGTAGTAATCCGCCACCACGTGCACGCGCGGAAACCAAATATCGTATTTTTCGAAGACTTCGCTGTACGGAAAACCGAGTTCCCGAAAAAAATCCATCTCGGCGCGCTCGACCGCGCGCTGATAAGCAGCGAAATACATAATGCCGGCGATGTCGACGTCGGCCCACTGCACCAGGACGCGGCTTTCGAACGTGCGTCCTCCGATTTTACTCACGGGTGCACCGCGTATCGCGCAATCGGATCCGCTTCGAGGTTGACAAGATCGCCGGGCGCCCGGCGGCCGAGCGTCGTGCGCTCCAGCGTTTCGGGAATCAGCGCGATCTCAAACCAAGTATCGCCAACGGCCGCCACCGTAACGCTCACGCCGTCCGCGCTAACGAAGCCCTTCTCGCGTACGAACGGCCGGAGGTTCTCCGGCAGCTCAAGGCGCAGCCGCGCGCCTTGGCCTTCGGGCGTGAGCGCCAGAACTTTACCGGTCGAATCGACGTGCCCGTAAACGAAGTGTCCGCCGATCCGGTCGCCCGCGCGCAGCGCGTACTCCACGTTAACCTGCTCGCCCTTGCACGCACCGCCTAAGGCCGAGCGCGCGAGCGTCTCGGGTACGACATCGAAATCCACGACGTTATGATCGATTGCGGTCACCGTCAGGCAGACGCCGTTGATTGCGATCGAGTCCTTCGGTTCGACGTCTTCGTCCGAAGCATCCTCGCAGCGCACGCGCAAGCGCAGTCCGCCGGCAACGGCCGGTTGCACGTCTTCTACCGTGCCGCTAAACGAGATGATGCCGCTAAACATGATGGGGGATGATGCCCGAAACGAGTGCGTCGGCGCCGAGTTGCTCGACTCGATCGATCTGCAGACGCGCGTTTGCCAACGCGGTCGCCGTGAACGCAGCAACGGCGGAGGGACCGCGCAAAAAACGCGGCGCGAATATCCAGTGGAAACGGTCAACGAGCCCGTCTGTAAGAAGATGGCCTGCCACAGTGGGGCCTCCTTCGCACAAGAGGCTCGTTATTCCGCGCTCACGCAGCGCGCGCAAGGCGGCCGCGAGGTTTAGGCGAGTGGAACCGGCTTCACCCGAATAGATAACCTCCGCGGTTTTTTCCAACTGTGCAAAACGGTCGCGCGACGCCGCCGGCGCGAGCACGATCGTTTTAGCGTAACCCTTCTCCGGTTTGAAGATCGCGCCGGCTGGATCGGCCGGTGCGGTCTCGCAGATAACGACGCGTGTGTATTCGCGCAACCGCTTGTGCACCGGTCTTACCGTCAGCTGCGGATTGTCGACGCGAACGGTGCCGGCGCCGACCGCGGTGGCGTCGTGTGCGATACGCAACTCCCGCACGAACTCGCGCGCTTCTTCGCCGGTCAGCCACTCTTGCACGCCGGGCTTCGATGCGATAAACCCGTCGAACGAAACGGCTAGCTTCAGCGAAACGTACGGACGGTGCGATCGGATCGCTCGCGCAAAAGGTTCGATGAGCGCGCCTGCGCGCGGCTCGTCGAGTACGTCCACCGCAATCTTTCGTTCCCGCAGCGCCGCGATCCCGGAGCCGTTTGTTTTCGGATTCGGATCGTGCGTGCCCGCAACAACGCGGGCCAGCCCCGCTTTCGCAATTGCATCAGTACAGGGCGGAGTCAATCCGGTATGATTGCATGGCTCCAGCGATATGTATAGCGTCGCCCCGCGCGCCGCTTCGCCGGCGACCTCGAGCGCATGTATCTCGGCGTGCGCATCCCCGGCGCGATGATGGTAGCCTTCCCCGACGATCGTTTCACCGCGCACGAGAACCGCACCGACCGGCGGGTTGGGCGACGTATTCCCAACGCCGCGCTCGGCGAGCTCGTACGCGCGATCCAAGAACAGACGGTCGAGCCTATCCACGCCACCCCTATTCGGGGACGGTCCTCGGTGTCATGGTGAGTGGTGTCATGGTGAAGGGCGGCGGTGAGAATGGTGTCATGGTGAAGGGCGGCGGTGAGAATGGTGTCATGGTGAGCGGCGCATCTTCGATGCGCCCTAGTCGAACCACCCCGAGCGAGCGTGCGAAGCACGCGCAGTCGAGGGGCGAGAGGCATAATCTTGGCAGATCGATGCCACGGCGTGAATGTACCGCGTGCGATTTCGGACAATTTTGGACTTCGTCTTCCCGCCGCAATGTGGCGGATGCGAGGGGATCGGATCCGGCCTCTGCGACACATGCCTGCCGCGCGGCGCGCGCATCGAACGAAGGCTGCCAACGCTGACCGTGTCGGCGCTGGGAATCTACGACGGCGCGCTTCGCCGTGCGATACTCGCGCTGAAAAGCGGGCGCCGCGATGTCGCCGAAGCTTTCGCCGAAAGGCTGAGCGCGCGAATCTCGTCTAACGCAATCGCCGTGCCCGTGCCGACAACCGCAGCGCGCCGCCGCCAGCGCGGTTTCGACGGATGCGAGCTCATCGCGCGACTCGCATTCGGCTCCCGCGTGTCCGCCGGGCTCGTACAAGTGCGTGGCGAAACCCAGCGAGGCCGCGGCCGAGAAGCGCGCCTCACGGCGCGCCAGCGTTTCATATGGCGCGGTCCACCGCTGAACGGAGCTCGCGTCGCTCTCATCGACGACGTTGTCACCACAGGAGCCACGCTCGAAGAATGCGCGCGCACAGCGCGGTGCGCGGGAGGCGTAGTTACCGAAGCTGTGGTGATTGCGACGGTTCCATGAACTCCGCTACTTGCGCCAAGAACTCCTCGCGCCGCGTGATGCCGCTCAGATGTCCCGCACCCTGAAAGACGCACATCTTAGCCTGCGGATAAGATTCGCGGAGCGCTTGACGCTCGGCGGGCGTAAAGGCGGTGTCATTGTCGGATTCGATGATGAGCGTGCGCCCCACGTATCGGGGGCCGTCAGCGTGCCGAACCGAATCGGCTACGCAGGCTCCGAGATTCGCGATGCCGCGCTTGCCGACGCGCTCGAGTTCGTCGCGGCCAAAATACTCGAGCCAGAAATCGCGATCGGGATGCCCGTGCAGCAGTCGTTTCACTCTTGCCCCGAGCAGCGTCACGACGGCCTTGCGAGGAAGGTGCCGCGCCGACGAAAGCGCCATTCGAACGATGCGCGCGCGCCGCGTCGAGTAGCGCGCTGTGTTCGCCAAGATCAATCCTTCGACGCGTTCCGGAAACGCCGATGCGTAAACCTGCGCGAAAATTCCGCCGAGCGACTGACCGAGCAAATAGCACGATTGGACGCTTAGGTCATTCAGGATTGCGTGTATTCCCGTTACCGCGTCCGCGACGCGCGTTAACGTTGCCGGGCACCCGATCGAAATCACGCGCGCGTGCTTCTCGAAGCGATCGATCAGTTGAAACTGCGATTCCGCGCTCCCCCCGGCGGCCGGCAGCAACACCAAAGGCGGTTCGCCGCGGCCGCCATCGATAACGACCCACGAGTGCTCGCCAATAAGATGCGTCCGGCTCGCGTGGGTGGCGCGAAATGCGCGCAACAACTCGCGAGCGCTACTCGTTGGCGACGATTGCATCTTCCAGTATCGCGCCCGGAGCGACATTGTAATTCATTCCAATGATCGAATCTCGCAGCACGGCGCCTTTGCCGATTCGCGACCCTTGCCAAATGATGGAACGCTCGATGTGCGCGCCGTCTTCCACCTGCACGCCGTCGCCGATGACGCTCGGACCGTCGATGCGAACGCTTTTCGCAACCGCCGCGTTCCGGCCGATCCAAACGTCGCCATCTACCGAAATGCCGGGCACGCGTAATCTGCCGGTCAGCACGTCGGCGGTCGCGGCACGGTATTCGGCGGGCGTGCCGATATCGTGCCACTGCGCGCCGCGCGCGTCGAACCCATAGAACGCTGCCCCGGCTTGCTGCAGTGACGGAAAAACGTTCTTGCCGAAATCGTAAAACGTACCGGCGGGAATGTGATCGAAGATCTCGGGCGTGAAGACGTAAATGCCGGTGTTCACGAATTTGCTGCGTTCGGTGCCCTTCGCGGGTTTTTCTTGGAAGCCGGTAATTTTGGACGAAGCGTCTGTTACCACGACGCCGTACTGATCGACTTCCTCGCGCTCCACCAGACCGATCGTGGCCAGCGCGTTCTTCTCTTTGTGGAAAGCGACGACGCGGTCGAGCCGCATGTCGGTCAGGTCGTCGCATCCGATGACGACGAAAGAATCGCCGCCCAGGAACTCTTGCATCTGCTTGACGGCGCCGGCGCTGCCGAGCAATTCTTTTTCGTGCAAGTATTCGACGTGTGCGCCGTATGCCGATCCGTCGCCGAGCGCCCCGACGATCATATCTGCCAAATAATGCACGTTAATCGCGATCTCATTGAATCCGTACGACGTGAGATATCGGATCAAGTGAACCGCGTTGGGCGATCCCACCACGGGCACCAGCGGTTTGGGCACTTGCTTGGTCAGCGGATAGAGCCGCGTACTGAGCCCGCCCGCCAAAATCATCGCGCGCATTAGGTTTTTCCTCGCGCGAAGCGGTTGCGCATATTTTCACCGGCTACCAAAAAAACGAAATACGGAAGCGCGAGCTGACGACGCCAGCGCTGCGGCTGCGTTACCAAACGGTAGAGCCATTCGAGGTGAGCTTTGCGCCAGCCATCCGGCGCGCGCCGCACGTTTCCGCTGATCACGTCGAAAGAACCGCCTACGCCGATTCCCACGCCGCAACCCGTCTGCGCCAAGTATTCCGAGAGCCAAAACTCCTGGCGCGGAAATCCCATTCCCACGAAAAGAATGCGCGCGCCGCTCGCGCGAATCGCGCTTGCGATTGCCGCCGAGTCGCCGTCGCCGAAATACCCGTCGCGGGTTCCCGCCACTTGCAAACCGTTATGCCGCGATCGCAACGCACCCGCGGCGCGCTCGGCGATCCCGGGAGCTCCGCCCAGCAAATAGACCGGCAGGCCCTCTTGGGCCGCGCGCGCGCAAACGTGCTCGATCAGCTCGACGCCTGCAACTCGTTCGCGCAGCGTTGCGCCGCGCGAACGCGCGACGCCCAGCAAACCGACCGTGTCGCAGAGCGAAAGCGCACTCGCATTTACGACGGCGCGATAATTCTCGTCGCGTTGCGCGTAGACGACCATTTCCGTGCCGAGCGTAACGACCTGCGCGCCGGTTCCTTCGCGCGCATAACGTACGATAGCTTCGGTGGCCTGATCGGAGTCGATTGGGTCGAGCTTACACCCGAGAATAATCATACTGCGAAAGCAGCGGCCGGAGATTACGCGCGAGATGTTCGGGCATCGAATCGAGCGGCAGACGGCACTCGCCCACGTTGAAGCCCATCTGCTTCATCGCCCATTTCACCGGAATGGGACTGGTCGTTGCGAACAGCGCATCGATCAACGGTAACAACGATTGGTGAATGCGCGCGGCTTCGTAAGCATCGCCGTTCCGGTACGCTTGCATCATAGCGACATATTCGCGCGAGCACAAATGCGACGCGA
>PLED01000046.1 GCA_003136355.1 Vulcanimicrobiota bacterium | reverse complement strand
AATATTGCGGGCATGGCCGGCTCCTTAGAGCTTCGGACCCCAGCCTAGGAAGAGGCTTCCGCCTTGGTTCGAGAGCGGGAAGCTCGGGCTGCGACGCTCGGTCGCTTCTTGGAAGTTGATGGGGAACGTCATTTCGCTTCTCCTTAGAGTACCAATACGCTGTTGTACTAGTACACTAGTATAATAACACGAAATTCTGCCCCGTCAACCCCCTCCCGTGAATTTTTTCGGACGGCGACTAGGCCGGCAACTTCAAGTACTTCTTGAAGCGGCCGTCACCACGGACGGCATCGAAGCGCGGGTCCACGGCCATGCGGGCGTTCGGCCCGGCGGCCTTCAGCATGCTCAGGGCGTCGCCGCGCCGGTCCATGGCGATAAGCGCCAGGGCAACATCGCCGGGATCGGCGGGCGCCCGGCCCGTACGAGCCATGGCCAGCTGCGTCGCGGCTGCACGAACGTTCCCGCCTTGCGCGTAGGCGTGGGCCAGCAGTGCGGCGGCCTCGCTCCGGCAACCCGGGCAGAGGACGGCGTAACGGTGGAACTCGCGTTCGGCGGCGCTGAAATTTCGTAGCGCTTCGTAGGCGAGCCCCATGCTCACGTACACGTCGGGCCTCTGAGGAGACAAGTCGGCGGCTTCATGCGCATAAGCGACCGCGTCGTCGAAGCGCCGCGAGAGGTACGCCGCGTCAGAGAGCCAGACGAGGCCCGCGGGCGAAACCGGATCGAGCTGCGCCGCCTTGCGCAACTCGACGAAGCCTTCGCGCGCTCTTCCCTGCAGCACCAGCGCGGAACCGTACCATTGATGCGCCGCGGCGTAACCGGGGTCGAGCGCGATTGCCGTGCGATACTGTTCGCGCGCCGCGTGGCGGGTGCCGGGCAAATCTTCGGCAATGCCCATCGCGGCATGCGCTTCGGAGAGCTTCGGATCGAGCCTGAGCGCGGTCCGCGCGATCGCGCGCGCCGTCGCGTACGATTTCTTCATGGAAGCGTAGCCGTAATCGCCTTCGATCGCGTAGGCTTGCGCCAAAGCCGCATATCCGCGCGCGTTTCCGGGATCGGTCTTGATGACCGAACGGAAGTAGCGAACGCTTTTTTGGACGCCGTCCTGCGTGCGCTGCTTCCAATAATAGGTTCCCATCGCGAAGAGGCGCTGTCCGTTCGCGCTCAGCTCGGCATGGGCCGGACCCGAGCGAGCGGCGCCGTGCACGAGCGTGAAACTCAGCGAAATCGCGAGCGCGGCGGCCGCCGCCAGGTACTGCCATCGTACGGCGTGCGGCCGGTGAGGCGGCGCCGCGGAAACCGCGCCCGAGAAAAGATAGCCGCGCCGCGGTACGGTTTGGATGCAATCGGTCCAGTGCCGGCGCAGAACTTTTCGCAGCACGTAAACGTTTTGCGCGAGGTTGCCTTCCTCAACGAACCCTTCGGGCCAAACGGAATCGAGCAGCTCGCGCTTGGTGAGCACCTCGCCCGGTCGCTGGGCGAACGCAAGCAGCGTGCGCACGACCTTGGGTCCGAGCGGCAAAGGACGCTGACCCACGCTCAAGAGCAAGCGCTCAGCGTCGAGGCGGAACGGTCCCAAGTACAGCATTTTGATGGCTTTCTGAAGACGGCGAAACCAGTTAACGATTAATTTAGTAGTTGAAATGTGGAGTATCCTCTGAGAATTTCGTCATGCCTCGCCGCAAGCGCCATGCTGGCAGCCGTTCTCTTTGCCGAGGCGCCCGCGCGCGCGTCGGTCGTTGCGACGTTGCAGCTTCCGGCGGTGAAAGCCCCGGCGCCGCCGCCGCTCGATCCGTCCATTCCGCCGGCAGCTTGGCAAGCGGGCGCCATTCCCGAATCCGGCGGTTTCGAGGATCTGACCACGCGTACGATTGCGCCGCACGCTACGCAGGTGTGGATGATGTATGACGCACGCAACCTCTACGTCGCTTTTCGCGCCGAGCAGCGCGGCACGCCGATCACGGCTACGCAAACGACCAACGACGTCGGGTTCGGCAACGACGACTTCGTGGGCGTCGAGCTCGACACGAGCGGGTCAGGGTCCAACGTCTATTTCTTCGAAACGACGCCGCGCGGGGTGCGCTACGAACAGGCCAGCGAAAACGCTCGCTACCGCCCAGTGTGGCAATCCGCCGCCGCGATAAACGGCGACTCGTGGAGCGCCGTCATGATTATTCCGCTCGACGTGCTGCGCATACGCGGCGGTGCCAATCAAACCTGGCGCATCAACTTTATTCGCAACGTGGCGGCGCCCGCGGAACACTATACGTGGGCGTACGACGGCGTTATGCAGGACGGCCAGGTCGGTAATCAGTTCCCGCTCTTCACCGATGCTCGCTTTTGGCCGTCGTGGACGGGCATCACCACCGGTGCGACGGCGGCCGCGCGGCCCAAGCCGCGCGCCGAACTCTACACGCTCGAAACGCTTGGCCGGGACCGGAAACTTTTTCAGCAGGCCAACGGACAGTTTTTGCCCGAAACCGTGCGCGTTGCCGGTCTGGACGTCAGCTATCCGCTAACGAGCACGATCAATTTCGTCGGAACGGTTAATCCCGACTTTTCAAACGTCGAGATCGATCAGCAGACGATCGCGCCGCAAGAGTTCCG
>PLED01000013.1 GCA_003136355.1 Vulcanimicrobiota bacterium | reverse complement strand
TCGACGGCTTCACGCCGGAGCAGCGCTTCTTCCTAGGCTGGGCGACGGTATGGGCCTCGCAAACGCGCGCCGAAGCGATCGCTTTACGCGCGCGCACGGACGTGCATGGCTACGACAAGTTCCGCGTTAATCAGACGCTGAGCGATATGCCGCAATTTGATGCGGCGTGGTTTTGCAAACTCGGCGACGCGATGTACCGTCCGCCTGAGCAGCGCTGCCAAATCTGGTAAGCAGAAAGGAACGTTTATGCTGAGGAACGCCTCGCTGGTTCTCGGTGCGCTAGTTTGCTTTTCCGCAGGGACTCTACCCGCGGCCGCGCAGACTTCGGCACAGTTTCAGGTTTGCGATAAGACCGCAAAGACCCAGTTTGCTTTGGACGTTTGCGCTAGTAACGAGCTCGCTCTGCGCAACAAACAGATGCAGTCTGTTTATTCGACGATTCTTTCGCGTTTCGCCCGCCAGCCGGCGACTCTTGCAAAGGTCAAAGCGATGCAGAACGCTTGGCAGGTGTATGTAACTGCCTATCTTGACGCGCTCTATCCCGCAGCCGACAAACAGGCTGAATACGGCTCGATCTATCCGATGGAAGCGGATCTGAATAAAGCCGCTCTCACCCAAGCGCACACTCAGGATCTTCGAGAAATAGTGTCAAGGTTAACGCCGCGGTAGAGATAATACCGTCGCTCGCGACGCGAAGCGGCTCTTCACCAGCCGCCCGAAGCTCCGCCGCCGCCGAAACCTCCGCCAAATCCGCCGCCCCCTAGGCCTCCACCGAATCCACCGCCCCCGCTGCTGCCCCATCCGCCGCCGAGCGCACTGCCGAGAATCCACATGCCGGTCCCGCCCCGGCCGCCACGTTTGCGCGCAAGAAATATGAGCAGCGCCATGATGAGAATAAACAGGATGATCGAGCCGATTGCACCGCCCGGCAACTCTTGGCTGTTATCGCTTGGCGCGGCGACAGCGTGGCCGATCTTATCCTTGAACGACGGCGTGATCGTCAGCAGCATCTGATCGACGCCGGCCTGCACAGCGCCGTCGGTATCACCAGCTCGCATCTGCGGCCGGATCGTGTCGTTGATGATGCGGAACGACTGCGCGTCGGTGAGCACCGGCTCCAGGCCATAGCCTACCTCGATACGCGCCTTGTGGTCTTTCATGAACAAGAACAGGATCGCGCCGTCGTCATTGCCCTTGCGGCCGATCTTCCACGTCTCGGCTGCGTTTATCGTAAAATTTTCGAGTGGAACGTCGCCCGTCGTTTGATCGATCCAGACGATCACCCGGTGGCCGGTTGTGTCCTCGTATGCCTGAAGCTCATTGTCCAAATTCGTAACCGTGCTCGAAGAGAGCGCGTTCGCATTATCGGTTACATACTCGGTCGGACGCGGGGGCGCCGTGAGGGCGGCGGCGAGCACGAACGCGGCGATCACGACGCGTTCTCCCGCGGGAAGTGCACACGAAGCTGTTCACCCGCACGCGCGATTCCTTGCTCGAGCGCAGCGGTCATGTCGCCGCGCTTAAAGTGCGGCGTCATCTCATCCACCACGTCCTGCCAAAAACGGTCGCCGACGATCTTATGAATGGCTTCGTCGCCGTAGACCGCGAAGCGGCGCGATTTCGGCGCGACCAAAAAAATGATCGCGTTGCGGTGCGGATGTTTGTGCAGGTCGGCGCGATGCAAGTGCTCGCGCGCTGACTCCAGCGCGTCGGGCGTTTCATGATGCATCACGTGCACGGCGATGCGGCCGGTCGTGTCGCGCTCGGCTGAATCGATCGCTTCCTGGATCCGCCCGCGGTCGACTACGCTCACGGGAAGTTGACTTGCGGCGCCTTCTCGGCTCCGGTCGCTGCTTGGAAGTACGCTTTGTCGTTGAAGCGCGAACCGAAAATTCCGGCGATCATCACCGTCGGAAACGTATTACGCTTGGTGTTGAACACCTGGGCCAGATCGTTGTAGCGGCGGCGCTCGACCGAGATGCGGTTTTCAGTGCCTTCGAGCTGCGACTGCAGGGTCTGAAAGTTTTCAGTTGCCTTGAGCTGCGGATAATTTTCGACGGTCACCAAGAGGCGCGAAAGGGCCGATCCCAAATTATTCTGCGCTTGCGAGAACTGCGCCATTATTTTTGGATCGTTGGCGGCGTTCGCGACTGCTTGAGGCGATAACTGACCGACGCTCGCCCGCGCTTGTGCCACCGCGATGTACGTGCTTTTCTCAAAGTTCGCCGCGCCTTTGACGGTCGCTACGAGATTCGGAACGAGATCGGCGCGACGCTGATACTGATTTTGCACCTGAGCCCACTGCGACTGCACTGCCTGGTCCATCGTGACCAAGCCGTTGTACGTCGACCCAACCGCGATCAGGATGATAACGACGACCGCCAGTACGATCCAAATGCCGTACGAGCGGGGCCGGCCTTGCACTTGTCCCATGTCTTCCCCTTATGTCGCTTGCGCCGGCGCTTCGTCGAGCGCGCGAAACTTGCGATAGATGACCCAGTAAGACGCCAGAATTGCCGAAATACCGAACAGCACGAGCCCGTCGCCGACGACGGTTGCCAGGACTCCCTGGGGCAGTAGCAGCCGAATAACGGCGCGTAAAATAAACGCGCCAATCCAGATTACCGCGGTAATCCAGGAAGGTTCCACGTACATCACGTGCGGCTTCTCGGTGCGGCGGACGGTGCGGTGCGCCGACATGGCGATGCCGAGCGGAACGCCCAGCACAACGCCGACGAGTACCGCGACGGCTATCCAAAGCGGCGGCGCAGGGTTGAACTGCTCGGATGCCCAGATACTGAAGATGGTCAGCGCCAGGAAAACGACCGGCGTGATGAACAGCCGCACGATGCTCATCTTCATGGGCCGCGAATAGCGGAACAGCACGATGCCTGCGATCACGATGTAAATCGCCAGTTGGCTCCAAACCGAGGGCTGCGGAGCGTGCGCGGCGGGATTCATCCAATAGGCCTTTCAACGGAAATAAAAAGAGAGGAGCGACTAACGCCCTCCCCTTTTTTCTCTTGGTTTCGGACGCCCCTACTTGATTTCGACTTTTGCGCCGGCGTCTTCGAGTTTCTTTTTGACGGCCTCGGCTTCGTCTTTGGCAACGCCTTCCTTCACTGGTTTGGGCGCGCTTTCCACGAAAGTTTTGGCTTCGGTCAATCCGAGACTCGTCAGTTCACGGACGGCCTTAATGACTTTGATCTTCTCGGGCCCGGCCTCGGTGAGAATGACGTCGAACTCGGTCTTTTCGGCTGCGGGCGCGGCAGCAGCGGCACCGCCGCCGGCGGCCATCATGGCAACCGGAGCTGCGGCCGATACTCCATATTTCTCTTCGAGTTGTTTGACGAGATCGGCGAGCTCGAGCACGGTAAGTTTATCAATAGTTTCGATGATTTCGGCGACTGCCATGATTGGTGTGATTCTCCTTTAAGCGTTCGTAGCCGCGGCTTTTTGCTCGCGGATAGCATTGAGCACGCGGACGAGTCCGCTTTGATTTCCCGACAGGACCGTTACCAGGCCGCGCAGCGGCGAGGCGAGCGAACCGACTAGTCGGGCCATAAGTTCAAGTTTGGACGGCAGCGACGCGAGAACCATGACCTCTTTTGCGTCGACGATGCGGCCTTCTATGTAGGCCGCTTTGATGCCGATCGCTTTCACGTCATCCGAAAATGTTTTGAGCGCCTTGGCCGGCGCGACCGGATCTTCTCCGGCGAAAACTACGCCGGTTGGACCCGCGAGATACTGCTCGAGTTTCTTGGCGAGGTCAGCCGCCGCGATCGAGAACAGCGTGTTCTTCACGACCGCATAAGAACTGCCGTCCTTGCGCAGCTCGCCGCGCAAGCGCGTGATCTGCTCGACGCTCAGCCCCGTGTAGTCGGTGAGAAAGAGGTTAGTCGAATCTTTCAGCTTGCGCTGGAGTTCGGCGATCGCGGCTTCTTTTTTCGCTGTCGGCATCGTTCCTCAAAAAACAAAAACGGCGCTCCATCCGTCCGGAGAGCGCCTGTTGGAAAGTACCGCTTTACGGCGATACGAATCTTCGAGAGCGTCCTCTGCACCCTTCGACTTCGCTCAGGAGGCGCTGCTTTCGCAGCTTGGCGCTGAGGAAATTTCAATTATGGCCTAAGCCAGGTGCGGTCTTCGGAGCCGTCGGCCATCATAACAGAGGACGGCCGGATGGCGCAAGGGGCCCGCGGCGATCCAAGCCAAGCAAGCGTCCATGAAGACAAATCGCCGCTCTTTTTTGTTATCCTCGGCCGCCGCGGTGGCCATCACCGCTGCGGAATCCACCGCCCAGGCAGCGAACGAGCAAGCCTCGATGAACGCCTCGGACGCCCTGAAAGCCCTCATGAAGGGCAACGCCCGTTTCGTCGCCGGAAGCCCCGCGTGCTTGCCGGCCACGGTCAAACGCGCCCAGCTTGCCAACGGCCAGACTCCCTTCGCCGCTGTCTTAGGCTGCTCGGACTCACGGGTTCCGATCGAAACGGTTTTCGATCACGAACCGGGCGACATTTTCGTCGTGCGGGTCGCGGGAAATTTTGCCGACCCGGTCGGTATCGGTTCGCTCGAGTACGCGGTCGCGGTCCTCAAGTCGACGCTCGTCATGGTGCTCGGACATTCGTCTTGCGGCGCGGTCAAGGCCGCGACCGAATTCGTCGGCAAGGGCACCACGTTTCCCGGTCATATTCAGGGCCTCGCCGCCGCAATAGCTCCGTATGCAAAAGCAACGCAGCACAGCGCCGGCGACTGGGTGCATAATGCGACCATCGCAAACGTGCACGCCAACGTCGCGAAGCTCAAAGCCGATCCGATCATTGCCGCCAAAGGCGTCGAGTTCGTAGGTGCCGTCTACGACCTCGCGTCGGGGAAAGTCTCGCTCGTCTAGCTCGAGTTAGGCGGTCGTCGTTCGAACTTTGTTCGGATCGACTTTCACGCCGGGGCCCATCGTGCTGGTCAGCGTAATGCTGCGCAAGTAGGTCCCTTTCGAAGCAGCCGGCTTGGCGCGAATGATCGCGTCGAGCAGCGTCGTCACGTTTTCGGCCAACTGAGTTTCGGCGAAGCTGGCTTTGCCGACGATCGTGTGCACGATCGACGCCTTGTCCAAACGGTACTCCACCTTACCGGCTTTGATGTCGCGCACTGCCGCGCCGATGTTCGGCGAAACGGTACCCGCTTTCGGGTTGGGCATCTTCTGCGCGAGGATACGGCCGAGCTGCGAACCGACCGGCCCCATCATGTCCGGCGTCGCCACCGCGACGTCGAAATCGGCGAAGCCGCCTTTTATTTTGTCGATCAAATCCTGTTCGCCGACGAAATCCGCACCTGCGGCTTCGGCCTCTTTGGCTTTGTCGCCCTTGGCGAAAGCGACGACGCGGACAGCGCGCCCCGTTCCGTGCGGAAGCAAAACCGTGCCGCGCACGTTTTGTTCGCTCTTCTTCGGATCGACACCGAGGCGAATGTGCGCCTCGATCGTCTCGTCGAATTTCGCGTTTGCGTTTTTCTTGACGAGCGACACGGCCGCAACCGTATCTAACGCGTCGGCGGGATTGTAGCTTTTCGCAAGATTGCGGAAACGCTTACCGTGCGTGCGAGCCATCAGCCTTCCACCTCCACACCCATCGAGCGGGCGGTGCCGGCGATGATCCGCTTGGCCATGTCGATATCGTTCGCGTTCAGGTCGGGCATTTTCGTTTTCGCGATCGCCTCGACTTGCGCTTGCGAGATTTTGCCGACCTTGTCGCGATTGGGCTCTTTCGAGCCGGACTCGATCTTCGCGGCCTGTTTTATAAGGAATGAAGCCGGCGGCGTTTTCGTGATAAACGTGAACGTGCGGTCTTCGAAGACGGTGATTTCGACCGGAATGATCATGCCCGACTGCGAGGCGGTACGTTCGTTGTACTGCTTGCAGAAATCCATGATGTTCAAGCTGTATGGACCGAGCGCCGGACCGATCGGCGGCGCCGGAGTGGCTTTGCCGGCCGGAATTTGCAGGCCGATCTTGCCTACGACTTTTTTTGCCATGTTCGTCCCTTCGTCACGGGCTCTTGTTCGAGCCCTAGCTCAGCACTGGACCTAACGGTCCAGCCAGTTAGACTTCCCCTTTCGACTCGCTACGCTCGCTCAAGACTGGGCTTCGCCCAACCACGAACGGTACGTCACACGACCGGGGTTGCTTCGTGTGAGAAACTTTATTTGCGGTGCTAGACTTTCTCGATCTGGTAGAACTCAAGCTCGACCGGCGTTTCACGGCCGAAGATCGAGATGAGCGCGCGAACTTTTTCTTTCTCGGGCTGGATTTCGTCGATGAGACCGGTGAAGTCGAAGAACGGTCCCGACGTGACCTTGACGCGATCGCCCTTCTTGAAGTCGATCTTGAGCTTGGGCGTTTCGATGCCCATCTGCTTGAGAATCGTTTTGACTTCTTTATCTTGCAGCGGCACGGGCTTCTCGCCGGCGCCGGGGCTGCCGACGAAACCGGTTACGCCTGACGTGTTGCGCACGACGTACCAAGATTGGTCATCCATGTCCATCTCGACGAGCACGTAACCCGGGAAAACTTTTTTCGGCGTGATCTTGCGCTTGCCGTCTTTGAACTCGACTTCGTCTTCCATCGGCACGAGCACGCGGAAAATCTTGTCCTGCATGTTCATCGAATGGATGCGCCGCTCGAGGTTGGCTTTCACTTTGTTCTCGTAACCCGAGTACGTGTGAATAACAAACCAGTTCTTGCGGCTGTCTTTGCCCTTGGGCTTGGGCTCGCCGTCACTCGCCGGAACGTCACCGCTGGCCGGAGCGCCATCGGCGGCCGGAGCTTCCGCGCTTTCGAACTGCGCGACTTCCGTTTGGGGTGACTCGAGCTCTGCGAACGAATCGACGGTCTCCGCGTCCGGTTCGGCCGGCTCAGCGCTCACCGCGCCGTTGCTTTGCACGCTCTCCGATTGCGCACTCTCGTTTTGCGCGCTCTCAGGCCGCGCGTCCTCGGAGGCTTCGAAGGCCTGTTCGGGCGTGTCCTGCACGCCGGACGCTTCCGAAAGCGCTTCGGCTTCCGACTCGTGACTGGGAAATTCGATCATGATGTAACCGGCGGGTGGATGAGTGAGAAAATTTGTGCAAAGATCCAATCGCAGCCGTACGTGTACAAGCCGACGGTGACGACCAGCACGACGGTCAGCACCGTCGCCGAGATCCATTCTTCGCGAGTCGGCCACGTGACGCGCCGAAGCTCGAGCCAAACTCCGCGAACGAATTCGCGCGGATTTGGCCGGTTAGCCGATGTCGTCGTTTGTACTTTACTCATGATAAAAGATCTTTAGGAATTGGCAGGGCGGACAGGACTCGAACCTGCAACCGACGGTTTTGGAGACCGCAACTCTACCAATTGAGCTACCGCCCTAGGCGCTTACTTGGACTCCTTGTGCGGCTTATGGCAGCGGCAAAAACGGCAGTACTTGCTCAATTCGAGCCGTTCCGTCGTTTTTTGTTTGTTCTTTTGCGTGTTGTAATTCCGGCGCTTGCACTCCGTGCACGCCATTACGACCATCACGCGGTTCTCTTTTTTTGCCACTTACAAGCCTCTGGACCGACGAGCCACATTAAATAAACGGACCCGCAAGTCCGTTCGGGGCTGATTATAGCACCGGGGGAGGGGGTCCGGCAAGCAAGCGAAGTGGTGGGGTAGTGGTGGTGCGCCCGGACGGAATTGAACCGCCAACCTCGGCCTTAGGAGTGCCTTGCTCTATCCAATTGAGCTACGGGCGCGCGCCTGCCGACCTCCTTACCCCCGTCTGCGCGCCGGCCCTGGGTGTGACCGCGCCGAGGGCTTCGATCGCGGGCGCCAAAAGAGCGGCACGATGCAAGCGGTAGATTATGTGCTGCTGGAGCGCCAGGTCCGCGGTCTGCTTGAAGACGAGTGCGACTTTATTGCCAATGCGGCGAACTTTGCGGCGTTCGTTTATGCCGAGGTCCCGGCGATCAATTGGGCGGGTTTTTACCTGCCCACACCGGACGGCCTAGTGCTCGGTCCCTTCGGTGGTAAGCCGGCCTGTTCGCGCCTGCCGGCCGGTAAGGGCGTTTGCAATCGCGCGCTCGCCGAAAAGCGGACGGTGGTTGTGGACGACGTCAGCCAAGCGCCCGATCACATCTATTGCGACTCGGCTTCGAAATCCGAGATGGTCGTACCGCTGCTCATCAACGGCGAACCGCGCGGCGTTTTTGATCTCGACAGCCCCCAGCTGGCGCGCTTCAGCGCGGAAGATCAAACCGGTATCGAGGGGCTCGTTGCCGCTTTCTTGGAGGCGACGTCGATATAACTTAGCAGCTCTTTTCCGAAGTCGCCGACAACGGTGAGCGCCGAGAGATCGATTGCCGTGAGCGGAAGCTGCAAGACGAGCGCATCGCGGCCGTCGAGCGCCCACGGCGCAGCACCCGAGAAAAATAACCCGCACGATTCGGCAATCGCGGCGAGGCCGGGTGTGGCGGGGTCGTCGAGTGGGAGCCGAACATAGATCGCGCCTAAGTGCGTCAGCGATCTGAGATCTTCGATGTTTTGCCGCAACGACGTAGCGCTATCAGCGCCGATTCGCGTGACGTCGATCGTCGCGACGGCGTCGCCGCGATTGACCGTCGTGCGCATAGCGCCGTTTCCGCTCGCGGGTTTGCCTTCAGGGAACTCCGCCGGGATGCTGAGGTCTTGATAGATCCTCGCTAATATCCGCGCGTGAGATTGCGGCGCATAGAGCACGCGCGGCGCCGGCATCTTCAACAGTTTGTAGTAGAGCATCGTGCTTTGCCGCTGCGAGGTTGCGGACAGTTCCATGTGCTTGGCCAGAAAACTGCGCGGCGCGCAGCCCAGCGTAATCGCGGTGGCTTTCGCACCGAAACTCTCGCTCGCGTGCTGGGTGCGCCCGTGGTCGGTAACGGGTTCGGAGAAATACGCCTCGAGGCCGACGTGCTGCGCTTCTTTTTCCATGCCTTCGCGCAACTTGTTGAGCAGGTCGCGCCCGCGATGAGCCGGCAAAACGATCGCTCCGCAGCCGTCGCCGATCGGTTGATCCGGTTCGCGCGAGAGCGCGTAGTGGCCGGCGATCTCGCCGTCTTCTCCGACCGCGACCGTCGAAATGTAGCGACCGGAAGCGTTCAGCGCGACCAGTCTGCGCGGTTCGTACACGGCCGGGAAATCGTAGTTGTAGCCGTACGTTAAATAGAATGCGCGCGCGAGGCTTGGCGCGTCAGCCGGTTTGAAACGGCGGATCGTGTATTCTTGAGGCGGAGCGAACGGGACGTCGTTGCTTGGAGGCGGCGCTTCTTCGCCATGAGTCGGCGGGGCGTGGTTTACGACAAGTTCGAGTTCGCTTCCGGACGCGCCGTGAGCGTGCCAGTGCATTGCGTCGACTCTTGCGGAGATCTGCGCCCACGCCGGATCGCGCTTCGCTTCCGCGCTGTCGAGGGGTAAACCGCGTTCGCGAATGCGCACACCCAGCTCATCGGGCGTCGCTTGCAAGATCACGCGGATCGGCTCGGTCGATTCGACCATGGCCTGCTCGACGATCGCTAGAAACCCGTCGGCTGCGGCGGTTGCGAGATCTTCGGGGCGCGCAGGATCGAGCTCGGCGCGCTCGCATGCGTCGGCAACTGTCGACTGCACCAGCGGCGCGAAAGCAGCTTCCGGCGGAACGACGAGCTCGACTCTAAACTGCACGCGCCGGCCTTTCAGCCAAGAGAGATGGAGCCGTCGGTGAGGATTGAACTCACGCTCTTTTCGTTACCAACGAAATGCTTTACCACTAAGCTACGACGGCCAAAAGGGCAACTCGCGGTCTAGCGGCCTTACTACGGACTCAGCGGCGCTCCCTACTAGTACGGGCGTGCAGACCTGGATCACGTACGGGTGCGCCCAACGTATCTTCTTGCTCTGCCCTTGCTTGGTCCGATCAATGCGAAGGGATCCACGTGTAGCCGGTGCGTCCGCGCTCGGGATCAAATAGACGCTGTCGGTGTCTTTGCAGTAAACCCCGAAATAGTCCACTTCCCCCTGATAACTCCGGGAATTCGGGCCGCCGCGGTGCGAATGTGAACTGCAGGCAGCGTAATCCACGACTCCCCTTCGCAAACGCCCAGATTTAATCTGGATCCGCGACAAGACCCCATCCTTATCTACAATGATATCGTAGCGGTGATTTTCACCGAACGGAATCGAGACTTCGTACCCGCATTTAATAAGGGCCGTAATTACGGCGGACTCGGAAATATCTCCAACTTTTTTCGTATTTCGTTTTGCTGTATTCACCATGTTTCGATAATACGAACCGAGTGTGCCAACTGTATGGCACGATGATTTCGTGCAACAATGGCGGCGCAGCCAATTCGGCAGCGTAATTCAGTCAAACGATAAATTTCCGCCCAGGCCAGGTGAGGTTCGATGGATAGCGCCCGCTATGCCACGGCTTCCCAGTAAACGGCCAAAATACCGCCCGCATATCCGGGCCGTCGCTGTGGGTAAACCACTCAGCGTAATAGGCGCCATTTGACGTCATATACGAGTATTTGGCATGAGCTATGCCGTCGCGAGGTAGCCGGAAATTCGAAGGTAGCGCCGCCGTCCACGGCCGCAGATGCACCCAATACGCAAACTCAATCGGAACGTTCTGTCTTTGAGGATCGTATGTGCCAATAATACGCGTAGCCTTAGCCTCGCCGAAACATACGCGGACGACCTCACTCTTGGATTTTGGGTCGCGATGCTCAATGCGCAGATCGCGTACGTGCGAGGGCGAGACGTTGTATCGAGTTGCGCGTTTCCCGCTCCCCGCAACGGTCGTCTCGCCAAGCCGTTGGAAAACCCCCGCCCGCACCAGCGCGTCCTCAAACGGCTTCCTACGTTCACCGTAAGCGGTAACGTCCGGTAGTGCGAGGACGTCCGTGCAAAGCCGACCCAAGAGGTGACGGTTGACCGCTGTCAACGCCGGCCCCGAATCAGGCGAGCAAGCCGCAAGCGAAATGACGAGTCCCGCTCCAGCTAAGAGTCCCACCCGTCGGACCCAGAAAATGCCCATGTCAGTACTCTTTGCGCCTCAAGTAGATCAGCCTTTGATGGTTGATCCGGCGTTTAGAAAACGGGCTTACCGCATAATGAAACACTGATTTCGTGCCAATCTTTGGCGTGAAATGCGATCCCATAATACTGCGCCGCCGCTTTGATATTGCCGAAAGCCTGAGCGCGCTCGGCATCATCGACGCCGTCCACTTGCGGAAAACGCGCAATCGCACTGCGCACGTGATTGGCATCGGTTAGCGGCTCTTTGCGTTCCTTAGGAAATGCAAAGGCACTAGCAGGCAGCTGAGCGCGGGTTTCCCCGGGACGCGTCCGCATGGGTTTCCATGAAATATCCATGAAAGTTTATGCCGGCAGAGACATGTCCGCGGCATTGCCAAGTTATAGCCGAAAATTTTTGGAGCGGGCGGCGGGAATCGAACCCGCGCTGTTTGCTTGGAAGGCAAAAGCACTACCACTATGCAACGCCCGCGCGAAATCTGGTGGGCAGGGCTGGATTCGAACCAGCGTACAGCGTTAGCTGGACAGATTTACAGTCTGTTGCCTTTAACCACTCGGCCACCTACCCATATACAGGCGCACCAGGGTACGTCGCGCCCGGGCGCGAGTCCTGTGCGGCCATTGTATCATTCTAATCCGATTCACCGCTTTCGCTAAAGTCCACCTAATGATGCTGGGAACCGTCTGAGATATAACGGTAGCAAGCACTTCGCTACTCATTGGAGCTTCCCACAATGAAAACCAGGCATCTCCTCATCCTCGCGGTGTTTCTTACCTCGACGCTGACCGCATGCGGCGGCGGCGCCTCCGGCTCCGGCTCGCTGACACCACCCGCGGGCGGCGGCACCGCCAGTCAATCCGCAGCGCAGCAGACTGAAGATTCAATCGCGTCAACCGAGGCGCTCGGCACGCCGGTTCAGGACTTCGCAAACGTCAACGATTCCACCAACTCTCCCTTACAGTCCAGCGCAATCCGCGCCGAAGACACCACGGTGCCGGCCGCTTCCGGCACCTGTAACAACGGCATCGAGTTCTACGCGCCCGACAAGAACGGCGATCCAAATTCGTCTGAAACGCAGTTCTTCTACGACAACGCATGCACCGGGCTAGCGCGCGACGTCGTGCGAATCTGGACCTCGACCGGGTCGGGCTCGGAGACGGTGCAACGCACGGCTAAGATGTACGCGCTGAATTCGTCGACGACGGCCGCGGTTCGCACCGAAACGGTGAATTACGTCCACTCTTCCTTCGATCAATACGGCTATCCGGTTCTGAAGAACGGTTTCGACCGCTCGAACACGGGCGAACTCGACGTCGCGGGCGTGAAGACCGTCGTCGAAGACGGCGAGTTCGTGCTCGCGGCTTCGTCCGGAAACAGCACGACGTTCTGCTCCGACTCGGCCGGTTACAACGCAACCGGCATCTCGGGCGAAACGTTCGGATGGGCCGGACTGCTGCCGAGCGGAACGCGCACGCTTAACAGCGACGGTTCGGTCACCTGGCAGTCGACGCACACCGGCAGCACGTACACGGGCAGCGTCGGTTCGTTCTCGATACAGACCGGCAGTCAAAACACCGCATGCCCGATCGCTACGCCGATGTTCACGCTCGCGGGCGGAACGCTGAAGGGTTCGTTCAACATTCCCGTCACCGCGACGTTCGCGCGCGGGATTCTCATTAACCTCGCGATCGCAAACGCGAATCTCGTCAATGGCGACACGCTCAACGTCACGACGAATACGAGCCTGCAGCCGCCCGATCCGCACTTCATCTCGGGAACGCTGACGAAGAGCGGGGCGGCCGTCGCCACGTTCAACGTCAACGCGTTCGGCGACGGAGTGCTGACGGTAGCAGCGACCGGTAAGCAGTTCGTCATCAACGACTGGCACGTCGTTAAATAAATCGGGCGTCTCCTCCCGAGACAAGGAGGGCCCGCTCCGCGCGGGTCTTCTTTTTTTTTATGTAGCCGTCGCGCTTTCTTTAGGCAAGCGACCTTCTTCGAGATCGATCAAATCGGGCCACGTCTTAATTTTGTCGTTGCCCGGATCGATCCGGTCGAGCTCGTCTTTGAAATGCTTCTGCTCTTCGGGTTTCTGCGGGCCGTCTTGCAGCAGCTGCTGATTCATCGCTTCGATTGCCTTCGGTTCGGGATTGACGAACTCGCGAATCCATTCCAAGACGCCCTCATCGTCCGGCGACGATCGGACGGTTTGCAAAAATTCGTCCTCGGTAACACCAAGCGTCCTGAAAAGCATGCGGTTCAGGTGGCATCCGAAGTACAGGTACTCCCCGAGCTTGCCCTCGAGTTGGGCGCGCGCCTTATCGATCGCGCGCGGAAGAATCATGATGCCGTCGAGTTGCTCGCGCGGGCTGCGCGGATAGTCCTTGGTCAGGTCCATGGCGAGTGTGTTCCCGCGGAGTCCGCCTCGCGAAACACCATGAGCCCTGGCTTTCAGAGAAATGATGCATACCCGCGACATCAATCGTGTTACCATTCCCCCATAGCGAGTCGCCGTAAAATGAGGTCAACATGCAAGACGACCAGGCTCAGCATCAGGGCGCGGAAGAATTGTCACGCCGGGAATGGATGGGCCGAGCGACGATCTCCATCGGCGGCATCATAGGCTTGACCCTGGCCGTTCCGGCGATGGCGGCTCTTACTCCCGATACCGATCCCGGCCGTCCCGCTTGGACGGGCATGGACGAAAGCACTTGGAAACAGCTTCAGGCGTCAACGGACGCGCCGGTGCAGATCGAAATTCAGATGCATAGCAAGGACGCATACCTCACCGCCGGGTCGCCGCAATCCGTTTGGGGCATTAGAGTCAAAGACGCGCAGAAATTCATACGCGACCGCAGCGATCTTTTCACGGCGAGCGGGAAAGACACGCTTCCTTATCCGGTTCTCAACATCGGGTTTGCGCTCTTCAGTCCTATTTGTCCGCACCTTGGCTGCTATTATGAGTGGAAGCCGATGCTTAACCGGTTTGCATGCCCATGCCATGGTTCGCAATTCGACCGAAGTGGTGCACACGTCGCCGGTCCCGCTACACGCGGCCTCGATCCATTGCCGCTCCGCGAACGCGACGGAATTGCGCAATGTCAGTGGATTCGCTACTCGCCGACGATTCCAAACCGTATCGTTGTGTCGTACATCGCTTAAGATTTCGTTACATTATTCGGACTTTTCGCTTGACAGAAACATTGTGCCATGCTGCTGGCACACGGTGACGATAACATCGGTGCATGACTCCGAAGAAATTTCGTGGGTGGTGCACGAACGGCTGCGGCGATGAGATAAAACAGGGCTCGACCAAATATTGTTCGCGCCATTGCGAACATGCGTACCATTATAAAGAGCGTAGTAGACTCTTGGAACTGGGCCAATACCGTGAGATTTTGAACCGGTCTCAGTTCATCCGGCGGTACTTAATCGATAAGCTCGGAGAACAATGTAGTCGGTGCGGTTGGGCGGAGCGGCATCCGATTACCGGAAACATTCCCGTTGAGGTCGAGCATATGGATGGTGACTGGCGTAACAACGCGGCCCACAACTTGACGTTGCTCTGCCCGAGCTGTCATTCGCTGACGCCAACTTACCGCGCGCTCAATAGGGGAAACGGCTGCTCGCACCGTCTCGGTGGTCAGAAGCGCGGCGCCGACAATGTCTTGCCAAGACAAGCGCTGCCGCAGCAATGTTATGAGCAGGGGATGGACCGGTCGCCCAAGCAACTTGGTCTGTTCTAGCCGGCATAGCCAAGCGGTCAACGGCAACGGCTTTGTAAGCCGTCGACGAAAGTCTCCGTGGGTTCGAATCCCTCTGCCGGCTAACTATTTTATGCAACCAATAAAACCGAAGTGGTCAGATTCCGGACTTGTGCTCGTTTGCGAACGTTGCACGAAAGAACGCATTCCTGAAGAGGACCCGGACAAGGCGGCGGAGATCGGCGATTTCCATCTACGCGACTGGTTAAAGGACCGGCTCAAAGCCGACGGTTTGTGGGGAAAGATCCGCGCGGTCAACACAAGCTGCATGGACGTCTGCGCGCGGCGTAACGTAACGGTGGTCATCGATCCCAAAACCGCAGGCAAAGAAGCGCAAGCCTTCATCGTCGATCCTCTCGCCGACCGAGAGGCGCTCTACGCCGAAATCGTGAAGCGCTTGACATGAGCGAACAGAAAATTCCATTGCGCGGACTCGACGTCGTCTTCTACACCGTCAAAGACATGAGACGCGCGCGCGCATTTTACGAAGGTCTTTTCGACTGGCAAGTCGGGATGGAATCCGACTACTGGGTCGAGTACGGATTGCCCGACGGATCGACGTTCGCTCTAGCGCAAGATCCGTCGGCAGGCTGGAAAGAAGGCCACGGCATCATGTTCGGTGTCACCGACATGAAGGCGGCATCCGAGCGCGCCGAATCACTGGGCGGAAAAATCACCGACCGCAAGTTCGAAGGCGAGTCGTGCGGCGCAACGGAGTGCATCGACCCCGAAGGCAATTACATCTACCTTCACCAGCGGAAGTAACGGCTGCGATCAACGAAACGAAAAGGCGCCGGTTCGGCGCCTTTTCTCTACTCAGGATGACAACCCTTACGGAAGTTCTATCTCTGAAAGGTTCTTCTCAATCTTGCGCTTGACGCGCTGGAGCGCGTTGTCGAT
>PLED01000048.1 GCA_003136355.1 Vulcanimicrobiota bacterium | reverse complement strand
GGATCCTGGCCAGCCGGGGTGTGGCTGAACGAGATGTAGCTGTTCAGCGGTGAGTGCTTGTAGCGCGTGGCTGTCTTGATCGCGGTGATGATCTGCCGCGTAATACAGAGTTCGGCGAACGCGCGGAAACTCGACAGCTTGTCGGCTTTGAAGTCGCGGACGGCCTTATACAAGCCGATCATGCCTTCTTGGATGATGTCTTCGCGATCGGCGCCGATCAAGAAATAACTCTTCGCTTTTATACGAACGAAATTCTTATACTTGTTGAGAAGGAATTCCATCGCGAGGTTGTCGCCCGATTTAGCAGTTGCGACCAAATCCTCGTCGACCCGCTCGTGGTAGTCCAAGCCCTCCGAGACGGGGTGGGTCATCGCCATAAGTGCCTCTACCCTTTTGAACCGATGTGGGCAAATCGCGGGCCGGAGCCCGTCGAGCGCCACACATCTCGCCCAAGTATAAAAGGGTACTCCTTGCGCCGTCAAGGACTTCGACCGGTCAGACCCCTTTTCGCTGCCTGACTGCCTCGTAGAGCAGCACGGCCGCGGCGACCGAGGCGTTCAGCGAAGCGACCTTTCCGAGCATCGGAATCCTGACCAGGAAGTCGCATTCCTTGCGAGCGACCTGTGAGAGGCCTTGGCCCTCGGCCCCGATGACCAGGGCGAGGTCGCCGCCGAGGTTTGCCTTGTCGTACTGGATGCTGGACTCACCCGTGTCGGCCCCCGCGATCCAGATGCCGGCCTTCTTCAACTTGCGCAGCGTTTCGGCGATATTGCTGACGCGCGCGATCGGCAAGTGCGCCGAAGCTCCCGCTGACGCCTTACGAACCGTAGCGTTCACGCCGGCCGATCTCCGCTCCGGCAGAACGAGCGCATCGGCGCCGGCAGACTCGGCTGTGCGTATGATCGCGCCGGCGTTGTGCGGATCGGTAATGTGATCGAGCACGACGTACAGCGCCGGGCTGCCGCGTTTGGCCAGCGCGCCTTCCAGCGTTTCGTAAGGAAACGGCTCTCCGACCGCCACCACGCCTTGGTGCGCTTTGTAAGGAAACTGCGTGAAGAACTTTCGCTCTTCAAAACGGATCTGCGTGCCGCGGTCGCTGGCAAGGTCCAGCAGCTTCCGTATAGCCGGATC
Organism: Vulcanimicrobiota bacterium; assembly: GCA_003136355.1. Classification (GTDB taxonomy): domain Bacteria; phylum Vulcanimicrobiota; class Vulcanimicrobiia; order Vulcanimicrobiales; family Vulcanimicrobiaceae; genus Rubrimentiphilum. The sequence goes on along the minus strand of PLED01000048.1, from coordinate 7,717 downwards.
GCGCCGGCGTTCGCCCGACACATGAATGCGCCGAAGATTTTCGCCCGCGGTGAGCGCCTCTTCGATCGCATGCACGCCGTAGACGGCGTCGTCGAGATCTACGCGGGCTGCCACGTGGTGTCACCGCCTTGTTCGTCGCGCAGTTCGACGCCGCAGCGCAGCAGCACGTCGCGCAGGCGATCCGATTCCTTCCAGTCTTTCTCGGCCCGGGCGCGCGCCCGCAGCCGAATGACTTGCGCGATCGCGCTCTCGGGCGTCTCTCCGTTAAGCGAGACTTCCGATCCCAGCTCGTCGTGCAGGCAATCGAGAAAGCCCGCCCGCAGCTGACGCGGCGCATCGGCCAGCCACGAATCGTCCGGCTTGATCCCGAGCAGCGCCAGCACATAGCTCAGTTCAGCGCCGTTTGCAGTTTTTGGATTGGCAATGTACCCGAAGACTTCCGAAAGCGCTTGGGACGTGTTGAAATCCTCATCGAGCGCGGCCTCGATCTTCGGCATCAGACTTCCGTCGCGTCCTTCGCCCCGATCGAGTTCGCGCCAGCATTCCTTGATGCGGGTCAAAGCGGTTGCCGCCGCCGCCATCGATTCGTCGGTGAAGTTCATCACCTTGCTGTAGCCGGTCTGCAAGAACGCCAGCCGGACCGCTTGCGGATCGAAGCGTTCCAACAGATCGGCCAACGGTTCGAAATTGCCGAGCGATTTGCTCATTTTGCGGCTTTCGAATTGCACCAGTCCGCCGTGCAGCCAAAAATTTGCCATCGGCGGATGCTTCATCAGCGGTTCGCTCTGCGCGATCTCGTTCTCGTGGTGCGGGAAAATCAAATCCGCGCCTCCGCCGTGAATGTCGAAGCCATCGCCATCTGGATCGAGCAGCGCGCGCGACATCGCCGAGCACTCGATATGCCAGCCCGGACGGCCATCTCCCCATGGCGACGGCCACGTCGGCTCGCCCGGTTTGGCGAATTTCCACAGCGCGAAATCGAGCGGATCGTCTTTGAACTCATCCACTTCGACACGCGCACCCGCTTCCAAATCCTTGACGTTGCGCCCGCTGAGCGCACCGTACCGCCGAAATTTCGCCACGCGGTAATAGACGCCGCCCTTGGAAACGTAGGCATAACCTTTATCGACCAGTTCGCCGATCATGTCCACGATCTGCGGAACGAAGCGCGTGGCGTACGGCTCTTCGTCGGGATGACGCACGCCGAGTTTGCGCATCGACTCTTTGAACGAGGCGTAATAGCTGCCGACGATATCGTACCAGTGTTCGCCCGTTTCTTTCGCGCGCTCTATGCTGCGGTCGTCGATGTCGGTGACGTTCTGCACGAACGTGACGTCGTAACGCAAGTGCTCAAGATACCGGCGGAGCACATCGAAAAACAGAAAAGACCGTGCGTGACCGGCATGCGCCTCGGCCGAAGGCGTCAGTCCGCAGACGTAGATACGCACGTGTGGCGGCCGCAGCGGTTTGAACTCTTCGAGGCTGCGCGTGCGCGTGTTGTACAGCTTCACGCTAGATCACCCACGTCCAATTGGCCTCTTCTTCCGCGGGCGCGCTCACTGCCACGCCGTCCTTCATAACGACGCGCGCCGGCACACCAACGGCCGTTGCGTTGGCCGGTACGTCACGCACGACCACCGATCCGCCGCCGATCTTGGCATTGTCGCCGACTACGATCGCTCCGAGCAGCGAAGCTCCCACGCCGACCGTCACGTTCTTTCCCAAGGTCGGGTGACGTTTGCCGCGCGCCAGACTCGTCCCGCCGAGCGTGACACCCTGATAGACCGTGCAGTTCTCGCCGACCTCGGCTGTCTCGCCGATCACGACGCCCATTCCGTGATCGATGAAGAAGCCGCGGCCGATACGTGCGTTGGGATGGATCTCGATTCCCGTGAAAAAGCGGTTCACGTTGGAGAGCCATCGCGGAAGCAGCGGGATACCGCTGCGATGCAGCGCGTGGATGAAACGGTGCGCCGCCACCGCATGGAATCCTGGATACGAAAGGACGACGTCCGCCGCCCCGCGAGCGGCGGGATCGCGCTCCAAGGCCGCGCGCAGATCCGATCCTATCGCCGAAAAAATATCATCCATGAAGCGGCCGTTCTCCGTGGATTGGCTCGAACGGCTTTCCGTCGGGACCGAAAGCCAGCGGTTGCAAGCCGCGGCCGTGCAGCAGTCGCGAGTTGACCGCGCCGATGCGGATCAAAATCCGATCGTGTCCGAGCAGCGGAAAAAGCAGTTCTAGCGGGGGCCCCTCTCTTTCACCGGTGAGCGCCAAGCGGGTTGCCAGCAGCGCGTCTTCACGCGACAGACCGAACTCTTTTGCGATTTCAGAAAGGTCGCGATCCAGGGGCAGACCGCGCAGCTCCGGCTGCTGATCCACGTATTGGCCGACCGAGTCGACGAAAAACAGCGTATCTCGCGAACGCAGCCGCTCCAGCTCGAGCGCCGGAATCATGCACGCCTCCGCGCGCAGCGCGGCGACGAGCAGCCGCGCGGCTTCGATCGTGCTGTCGGGATAGGCCTGGACAAATGTCTCGATCCATTGCCAAGCCGCGGCGGGAACCGGATCCTCCAAGAATCCCCAGCGTTGCATCGCCGCCGCGAGCGCTTGCCGTTCGATCATGTCACAGCGTTTCGATCAACGCGATGGCGGAGGCGGCAATACCGGTGCCGTCTCCGGTATACCCGAGACCTTCACTGCTTTTGGCTTTCACGCTGACCTGCCCGGTGGAAATCCCTAAGCTGCGCGCGAGGTTTTCCCGCATGCGCGCGACAAACGGCTCGAGCCGCGGCGATTCCAGCACGATCGTCGCATCCACATTTTGAATCGAATAGCCGGCACGCTGCACGTCCGCCGCGCATTGCGCCAGCAACTCCAGCGAATCGGCATCTTTCCAACGGGGATCCGAAGCCGGAAAACGTCCTCCCAGATCGCCGATCGCAGCGGCGCCCAGGATCGCGTCGCTTACCGCGTGCGCCAGCACGTCGGCATCGGAGTGTCCGGCCGCCCCACGATCGTTTTCGATATGCACGCCGCCCAGAACGAACTTGCGTCCGGGCTCCATGCGGTGCGCGTCGAAACCAAATCCGGCGCGCATCAGCGGGCGTCCGCAAAGCGGCGGCGCAAAATGTCTTCGGCGCGCGCCAAATCCTCGGGCAGCGTCACCTTGAAATTGTCGGGAGAGCCCGGCACGATCTGCACGGTCACGCCGATACGCTCGAGCAACATCGCATCGTCGGTGGCCGAGAAATGATCGCGGCGCGCGGCTTCGTGCGCCAAACGCATGTCCGGAAGCGTCGCGAATTGCGGCGTCTGCGCGGCCCAAAGCCGCTCGCGCGGCGACGTTTCTTTCACGATGCGCGAATGAGGCTCCACGATCTTCACCGTGTCGACCACGGGAACGGCGAGCAAACTGGCAAAGCCGTCGCCGATGATCTGCATGCCGTTGCGCACGACCTCCGCGTTGATGAGCGGCCGCGCGCCGTCGTGTACGAGCACGGCGTCGCATCCGCCGGGAACCGCTCGGAGGCCCTCATAAACGCTGGCTTGGCGCGTTGCGCCGCCCGGAACCACCGAGGACGACTTCGTGCCGGCGGCGTTCGCCGCGACCGCCGAGATCTCGGTCAGCCATTCGCCTTCGGTCACGACCACGACCGCGTCAACTTCAGGCATTTGCGCGAGCGTTCGAATCGACCATGCGAGCATCGGTGTGCCGGCGATCTCGAGGAGTTGCTTGGCCCGGCCGAACCGCGTTCCGCGGCCGGCGGCAACGACGATGGCGGTCCACGACGGCGGACGGCGCATTAGTGCGGCATTTCCTTGCGCGCTTTCGCGAAGATCATGCGGCCCGCTACGGTTTGCAGAACGCTCGTCACCACGACGTCGGTAGATTCCCCGATGAGCCGCCGCCCGTTTTCCACAACGATCATAGTCCCATCGTCGAGATAACCGACGCCTTGATGGGGTTCCTTGCCGTCGCGAATCACCTGTATGTGCAGTTCTTCACCTGGAAGCACGATCGGTTTGACCGCGTTTGCGAGTTCGTTGACGTTGAGCACGGCGACGCCTTCGACGTGCGCGACACGGTTGAGATTGTAGTCGTTGGTGACCAGTTTGCCGCCGAGCTCGCGCGCGAGCCGCACCAGCTTTGCATCGGCTTCGCGGACGCCGTCATAATCGATCTCGCTGATTTCCAGCGAACCCATCTCCTGCAGCCGGTTGAGGACGTCGAGTCCGCGGCGTCCGCGCGTCCGCTTGAGCGCATCGGCAGAGTCAGCGACGGCCTGCAGTTCGCGCAAGATGAAACGCGGCAGAATGAATGGACCTTCCAGAAATCCCGCCTGCAAGATTTCGACGATGCGTCCGTCGACGATGATCGAGGTGTCGATGATTTTCGGAATGCTGCCGGCGGCATTGGTTCCCGCGAACGAAAGCGTTACGATTTTTCGCGCGCCCACGCGCGCGCCCAAATACGCGAAGAAGACGCTGAGCACGATGTAGAGCAGAATCGCGACGTAGCTTCCTGATCGTCCGGTGGTCGAAATGAATTCGAACAGGACGCTGCGGATAAGAAAAGCGATCACGAGTCCGGCGATCAAGCCGAGCGCTCCTCCGGCGATTTCGTACGGAGCGAGCCGCTCGATCGCGCGCTCGATCGCATTGAGTTCTTTTTCGAAGATGCTTTGCGCGGCCGGCGCCACGAAGAGCCCGAGCACGGCGCCCGCGAGAGGAACGCCGATCGTGAACGCGAGCTGCAAACTCTCGACGGCAAAATGAGGCGCGACGAGGTAGACATAGGCTTCACGGCCCAGCAAGAATCCGGTAACGGCAAAAATAACCGCAAACACGGCGCGGAGAATCGCGGCGGCGATGTGAGGACCTAAGGAAGTGTTATGAACGTTGCGCATATGTCGTTGGCTACGAATCTACCGCGCTTGGTCAGCCGCGCGCCGGCGGCGTCGACTTCGAGCAGTCCCGCTTCGCGATACGGCTCGACGATTGAAGCGTAGTATTCCAAGAATTCCAACCCGTAACGCTCTTTGAAGGCTGCAAACGACAGCCCCTGCGCCGTGCGCAGCGCCAGCATCACGGCCTCGCCTGCGCGCTGCGCCCCTTCCAGCCGCTCGGATTGGTCCGGAATCTTGCGTCCCTGGGAAGCGGCGGACACGTACGCGTCCAAGTCGCGCGTGTGCGTCGACCGCACGCCGCTGCCGTACGACGCGGCGCCGACGCCGAATCCGACGTACTCGCCGTTCGCCCAGTAGTTTGCGTTGTGCGCGCAGCGATGTCCCGGGCGCGCGAAATTGCTGATCTCATAATGTTCGAAGCCTGCCGTCTCCAACGCATCGATCGCTAGCTCATAGAGATCGCCCTCCAAATCCTGGTCGGGGAAAGCGCGCGGTTCTCGATCGCGCCAGTCCGCGTACGGCGTCCCTTCTTCAACCGTCAAACCGTAGGCGGAAACATGATCCGGCGCAAGCGCGATCGCCGTTTCCAGCGAGCTCCGCCAACTCTCTTTGGTCTGGCCCGGAACGGCGAACATCAGATCGAGGCTCACGCTGTCGATTCCGGACGATCGAGCGGCCGCAACCGCGGCGCTCACTTGCGCGGCGTCGTGGCGCCTTCCCAGCGTCCGGATCTCCGTTTCCACAAACGATTGCACGCCGATGGACAGTCGCGTCACGCCCGCGGCCGCATAGGCTTTTAAAGCATCGGCCGTTACAAGCTCCGGATTCACTTCGATCGTCACTTCCGGTGGGCACGCCGCGGGAAATTTGGATGCGATACGCGCCAGCAACCCTGCGATCTCGTCCGATGCATATGTGTTCGGCGTTCCGCCTCCCAGAAATACCGTGTGCTCGCCGCCATCCGCCGCCGCCGCATCGATCTCGTCGGACAGTGCGTCCATGTAGCGCCGCGCGGCGCTTTCCTTATGCGGCCACTTCGCGAAATCGCAATACGGACAAATATACGGACAGAACGGCAAATGCACGTAAATGCCGGTCATTGCGCGGAAAAGACTCCAACCGCTCCGGGGCCGCCGTGCGTCGCAATCACCGGCCCCGCTTCAAGCACTTCAAGCAGTTTTGGCTTGACGCCGCACAAGCGCTGCTCGAGCCGCCCGCATACCGTTTCCGCAAGATCCGGCGCGTTGGTGTGCATTACCAAGAAACGCCCTTCTGAAATGTCGCACACGTTTTTGATCGCCAAGTCGATCATCGTTTCTTCAGCGCGCGCAAACGTCCGGACTTGTGCCTCGGCGACAACCTCGCCGTCGTGCAGTGAAATAACCGGCACGATCTTCATCAGCGTTCCGATCGCTGCTTGCGCTTTTCCAATCCGTCCGGTCCGCACGACGTGCGAGAGATCGGGAATGCAAGCGTAAAGCCGCTGCGCGCGCCGTTCGTTTTCGAGCGCCTCCACTATCCGATCCGTACTTGCCCCGCTCCGGGCCAGGTCGTTCGCAACGCGAGCTTGCATGCCCAAACCGCCCGCGACGCTGAGCGAATCGAAGATGGTAATGCGCGCGCCTTCGAACCGGGCGGCAGCCGCGCGCGCCGCGTTTATCGTACCCGAAAGTTTGGAGCTGACCGTTATGCAAACGATCTCTTGACCGGCGCTCGTCAGCGGCGCGAACGCTTCTTCGAACATCTGCGGCGAGGGTTGCGAGGTTTTCGGCAATTCGGATTCGGATGCCAGCCGCTCGTAAAATTCCCGGCGGCTCAGATCGATGTAGTCGCGGTAGCTGCGGCCGCCCCAGATGACGAAAAGCGGAACGACCGTTATGCCTAAGCGATCCGCAAGCTGCGGCTCGATATCCGACGTGCTGTCGGTGACGATTCCAACAGCCACGAGCTGCTAAACCTCGGTCGGATCGTGCGTAACGAGATCGCTGATCTTACCGACAACGTCGTTGCGCACTTCGTCGGCGGCAACGTGTATGGCGCCTTTTATCGCGTTGCGCGTCGCGCGCCCGTGCGTCACGATGCAGTTTCCTCGAAGACCGAGTAGCGGCGCGCCGCCGTAGGTTTCGTAATCGAACTTCCGGCGTAAGCGCCGCAAGGCCGGCGCCAGCATGTACGTGCCGATTTTCGTGGCGAGATTGCCGCCGAGCAGCGCGTCATGCATCACGCGCGCGAGGTCGGCGATCATGCCTTCGCCGGTCTTGAGCACGACGTTGCCGACGAAGCCGTCGCAGACCCCGACCACCGCCGGCACCTTGGCGATGCGGCGGGCGACGGCGACCGCGGTGGTCAGCGCATCGGCTGCGGTCTTTTCCGCGCGCACGATCTCGCACAGCTTCATCACGTTGGCCGGGCTGAAGAAGTGCATGCCCAGCACATCCTGCGGACGCTTGGTCACCGCCGCGATCTGGTCGATGTTGAGGTAGGACGTGTTGGATGCCAGCACGGCACCGGGCTTGGCGAATTTGTCCAGTGCCGCGAACACCTCCTTCTTGATCGCCATGGTTTCGAACACGGCTTCGATGATCAGGTCCGCGTCCTTGACGTTCTCAAGCCCGACCACGCCGTTGATCAGGCCCATGCGCTTGGCCGGCGCATCGGCGGGAATGCCGCCGCGCGCCGCGGTGGCCTCGTAATTCTTCTGCATCACGCCCATGCCGCGCTTGAGCTGCTCTTCGCCGGTTTCGATCAGCGTCACCGGGATACCGGCGTTGGCGAACGACATCGCGATGCCGCCGCCCATGGTGCC
>PLED01000053.1 GCA_003136355.1 Vulcanimicrobiota bacterium | reverse complement strand
GTTCGACTTCTCGTACCAAACCCACAATGGTTGGCGGATCTCGCCGCAGACGCAGTGGAACGTCGGTTATCCGATTGGACCCGGCTTCATTACGTCGGCGTTTATCAACGGCCAACCATATAACATCCCGTTCACAAACGCGTGCCCAGCTTGCTCGGCATCAGGAACGGGCCAATGGGTCGATCCGATGAATCCGGGATCGTTCTTCGCGCCGAACGTTGCTGCCAATCGCGGCATTCCCATGGGAAATGCCAACGGCGGCAAACTCTCCCATCCGTCGTCAATAACCAACTTAACGATCGAGTACAACGCACCCAAGACGTGGACCGCCGGCGTGGAGGTCTTCAATCTCTTTGGTTCGCTGTACGGCGGACCGTCGCTGAACGGACGCTGGCAGCCGCTGGCGCCGGGAATCTCCGGACCCTTGACGGGCCAGAATTCCACCGGCTACGCATTCCCGCAATACGGCATGATCGGAAACTACGGATCGCTGCGTCAAGGTACGAACGCGTATATCGATACGCCCAGCGGAATCCGGAGCTTCGTGTTCTACTTCCAAGTTAAAATGTAAGGAGCGATCTTGAATCAATACAAACTCATCGCGGCCGTCGCCGTGGGGGCGCTCCTTGCAGGATGCTCCGCTAACGGCGCGGCCAGTCCGCCGACTTCGGTAGTTACCAATCCATCTAACACTAGCGTCCTGCAGCTCGCTGTTGGTACTGCGAACATCGGGCAGGCGTCGGGTTCCCCTCCTGTTCAGGTTCAGACGCTAGGCCTGAACACCGTCTCGACATTCCGTCAAGCCAACGGGCTGTCTGCGGCTCTGGTCAACACACCGACGATCACCGCACCGGTAGGCTTCGTGCCTCCGGCCTGCGGTGCTGGGTGCGTTGATAATGCGGGCACTCATCAAATGAGTGGTGCGCCGCAGAACGTGAACCCCAACGTAGCCAATCCGGTGACGACCTTCGGTCAGACCGGCGGCGTGTTCTCCTATGGACTCGCCCCGGAAAACGAAAGCACAACCGGTGCGGCCGTGTACACTCGGTACGCGAACCCAATCGGCGGAGCCAGTACTATCAACTACGGCGGTGGACCGCCGGCATATCCGTTCTTTAAGGACGGAACCTTCCCATCGGCTTTCTCGGGTTACTCGCAAGGCTTCACGATGTTCGCTGCCGCGCCGGTCGCGGGTGTGTATACGTTGGCGGACACGGTAGCTACGGGTAACGCCGGAACGTTTACGTTCACGGCATCGAGCACATTGGCTAACCTGACGCCCTTGCCGGTACTTACCACGCCGACGTTCGTGAAAGACGGCGTAGGCGGCGGCGCCGGAGTGGTCACCGTTCCGGTCGACGCGCGCGTCGTCGAAACGATGGTCTACTTCCAAAACACGACGCAAGGTACGTTTTTCGCGGTCGGGCCGATTCGCGGCACCGGTCCGCAAAACTACACGTTGCCTGACTTTCTGGGACCCTGCGGCGGAGCTGCGGGAACGGGATGCCAGAACAACGCAGCCACACGTTCGCCTACGTTTAGACTCGGAGCTGGTCCCGGAACCGGTGACAACTACATAGTATACGCCGCGACGTACGACTATCCGATGTTCGAAGCTTCACCGCCCGGCAACGTTACGCAAGCGCCCGTGATCAATGGCGGAGCGGCGACGAGCAATCAAGCGGATATCACGACGTCGATCGCATCGGTTTCGGCAAAGTACTAACAGCAGCCTAAGCCTCGTTAGCACAAGGGCCCGGAGAAATCCGGGCCTTTGTTTTGGGTAAGAGCAACCCAATGCAAGAAACTGTGCTGGTCATCGCAGAACCGCTCCAAATGGAGGAGCGCCGCGTCGTTCTTCCGATTCGCGTCAGTGAACGTCCGCGCGATTATTTTGCGTCGGCGTGCTTGCTCGCTTTTATGGGATTCTTCTGGGTGCTGGTCTTTAGTCTACGGTTTTTCGTCCAGAGCCATCATCTGCGCTAACGCGCTTCGGCGCCGTTTGTTTCCGGCGCGATCTCGCCGCGGATGTTGCGCACGCGGCGTGCCTCGGCGGTCAGCTGCTGGAGCTCTCTAACGTAAAAAGCGATGAGGCGGCGGTCGATGTCGCGGCCGAGGTTCTCGTGAATGATTCGCTGCAAGTCGCGCTCCATTTGACCGACCGGCGGCGGCGACGGTAAACGGGAATACTCGGCAGCGAGATCCTTAATGCTGCGCCAAACCCGATCGGGAGCGCCGGGACCGTCCATTCCACGTCCTATGCCCAGGTTAGGTACAAATAAAACGTAGTGCCGCTAGGCGCGGCGGTTCGACTCCGCGATCCCGCCCATATACATTAAGATAGTGACGACGATGCCGATGGCGGCGATGAGCAGGACGATCGTTTCGTTCATGCCGCCGAAGTTAGCCGCCGGGGCCCAGCGTTACTGCGGGAGGGAGATGCGGTATGCTGCGACTTTCCCGTCGGAGTCAAAGCGCACGATAACCGGAGCGGTGCCGTTGCTGAAATTTGCCCGGTACGTGTACTCGTTCTTGAGTCCGTCGTTGCTGACGTACGTTAGTCCCTTGTAATCGCCGAATTTGTGGAGCTTGTCCGACAGCATGCCGACCTGCGCCCGCGTGACCTGTTTCTGCAGCGCGGCGTCGAAACTTTGCGCGACGGCGGCGCCGTCATTGTTGTAGACGGCTTTCGTGACTCCGTCTGCGCGGTTCTGGGCGTCAGCGGCTGGCGAGCCACAGCTCGCCAGCGCCGCACCCAAAATCAGGCACGCTACCGCGCGCCCCGCGTTCATTAGATCTTGCCCCATCCGTAATTGACCATCGAAACCTGCCGGCTGGGTCCGTAGGTCGCCGCCGCGACACGCGTTCCGGGCTGGCTCCCAAACCCGGTCATAGCGGTCTGGCGCCGCTGCTGCACGATTACGGAATGTTGATACGCCACTTCGCGCTTGAGATCCACAATCTCGGCCTGCGCGTTGCTGTAGGCGCTGCGCTCGCTGTTGTAAGCGGCCTGCATATTGCTGTTCTCCGATTGGAGTGCGGCTTGCTGGCGCGCGTCCTGAGCATAGCGCTCGTGGACCTTGCGGTTGTGCTGAATGATTAAGTAGGTCGCCACGCCGGCGCCCAACAGGATGTTCCGCGTGCTTGCCGCTCCGTCAGCGAGGGCAGCGGAAGGGGCCGCGGCGGCCAGCATGGCTGCCATGGTCGTTCCGGCGATGGCTCTTTTCCAGATGTTCATGCTGCTATTGTTCCCTTCCGCACGCAAACTACGGGCAGGCGGCTGCCAGCTGAGCGCAAATTCCTCGGCCGTGGTTCACACGCAGGAGCGCATTTCACTCGACGACGGCGCCCAAACGACGCTGGAACGTTGGGGCGACCGGGGCCCGGCGATTCTGGCGATTCACGGCATGACCGGTTCGCGAAAAACGTGGGAGCAGCTGGCCGCTCACTATGGCGCGCAGGCGCGAGTCTACGCCTACGATCAGCGCGGCCACGGTGACGGGCCTCCCGCCGGCCCAATGACGCTGCACCGCTCCCTCCTCGATCTGTACAACGTGATGTCCGCGATTCCCGAAGGCGTCGATACGCTGGTCGGACACTCGTGGGGCGGCGCGGTCGCCATACTCGGCGGCCGTCGCTTTGACTGCAACCGCGTCATCGCGATCGATCCGATGATCCGCCAGGCCGGCGCCGCGTGGTACGATGCATTTTTGCGCGAGTTGAAAAAGCAGAAGCTTCCAAACAAGGCGATCAAAAAATTGCGCGATGAAAACCCGCCGGCGATGTGGGACTTGCGCGCGGATCTCGAGCGCTACCCGAAACCGTTACTGCTGGCCGTCGGTGAAGGCCCGGAAAGTTTGTTTGCGCTCGACGACATGAAACTGGTGCGCGAACGCGGCGGGCCGAACGTCGCGCTGCGCGTTTTTGAAGGACAGGGGCATAATTTGCATCGCACGGATTTCGAACGCTTCACGCGCGAGTTCGATACGTTTCTGGCCCGCACGCCCTAAACGTTACGGTAGGATCTCCATGCCGGCGGTCCCCGGAGGCGCCGTAGGCGCCCAAGCGGGAGAACAAACGCGCATATAGTCGGCAGCCGGCGTGGCTTCGCACGGCGGCGGAACGTCTCCGCCCGTCGGTGCGCTTATCCCCGTATCCGCCTGCTTCTCCGTATCGAAAAGCGTCCAGCTATAACCGCCGTCGTAACTTTCGTAATAATGCGACGTTGTTGTTTGTGACCAAAAGTATTTCGGCCATTCCGCATTCGAGCAGTCCGAATGCTCCGGGCAATCTTCCCAGTGTCCGATGACCTGCGCCGATACGATCGCGGCGGTGAACCGGTCACGGTCGGGCGAATTGGATGGCGCGGGCGTATAGCGCAGTATTATCGTGAACCCGCCCGGTGCGGTTTGTGTCGAAAGCTGGAACTCGCGGTTGATTTGCGCGGAGCGTAAGCGCACGTAGGTGATTTGATTGCCGCCCGCGATCCACGGTTGCGTGCGATCGAAACGCACTTGCGCCGGATGAAGTCCGGCGGCACTATAGAGGTCCGAGTAAACCGGCGAGCCCGGATCTTGCAGTGCCGTTACCGGATAGGTCCGCGCGAAGAAATCGTCGATGCCCGAGATGGGAGCGTCGTCCGCGGTTGGCGCGCCACCGGCTTTCGCGTAGAGCAGCCGTTGAATCCGGTGCTCCGTTCTATCGTAAGAATAGGCAATGAAGTGAGCGCGATTCTGCGCGTCGCGGAAGAAGAAATCCACTTCGTGTCCGTCGGCATTGGACGAGCCGTACGCATCGAACGGCGGCGTGAAGATCGCCCACGCGGAATCCTCTTCGGCCTCCAAGCGATCCGCCAGCGATCCGATCGCGGTCTCCGCCATGCGATGTTGCGCAAACGAAGCGTTCCAGCGCAATGCTTGGGCGAGCGCGGACAAGACGAAAAATCCGATGACGGTAACAACCGCGACGGCGACGACCGTTTCCAGCAGTGAAAATCCGCGCTGCAGGCGCTTCACGCCATCGACAAGTGCCCGTCATTCCGCTGCCGAAGCCTCGGGAATGTCGAAGCTGCTCGAACAGCGAGGAACGCTCGTGCTCGCGGCCGCAATTCTCGGCTCGGGAATGGCGCTGCTCGACGGAACGGCGGTAAACGTCATTCTGCCGCTGGTTCAGCGCGATCTGCATGCGGGCGCGCAGTTCGTTCAGTGGGTCGTCGAGGGATATGCGCTGTTTGCGTCGGCGCTGATACTGGTCGGCGGTGCGCTCGGCGATGTTTACGGGCGGCGCAAGATGTTCGTCACGGGGACGGCACTCTTCGCCGCAGCTTCAATCGGCTGTGCGATGGCGCAAACGATCAAAATGCTCGTCATCGCGCGCTGTGTGCAGGGCATTGGTGCCGCACTGCTCGTTCCGGAGAGCTTGGCGCTGATCAGCGCGCAGTTCGATCCGAAGGTCCGCGGCAAAGCGATCGGTTCGTGGGCGGCATTTTCCGCGATTAGCGGAGCGGTAGGTCCCGTTCTCGGCGGCGCCATCGCGCAAAATTTCTCGTGGCGCTGGGTCTTTTTGCTGAACGTACCGCTCGGCGCGCTCGTCATCTTCATTTCGTCGCGCTGGATTAAGGAAAGCCGCGACGAGTCGGCGGGTCCGCACATCGACTTCACCGGCGCGGCATTAGCGACCGCCGGCCTTGGCGGCCTCGTCTATGCGCTGATTGGTTTGCAAGGTTCCTACAATGCATTGTCGCTCGCGATCGGAATCGTATCGCTGGTCATTCTCGTCCTCTTTGTCTTGTATGAAAGGCGCGCACACTCGCCGATGATGCCGCTGCGCTTTTTTGGATCGCGCGATTTCGCGTCCGCCAACGCGTACACGTTTTTACTCTATGCCGGGTTAGGCGGAAGCCTCTTCTTCGTACCTTTCGATCTTATCAACGTGCAGCATTACACACCCGTTCAGGCGGGTGCGTCGATGCTGCCGATGACGACGATACTTTTCTTGTTTTCGCGCTTCAGCGGGGTCCTGCAGACGCGCTTCGGTGCGCGCGCCATGCTATCGAGCGGTGCTTTGGTGGCGGCGATCGGGTTCGTTCTTTTCGCGATCGCCGGCGAAGGGAAGAGCTATTGGACGTCGTTCTTTCCGGCGTCGGTCGTCCTCGGAATCGGCGCGGCGCTCTTCGTCGCCCCGCTGACCGCGACCGTGATGAACTCGCTCGAGACCGCTCATGCAGGCGTGGCTTCCGGCGTGAACAACGCGATCGCGCGCGCCGCCGGGCTGATTGCGGTGGCAGCGTTGGGTTTGGTTCTCAGTGCTGTGTTCTACCGCGCTTACGACGCGCAAATCAGCCGCGCTCCGATTGCGGCGCAGACGCGGCAGGCCTTAGCGCGCGACCGAGCGCGGCTGCTGACCGGCTACGTTCCAGGGAATATCGCGATTGGGGACCGGCGGGTGGTGCGCGCCATCGTCGACCGCTCGTTTGTGGGCGGATTCGCGTGGGCGATGGCGGCCTCGGCCGCTCTGGCGCTGGCTGCGGCGCTGATTGCAAAGTTTTCGTTCGGCCGTCTGCGAGCGGCTGGACCTCGCTGACCCAGCGTGCAATTCTCAAAGGAGCGCGGCTGCTTTGCAGCCGGGCGGCTTTTGACATGCGGAACGTAGAGACAACGGTCATTTTACTCGACGGCGATTGGGATATCGCCCGACGTGACGAGCTCGAGCGTCTCCTGAAGCCTGCCTACGACTCCCCGGGCAACCTCATCATCGACATGCACGGAGTGAACTACGCCGACAGCACCATCCTCGCGGCGCTCATCGTGCTGCGCAACCGGCGCCGGGCCAAGGGCCTGGCCCTCCCCAGCCTGGTCATCGGCTCGCGTCAGGTCCGCCGGCTGTTAAGCATTGCCGGCCTGGGTGAGGCCTTTCCGCTCTACTCTAGCGTTGAGGAGGCCAGAGCCCACGACTCCTTGACCCTCTAGAGCCCGCGCCGTATAATAACCGTCTGTGCCCGCCCTTGGCGGCCAGCGGCAACGGTGGGACTCCTCACGTGACCACGTGAGATGAGCGCCCTGCGTAAGCCCGGCCAACGCGCGACGGCTTCGGAGAATCCTTGAACCTCATAGACGTCAACAATTTCGACGCGATGCGAATCGGTTTGGCATCGCCCGAGCAGATTCGCGCGTGGTCTTTCGGCGAAGTCAAAAAGCCCGAGACGATCAACTATCGCACGCTCAAGCCCGAGCGCGACGGTCTGTTTTGCGAGAAGATCTTCGGTCCGACCAAAGACTGGGAGTGCCACTGCGGCAAGTATAAGCGGATCCGCTTCAAGGGCATGATCTGCGATCGCTGCGGCGTTGAGATTACGCGCGCGAAAGTGCGCCGCGAACGCATGGGGCACATCGAGTTGGCGACTCCGGTCAGCCACATCTGGTATTTCAAGGGCGTCCCCAGCCGCATCGGCATTCTGCTCGACATGTCGCCGCGCCAACTCGAAAAAGTGATCTACTTCGCGGCTTACGTCGTCATCGACACGGGCAGCACTCCGCTGCAGAAGCGCGAGGTGCTCACGGAGCAAAAATATCGCGAGTATCGCGAGAAGTACGGCACCGCGTTCAAGGCCGGCATGGGAGCCGAGGCGATCCGCGAGCTTCTACGCGACCTGAATCTGCGTAAGCTCCAGGAAGAATTGCGCAGCGAATTCCAAACGACCAGCGGACAGAAACGGCTCAAGGCCATCAAGCGCCTGGAAGTCGTCGAAGCATTTATCAACAGCGGCAACAAGCCGGAGTGGATGATTCTGTCGGCCGTTCCGGTCATCGCACCGGAGCTGCGCCCGATGGTGCAGCTCGATGGNNAAGCGGATGCTGCAGGAAGCGGTCGACGCGTTGATCGACAACGGCCGGCGCGGACGCCCCGTCACCGGCCCCAATAACCGTCCGCTGAAATCGCTTTCCGATATCTTAAAAGGAAAGCAAGGGCGCTTCCGGCAGAACTTGCTCGGAAAACGCGTGGATTACTCGGGCCGCTCCGTCATCGTGGTCGGTCCGACGCTCAAGCTGCACCAGTGCGGCTTGCCCAAAGAAATGGCGCTCGAGCTCTTCAAGCCCTTCGTCATGAAGAAGCTGGTCGACCGCGGTCAGGCGCATAACATCAAGAGCGCGAAGCGCATGGTCGAACGCGTCCGTCCGGAAGTGTGGGACGTCCTCGATGAGGTCATCCGCGAACATCCGGTTCTTTTGAACCGCGCGCCCACGCTTCACCGCCTGGGCATCCAAGCGTTCGAACCGGTGCTCGTTGAAGGCAAGGCCATTCACCTGCATCCGCTCGTCTGCACGCCGTACAACGCCGACTTCGACGGCGA
>PLED01000051.1 GCA_003136355.1 Vulcanimicrobiota bacterium | reverse complement strand
AAGCACTTTTAGAGAAAGGTGTCGACGGCATCAAACTGTTCGTGCAAGGCGCAGCGTCAGGAGCGCCCGCGTTTTCCACAGAGCTTATCTCAGCGGTTACGGAAGAAGTGCACCGGGCGGGGAAGCTCGTTTTTGCACACCCGGCGACGGGTGACGACGTTCTGACGGCACTTCGCGGAGGCGTCGACGTGATCGCGCACACGACTCCCCACTCGGGTCCGTGGACCGACGCGATCTTGGAAGAAGTGCGCGAGCGAAAGGTCGCACTGACGCCAACGCTGACGCTTTGGAAATATTTCGCAAGACACGATAGCGTATCGGCGCAAGAACACGTAACCAACGCGGCGATAGAACAATTGCGCGCCTGGATCACAGCCGGCGCCGCCGTGCTTTTCGGAACGGACCTCGGCGCTGTCGATCCCGAGCCGTCCGCGGAGTATAACGTGATGGAATCTGCAGGTATGAGGTTCGCTGAGATCCTCGCGTCGATGACGTCGACGCCGGCTCAATTCTTCGGAGATTGCGATCGACTCGGACGCGTAGCGCCGGGATGCGAAGCGGATCTCGCTGTGCTACGCGGCGATCCTACGACGGACATTCGCGCGCTCGCTGACGTGCGACTCACGCTGCGCGACGGTCGCACAATCTACGCCTCGGCGGCGTAAGCGGCCGCTATTCCGCTAGGGACACTTCACGGGATGCACGGTGAGCCATTCGTCGGCGAGCGTTACCGCGCTCGACATAAGTTGTTCCGGTATCCGGGCTCCGGTCGCATAGACGCCTACGCCGAACAACCAAGACTTACGATATTTCGGATCGGCGTGGCACAACGGCGGCGAGTAGTGCACGTAGTCGAATACGCCATAGGCCCCTACTTCACGCCAAAAGGCAAGGATGCGTGAGACAGGCCATTGATGACCAATATGCATACCGGCCGAGGACGACGGTGAGATCACAGAAGCCGCGGCAAAGCTCGGCTCGAACCGATGAACCCCCGTTGCATCGCGGAGTTCGATGTGAACGTGCACAACGCTGTCGACGACGGCGGCGTTCACACGCGCGTTTGCAAGTTGGAACGCTGAGTTTCGCCGGTCGTTTTTCGACAGCATTTCCCTTGGTAAGAGCGATGGGAGCGAAACTACCTTATCATTTGTTGTAGAAGCTGTTATCGGAACACCAACGAAGGCTGTGGGACCGATGAAGAAAGCATCAGCCGGCGTGGCTCGGGCGCCGTCGTTCGCCAGGCGCGTAAGGTCCGCTTCGGCATCCTGTGCTGAGAACGATCGTGTGAATACGAACGTATGTGCATTTGGACCGCTCGAGCCGCGGACGTCCCAGCCATCTTGCTTTGCTGCATCAAAGCCGAAGGCATACGCTCCGCCAATTTGCGTCGTGGCAGTAAACGCTTCGTCGTCAAATACCTCGGTATAGGTGATGACTTCTCGACCCTTAGTGGTGACATCGATGCCTTGGGTGACGTCAAGCCTGCATCCCGACAACACAAGGAGCGCGACGACACAAACACATTGGCGCAGCATTTCAGTGCGCGAATTTATCCCACGCATAGGCAGTATCACGACACTGCCTTTCCGGCTGATGCCACTTACTGCTACCGCGCGGGTGAGCGTTGCAGATTCGGGTTACCGACGGCTGGCGTAAAGTGGAGAAGCGTTATCCGCGCATCGCCAGGATTTGCTACCTCTTCATCGATGATTCCGTTCTGGCGGTTCAACCAGGCAACGATCTGCTCTTGGTCCCCAGCATCTCCATATCTCTCCTGCTTGGTGATTACGATGGCTGTGTGGTCGCCACGACCAATCGGCGCCGGCGACGCGCTACTTGGCCGGACGAGCACGGTTTGATTATTTTGAATCTCCGTAAGCGTGAGGGATTCGTCCGGATGCGCGTTCACGAAGTACGCAAACATCAAATCGGTCGAGATGAGGCCCACGCTGGGAAGAATCGAGCTGGTCCCGGGCAGGCGCGCAAACGAAACGCGCTTACCGATAAACGTGAGCTTCGCCGGTGTGATTCGCGCGCGCAGCGTTACCCTGCCTTGGTGTACGTCAAAGGTCAGTGGCAACAACGTCGCGCTGGACCACCTGCTTTGTGTCGTTGCAATCGCTCCGCCTGGTAGATTCGTCGTCTCCGAGATCGCGAATATTGATCCACTGCCATCGACCTTGATCGTGCTCGTGAGTTCCGGTGGGCCCGTTCCTGGGCCAATCGAGTAAACGTAGGTTCCGTTCGGAGGCCTCATCGGCTGCGCGGCACACACTGCGGCGGGAGATGCTGCGACCGATGCGATGAACAGAGCAAAAAGGATGGTCTTCATTTGGCAGTTTTAGCTACAGCCGCTGGTCGCTCCGCACGAGTCGCACTTTTCACAAGAGCCGTTACGGACCATCGTGAGTTGTCCGCAATCCGAGCACGCATTTCCGGTGTAGCCCTTAGCTTTTGCCGCGGTAATTTGCGCCGTCTTCACGGCCACCGCCGTTGCCGTTCCGGCCGTTGCCATCGCCGGCGCATTGCCGGCGCTTTCGATCACGCGATCGACGACGTCGAGCGTTTGGGCGTGCGGAGCCGATCCGTTCATTCGAAGATGCGTGCTGGTCGGGTGCATTTTCTCGCTGACACCCGCGGTAACGTACTGCACTTCCCCGGCTTCCTCGCCGAAGTAATCCTCCTGGCGAACCGGTCCCATCGAGTCCATGTCCATATCGGGTTGCACGTGCGCGAGCTCGTAGCGGCCGAGATAACTCACGGCCAGTTCGCGGAAGATGTAGTCGAGAATCGACGTCGCCATCTTGATGTGATCGTGGCCGACCACCGGTCCGTTGGGCTCGAAGCGCGTGAAAGTGAACGCGTCGACGAACTCTTCGAGCGGCACGCCGTGCTGTAATCCGAGCGACACCGCGATCGCAAAGTTGTTCATCAGCGAGCGGAAGGCGGCGCCTTCCTTATGCATGTCGATGAATATCTCGCCGAGCTGGCCGCCTTCATATTCACCCGTACGCAGGTAGACTTTATGGCCGCCCACGATCGCTTTTTGCGTGTAGCCGCTGCGCCGTTCCGGCATGCGTCGGCGTTTGGCGATGTAGCGGTAAACGATACGCTCGGCGATTTGCAACGGATGTTGGAAGGCAACCGGCGGCTGAGCTTCCTCGGTAATCTCGCCTCCGAGATCGGAGGTCGACGCCAAAGGCTGCGAAAGTTTCGAACCGTCGCGATACAGCGCGACCGCTTTAATCATGCGCTCCCAAGCGTAGCGGTAGGCTTCCTTCACGTCGGCCAAAGTGGCGGTTTGCGGAAGGTTGATTGTCTTGCTAATGGCGCCGCTGACGAACGGCTGGGCCGCGGCCATCATGTCGATGTGCGCGAGGGGGCGAATGAAGCGTTGGCCGTGTTTGCCGCACGGATTGGCACAATCGAAAACAAACAGGTGCTCGTCCTTCAAATGCGGTGCACCTTCGAGGGTCATGCGGCCGCAGATAACATCGGACGCTTCGTCGATTTGCCGTTGCGTGAATCCGAGCCCGTCGCGCAGGATGGAGTAGTTCCACAGATCGAGCTTCTCGGCCGGCAGTCCCAACGTTTGCGTGCAGAACTCTTCGCCAAGCACGAATTTATTGAAGGCAAACTCCAGCTCGAAGGCTGACGGCAGCGCCGCTTCGATGCGCGCGATCATGGCATCGTCGAAGCCCTTCGCGCGCAGGGTCGCAGCGTTAATATGCGGCGCTCCCTCGAGCGATCCGGTGCCCTTGGCGAAGAGTTCGATCTCGTGAATCTGCTGTTCGCTGTAGCCGAGTTTGCGAAGCGCGGCTTCGACCGACTGGTTGACGATCTTGAAGTAGCCACCGCCCGCGAGCTTCTTGAACTTCACAAGCGCGAAGTCGGGCTCGATGCCCGTGGTATCGCAGTCCATGACAAGCGCGATGGTACCTGTAGGAGCGATCACAACGGTCTGCGCGTTGCGGAAGCCGGTAACTTCGCCCATGGTGAGCGCATCGTCCCACATTTTGCGCGCCAGAACCCACGTCTCTTGCGTGAAGAGCGTGGGCGAATGCGTCACGGGTTTGACGGTCAGCCCTTCGTAGGCCGCGTCGGGTTCGTCGTAAGCGGCGCGCCGGTGATTGCGGATCACGCGTAGCATCGGCTCCGCATTTGCTTCGAAACGGGCGAACGGCCCTAATTCGCGAGCCATTTCCGCCGACGCGCGGTAGGCGCTGCCGGTCATCAGCGCGCTCAGCGCGGCGCACCAGCCGAAGGCTTCTTCGGAATCGTAGGGCAGGCCCATACGCATCAGCAGTGTGCCGAGATTGGCGTATCCCAGACCCAGCGTGCGATAGCCATGGTTTTTTTCGGCGATGGCTTTCGAGGGCATCTGTCCCATCGTCACCGAGATCTCGAGCGTCGTCGTCCACGTGCGCGACGCTTCAGCGAAGACCTCGGCATCGAATGTGCCGTCATCTTTCAAGAACTTGACGAGGTTTAAGCTTGCAAGATTGCACGCCGTATCGTCGATGAAGCAATATTCGGAGCACGGATTGGTCGCGTTTATGCGATCGTCACTCGCGCAGGTGTGCCACTCTTGCAGTGTGTCGTCGTATTGAATGCCGGGATCGGCACACTGCCAAGCCGCGAGCGCGATCTGCTCCCAGAGAGAAGAAGCCTTGATGGTCTTGACGACCGCGCCCGTCGTGCGAGCGGTGAGATGCCAATCCTCGTCGCGATCCAAGGTCTCGAAAAATGCGTTGGTCAGGCGAACCGAGTTGTTCGAATTCTGTCCGGACACGGTATTGTATGCTTCCGAATCCCAGCCGGTGTCGTATGTCGCGATGTCCAGATACTTGTAACCTTGCTTGGCAAAGTCCAACGCGTACTGGATGTTGGCTTGGGGAATGCCCGATGCCAGTGCCGATTTCATGGCGAGTTTGAGCGCGGGATTGAGCGCGGGATCGAGCCGCGCAGTATCGGGCAGTGTTTCGTCGTGCGCGGCCTTCATGATAGCATTTAGATGCTTTTCGCACGCGATTGAACCGGCGACGAGATCGGAAACTTTCTGTTCTTCGCGAACTTTCCAATTCACGAACTGTTCGATGTCGGGGTGATCCGCGTTCAGCACGACCATCTTGGCCGC
Organism: Vulcanimicrobiota bacterium; assembly: GCA_003136355.1. GTDB lineage: Bacteria > Vulcanimicrobiota > Vulcanimicrobiia > Vulcanimicrobiales > Vulcanimicrobiaceae > Rubrimentiphilum. Next base: position 46,621 of record PLED01000051.1, on the reverse strand, counting down.
CCGGCGCGTGGTGCCGCCCGATTTGATCGCCCCGGCCGCGCGATCGAAGACTTTCAGGAAGGACATCAAGCCGGAGCTGGTACCGCCGCCTGTCAGTTTTTCGCCGGCTGCGCGGAGCTTGGAAAAATTAGCGCCTGAACCGCTGCCGCCCTTAAAGATGCGCGCTTCGCGCACGACGCCGTCGAAGATGCCGCCCTCGTTGACGAGGTCGTCTTCGATCGAAAGAATGTAGCATGCCGAGACTTGCGGATGTTCGTAGGTGCTTGTCGAGCGTTTTACTTGCTGATCGATCGGATCGACGAAGTAATGCCCTTGCGACGGTCCGGAGATGCCGTACGCCCAGTGCAAACCTGTATTAAACCACTGCGGCGAGTTGGGCGCGCCGATCTGCCGCGCGAGCATCGCGCACATCTCGTCGTAATAGATCTGCGCGTCGTCTTCGCTGTTGAAGTAGCCGTGCTTGAAACCCCAGTAGGTCCAGCAGCCCGCCAGTCTATTGAAGACCTCGCGCGAGTCGCATTCCGGCCCGAAGCCAGAGTCGTCGGCCGGCTCCGAGCGCCACAGCCATTCGGGCACGCCCTCCTCGGCGACGCGCTTGAGCGCCTTGGGAACCCCCGCCTTGCGGCAATACTTCTGGGAAAGCACGTCGGTCGCGACTTGGCTCCAACCGGTCGGCACCACGACGTCTTTCGCCTCGAAAATTACCGAGCCGTCGGGATTGACGATGCGCGAGGTTCGCGGTTCGAATGTGAGGCCGGCGTAGGGGTCGCCGGGGGCCGAATAGACGCGGCGGAACTTCATCGAGGCTCCTTCCTCCGAGCGGGAGGACCCGTTTAATACGAGGTTTTAAATCGAACACCTGTTCGGTCACAACGGACAGAACCGTTCAGGCGTGCCCATAAATTGTACTACTGAGAGAATCCGGATACAAGATATAGTGCTTCGGGTCCTTGTGCGCAAACTGTCCAAAACGTTAAAAATCTGTGTAGGGCTAGGCTGAACTGGTGGACAAGGGGCCCCGTCGGTGAGGGGGCTGTGGAAACTTCCGAGGATAGCGAGGACAAATGGCCCAAAGCGCTGGCGAATGCTCGGTCCCAATCGCTTTGCCCCCAGGCTGCACGACGTCTCGCTGGCCGAGCTCGCCGACGCTGGGATCCGCGGCCTCATTATCGACCTGGATAACACGCTTTTGGGCTTCCGGGAGACGGAATTAGCCGCCGAGCACGCGGCTTGGATTGCCGAGGCGCACGACCGGGGATTTGTGATGTGCATGGTCTCTAATAACTTCAGTGAGCGCGCACGCAGCATCGCCGGTCAGCTGAAGATCGGATGCATCCCGAATGCCCTCAAGCCTTTGCCTTTCGGATTCATGCGCGCCCTCAAGCAGTTGGGGCTTCCACGCAGTCAGGTGGCCGTGGTGGGCGATCAGCTGTTCACCGACGTGCTGGGCGCGAAGCTCTGCGGGAACCTTTATACGATTCTGACCGAACCGATCGAAAAACACGACTTCGCGATCACGCGGATGTTCCGGTTCCTCGAACGCATCATTCTTCCGGAGCGCCGCCGGTGAAACTGGCGCTGATCGGCGATCCGGTCGCGCACAGCCGCAGTCCGGAGCTGCACGGGCAGTTTTTGGAAGATGCCGGTATCGAAGGGACGTACACTGCGATCCGCGTGCCCAAAGGCGGCGGCATAGATGCAGTGCGGCGGTTGCGCGAAGAAGGCTACACCGGACTCAACGTCACCACACCACTGAAAGAAGAAGTGCTCGCCGCCTGCGAGTCTCTTGATGAAGACGCGCGCATGTCCGAATCGGTGAACACAATCTTCTTCGGCGGGAAAGTTATTGGGAGCAACACCGACGGCATCGGCGCGCGGACGGCGCTGGAAACGATTCTTGGGCAACCTGTCGCGCTGGAACGCATCGGGATCTTAGGCACGGGCGCTACCGCGCGCGCTATTCTGGCACAGCTCCACCAAACCGACGCCTACACCTACGTCTGGGGACGCGATCACGACAAGGTGCTTGCGCTCTGCGATCGCTTCGAGGCGCAGCAGTGGCCCGAGAGCCGGCCCGAAATCGTGATCGCGACGCTGCCGCCGAGCACGGAGCTCCCGAAACACATCCTCGAACACGTGCGCAAAGCCGAGGTCGTGATGGACACGAACTACGGATCGCGTTCGAATATCGAGCGGTTGCTGCTGCGTGAAGTGGTGACTGGCGATCTCATGCTCGAAGCGCAGGCGCGCGCTTCATTCGATTTTTGGCTCGCGCATGCGCAAGAGCAAGCCGAAGAGATTCTGTAACAGTTAGATTCGGAGAGGGGGAGATTCGAACTCCCGAGACGCTTTCACGTCTGCTCGCTTTCCAAGCGAGTGCATTCGACCACTCTGCCACCTCTCCGTAAGACCGAAGGTCTTACGGACCCGGCCCTCGGCCCGTCTGCCATTTGCCTTACAACGCGTTATATTCCCGCGGGGTGCCAGATCGTTTTGATTTCGCTGTAAGCGGCGACGGCGTCCAAACTTTGCGCGGCCGGCTCAAACCATTCGTCGCGACCCTTGCGGTGATAGGGATGCGTCCGCTTGACATTTTCCGCCGCATGGCGCTGCAGCTCTTCGGTCAGCGGGCCGTCGGGAAAGGCGATTGCATTTACGTCCATGTGCTTTGCGAGAATGGGTCCGAGTTCGGCGCGGAAGCCGGTGATAATGTTGGCGACGCCCGCCGGCAAATCGCTGGTTGCAAGCGCTTCCGCGAAAACAATCGCGGTGCGCGGATCTTTTTCCGACGCGACCAATACGACGGCATTTGCCGAAACAAGCGCCGGCATGAGCACGGAAACCAAACCGAGCAGCGCGGGCTCGTCAGGCGCGAGGATCCCGACAACACCCGTGGGCTCGGCTGTCGAAAAGTTGAAATGCGGACCCGCGACAGGATTACGCGTTGACAGGAGCGCGTTATATTTGTCACACCAGCCGGCGTACCAAATAACGCGATCGATTGCGGCGACGACTTCGGTTTCCGCGGCCGTCGCGGAGAGATCGCTGCCCTCGCGCACGCGATCGACGAGCTCTTCGTGGCGCGCTTCCATCATCTCGGCCAAACGGTAGAGGATCAGCCCGCGCGTTCCCGGATTGGTCGCCAGCCACTTCGGCTGCGCGCTGCGGGCCGCGACCACCGCGTCGCGGACGTCTTTACGCGATCCGCGCGCGATATTGGCGCCGAACTCCGAGCCGTCCCATAACGGGTCGCTGCGGCCGGATTCGGAACGCACGAACGCACCGTTGATGAACAGCTTGTACATTTTGCGAACGGCGAGCCGCGGCTGATCGTATTTGGCCATGGGGCGAGCTACGACGCAGGGGAGCTGGTACCCTATGGGGTACGCCAGGGAGATGAGCAGTGCAAAACCATTTTTGTCAGATATAAAAGAGCTGCGCCGCCGGGCGCGCGAGAACATGATGCGCGGGTCGGTCACCAGCGACTACAAAGGCGACATCGATCAGGCCGTGGACGTCTTGAATGCAGCGCTCGCCACCGAGATCGTGTGCATCTTACGCTACAAGCGCCATTACTACACGGCTAAAGGCATCGCCAAAGATTCCGTCGCGGGCGAGTTCTTGCAGCACGCAAACGAAGAGCAGCAGCACGCCGACATGATCGCCGAACGGATCACACAGCTCGGCGGCGACCCCGACTTTAATCCGGAAGGTCTGGCAACGCGCAGCCATTCGGAATATAAAGAAGGCGAGAACCTCGTCGACATGATTAAGGAAAATTTGGTTGCCGAACGCGTCGCGATCGAGTCTTATCGCGAGATGGTTCGCTTTTTTGGCGAGAACGATCCCACGACGCGCCGCATGCTCGAAGAGATCCTGGCCGTAGAAGAAGAGCATGCCAACGACATGGTGGACTTACTCGAACAGCACGGCAAGGGTTAGCTGCGGTTTTTTCGGGTCTTCTCGTAAACCTTGACGAGCCTGCCGTTCTTTAAAGCGTACGTCGTCACAATGTTCGTGGTACAGTCGTCGTCTTTACACGCGTCGATGTAAAGATACCGGTTCCTAAACGTGACGTGGATGGAATCCGGTCCGGCTCCCCAGTCCCCACCCCAATTCGCGCTGGCGACGTCGCCCAACGGTGCGGCGGAGTTTCCGCGATCGCTGAAGACGTAAGCTTCGGCGGTTCCACCGATCGGAAAGTCGCAGGCAATGATGACAACATCTTGCTGCGTACCGGGAGCGAGACTCCCTTTCTTGACCGAGTCAACGTGCAAGTCGAAACCCGCTCCCATGTTCTTGTCGAAGTAAGAGAACGAGCCTTTGACCATCACGGCCGGGACGGGGACGTTTTTGTAGCACGGATTCGTCGGATACGTGAAGTTCATAAAATCCACGGCTAAGAGCAACGGTGCGATCATGCTGCCTCCCCATGAGAGATCCAGCGCCTTGTGGGAATAACCTGCGCGATGGAGCAGCAGGCAACCGTCCCCACCCACGCCCCTTCGAAGGGTGAGCGGTATCGCGAGATTATCGCGACCCTGGGGAAGCATGGGCTGAGCGCGGCGACAGGGCATCCGGGCGCCGAGCAATTGCGGCTGGCGTGTGAGGAGCTCGGCACGACCTTCATCAAGCTTGGGCAGGCCCTGTCAACGCGTGCCGATCTGCTGCCGGAACCGTACCGCGTGGAGTTGCGCAAGCTGACCGACGAAGTTCCCGGCGTTCCGTATGAGGCCGTCGCGAGCATCATCCGCGACGAGTTGGGAGCATCGCCCGACAAACTTTTCGCACGTTTCGATCGCCGGCCGCTGGGTTCGGCATCGATCGGTCAAGTGCACGCGGCCAAACTGCACGACGGGCGCGAAGTGGTCGTGAAAATCATCAAGCCCGGCGTGGAGGATCTCGTCGAGATCGATCTGCAGATCATGGAAGACCTCGCGCATCAGGCTTCGGATCGCTGGTCCATTCTGGACGAGTACGGCGCAGTCGACCTCGTAGAAGAGTTTGGCGATACGCTCCGCGCCGAGCTTGACTACACGCGGGAGGCCGGCAACATCGAGTTTTTCCGCGAGTTCTTCGAGGAGGAACGCGGGTTCACGATTCCCGCCGTGATTTACGAGCGCTCCACCAAGCGCGTGATTACGCTGGAACGGATCGCGGGACAAAAGCCGTCCGAGCTGACCGAGCGCGCGAAGCGCAAACGGGAAACGGTGGCCGAGCGCATCGCGCGATTTGTTTTGGAACCGGCGTTTGGCGAGGGCCTGTTTTACGCCGATCCGCACAACGGCAACTTCATTGTAGAGACCGGCGGCGCCGTCGGCGTGCTCGATTTCGGAATGACGGGCCGGCTCGCGCCGCAAGCACGCAGGCGAGTCGCCGATATCTTTATGGCGTTCGACCGCCGCGATCCCGAGCGCGTCACCGATCGCCTCATGCAGATTGCGGCTCCGAAGCATCCGATCGATCGTGCTATGCTCGGTGGAGAAATCTCGCGTCTCATGGAGCGCCATCTCGCGCCGGATCTCAAAGGCGTGCAATTCGGCGAGGCGCTCACCGACATGCTCGACACCATCCGCCGTTACAAGCTGCGGCTTCCGGGTCCGATAGCGCTGCTCTTCAAAGCGCTGGTCATGTGCGAGGGTCTCATCGAACAGATTAGTCCCGAATCAAACATGAACGAGTTCATCTCGTCGCTTTCCGAAAAGATTCTTTATCAGCGGATTGCCGGTCAAGATCTGCCGGGCAACATTCGAAACGCGGCTTTGGACGCCGCCGAATTGAGCATAGATCTGCCCAGGCGCGCGGACCGCGTGCTCTCGGAGATCGAGCGGGGCAACCTGCGCGTATGGACGCGCGTCGAAGATATGGAGCGCACGATGGCGCGATTCGAGCGCGCGGTCGAAACCACCAACGCCACGCTGCTGGCCTCCGCCAGTATCGTCGGCCTCGCGATCGTGATGCTCATGTACCATCCCTCCGGTTGGGGACGGTGGATCGGTTACGCGTTCTGGTCCGTCGTCGCGATCGTCTGTGTCTTTAGTTTGAGAACGGTCTGGGCGGCTTTTAAGAAACGAAAGGTGCGCTAACTACTCGCCTTGCGCCAGCGAGTACCCGCGCGCGCCGTCGAAGGTATAGAGCCCTTCAGTTTTCACGACGTCGAAACCGCCCATGCAAAAGGCTGCCAGGATTTGCACGACCGTTTTTCCTGAAAAGTCGCCGCCGCCTGATTCCAACCGGCACGACCAGTGATCGCTCCAGAACGTATCCGGATTTCCGTTTGGCCAGACTTTGGTGCCGCGATTGCTGATGACGGTCAGCTTGGCGCCTTCGAGCGGGAGCGCATTGACGCGTCCGGCGATCGCATCCGGATCGCCACCCGGAAAATCGATGAAGACGTCGATGCCGACGTGTTTCTTTTCTGCTGAAGGTCCGGCGGCGCGAATCGAGACGTCCATCTGCGCATCCTTCGCGTACTCGACCGGCGCGAGATGCTGCGGCACCTGTCCTAGCCGCTCGATGACCGCCGACGCGAATTCTTTCGTACCGACTTTTTCTTTGCTGACGCCTTCCTTATAAATATCGTACGTGTGGATGCCGTCCTCGATCGTGCGCAGCCACGCATTGTGCGCGCGCTCGGCGACTTCGCCCTGGCCGATATGCGAGAGCATGAGCAATGCGCCGTGGAAAAGGCCCGATGGGTTGGCAAGATTTTGACCGGCGCGGCGGGGCGCGGATCCGTGAATGGCTTCGAACATCGAACAGTGGTCGCCGATGTTCGCGGAACCAGCCAGGCCGACGGAACCGGTGATCTGAGCGGCCACATCGGAGAGCACGTCGCCGTAGAGATTCGGCATCACGAGGACATCGAAAGCTTCCGGCGTGTCTGCCATTTTGGCCGCGCCGATGTCGACGATCCAGTGCTCGTTTTCGATGTCGGGATACTCTTTAGCGATTTCATCGAAGACCTTGTGAAACAGACCGTCGGTCAGCTTCATGATGTTGTCTTTGGTGAAACAGGTGACTTTCTTGCGCGTGTTTGCGCGTGCGTATTCGAAGGCGTAGCGCACGATGCGCTCGCTGCCCGGACGCGAGATCAGCTTCAGGCACTGCGTGACTTGCTGGGTCTGGCGATGCTCGATGCCGCCGTAGACGTCTTCCTCGTTCTCGCGCACGATCACCAGGTTCATCTTGGGATGTTTTGTCGAGACGTACGGGTGAAGTGACGCGCACGGCCGCACGTTGGCGTACATCCCGAGCGTTTTTCTGACCGTGACGTTGAGCGACTTGAAGCCGCCGCCTTGGGGAGTCGTGATCGGCGCCTTGAGGAACACCTTGGTGCGGCGCAGCGAATCCCAGGAACTGTCCTCGATACCGTTGGTGATGCCGCGAGAATAGATGCTCTCACCGATTTCGATCCGTTCCATGTCGAGCTGCGCGCCGGCTTCGGTAATGATGCGCAGGGTCGCATCCATGATTTCTGGGCCGATGCCGTCACCGTAGGCTACGGTAATAGGCGTTTTTTTGGCTGTCAGAGTGACCACAAGTAAGCGTTCCATCCTTCGCTGATGCCGTTGGGTGAAAAGTTTCGCAGGGCGGGGTTCATTGCGTAGCGGGCCCGCGGGTAGTATTCGAAAGCTGCCGGCGCATCCTTCACCAGCATTTCCTGTGTGAGCCCGTAAGCCCGCTTGCGGGTAGCGCGGTCGAAGTGCGTCAGCGCGGCGTTTTCGGCGCTGTCGAACGCAGCGTTGCAATAGCGCGAAATGTTGTTTCCGTTGGGCGGCGCCGCCTTGCACGTCCACTGCCCGGAGTCGTCGGGATCGGCTCCTGAAACCCATACCTGCAGCGTGAGATCGAACTTACCGGTCTGCTGGATTCCGCCCATGGCAACGGTTGCGTAAAGCAGCGAATAACTGTACGTCTTGATCGCCAAATCGATTCCGGCTCGGCGCAGATCCGACTGCAATTCGATGGCAATCTGGCTGGCCGTCTGGCTGCCTGCGCCTATAGTAAGCTGCAGCGTAAGTATTTTACCGTTTTTCGCGCGCATCCCCGACGTCTCGCGGCGCCAGCCGGCCTGGTCGAGTAGGCTGTTGGCTTTCGCGGGGTCGTAAGCGTAGCCGGCCAGCGTAGGATCGTGTGCCCAATAATAATCCGAGAGGTCGGCGGTTGCGGGCGTCGCCGTACCGTAGGTCAGATTGTCGACGATTCGCTTTTCGTTGACCGCATAGGCAATGGCTTGACGCACGCGGACGTCGTCGAGCGGCGGATGCTTCGTGTTAAAGATGGCGGCCGCATAAGACGGCTGTTTCACGAGCAGCGTCCGGACGCTGGAGATCGCGCGGAGATTACGAAAATTCGACGCGGTTACAGCCAAAATAAGATCGATGCCGTGCGACTGCAGCTCGGCGGCCGACGTGTTTCCGTCGGGAACCGTGTAGACGAGAATCTTTTTCAGCTTCGGCGCGCCCCGGAAATACAGCGGATTAGCGGCCAACTCGACGTGATCGCCGTGGTACCAGCGCACGACGCGGAAAGGACCTGTGCCGACCGGCTGCTGATTGAACGGAACGCGGTTGATGTTCGCGTATCCGCCGAGCAGATGTTTGGGGATGATGCGGAAGGGCTGGTCGCTTTCGCCGAAGACCGTGTCGACGAACGGTGCAAACGGCGCTTTCAGATGAAAGACGACCGTGTACGGATCCGGCGTCTCGACGAACGATACTTTATCGTAGCCGGTCCGTTCGATGACGTTGTTATTCGGGTTCATCACCGCTCGCCAGCTGAATGTGACGTCCGCGCTGGTGAACGGCTTTCCGTCTTGCCATTTCACGCCGCGACGCAGTTTGTAGGTGATCGTCCTCCCGTCGCGGCTGATGCCGCCGTTTTCAAGCGTGGGTACAACCGCTGCAAGATCGGGGATGTCGTTACCGCGATCGTCGAGGGTTACGAGTAAATCGAAGATCAGACTCGAGAGAGAGTTTTCTGCCGACGTCGTTCCTAGCAGTGGATTGAGCGATGACGGCTCCGCAAAGATCGCGGCCCGTAAGATGTTCCCGCCTGAAGACACGCTGCCGCCTTGCTTCGCGCAGCCCGTCGCGGCGAACGCAATGGCAAGGGTCAGTGCGATAACGCGTCTCACCGGTCGCGCACGAGCCTAAACTTCGCGTACATATATGGGTAATCTGCGTAGAACCAGTTCCGGAAACTTCGCCGGATGAGTTCGAGTCCGGTCACGGGTGAGGCTCCCTTCATCACGTAGTGCTTTCCGTCGAAGAAATCCGCGCTGTACTGCGGGTAACTGGCCATTGGTTCGAATCCTCGAAATGGCGCGAACACGGTGCCCGTCCACTCCCAGCCGTTACCGATCAAGTCTTGAACGCCCCACGCGCTGCCGCCGGCCGGATGGGCATCGACCGGTTCGGGATCGTAACGCGCGAAACCGAAATTTCCGAACTCGGCGCTCGGCGGCTGCGCGCCCCACGGAAAAGCTTGTTCGCCTCCGGCGGGTGTGCCGAATGCTGCGCGGTGGTATTCCGGCTCGGTCGGGAGCCGCGCGCCTTTCCAATCCGCATAAGACTGCGCGTCGTCGTGGCGCGCGTATACCGGCCATGAGAGCGGAAGCGGAAGCTCCTCGAAAACGCCGCGCAGATGGAACTCGCCGTCGCGTTCGATCCAGAACGGCGGCAGCGGACCGCCTGCTTTTACGAACTCTCGGTAATCGGCGTTGGTCACGGGGAAGCGCTGGATCGCAAATGCGTCCACCGGCAGCGTATGTTCCTCGAACTCGTTGTCCCAGCCGAACGGTATCGCGTCGCGGCGCGCGCCGAGCGTCGCCGTTCCGGCGGGGATGCCGACGAAACCATTCTCCGGCGGTGGCGTATCGCGGTGAGGCTGTTTGACGGGCCGTTTCTTATCGTTGGAGAGCTGATGAAGAAGATAGACAAGTGTTTCGTGGTGCATCGGCTCGTGTTCCAGAACCGTATAGACGGCTTGCGCGCGAACCAGCCGCGGAACGTCGGGGTCGTCGAGCTTGGCTTGCGCTATCGCTTTCAAGACGCGCTCGTCGCAGGCGCGACCGAACGCTTCGATCTCTTTTTTTGACGGCCAATCCGAACGCGCGTGCCCGTCGGAGTCACCCACGGTGGCGGGATCTATTCCACGCTCGAAGAGCTTTTCGAGGCGCACATTTACCGGCGGCTCGCCTAAAGCGCGCTCGTCCAGGGTTAAAAAACTAAATGCGGGCAGATGGCCTTCGTAAAACGCAAATGGATGGCGCAGCGGAATGGGGCGATCGTAGTACGCCTCGGGCGCGATCAGTGCGAAGAGCCGCGCCGACCGCTGACGGTTTCGCCGGTACCAGGCGGCCAGGACCTGGCGATCCAATTGCCCGCTGTACGTTAGCACGAGATCACGCTTTGGCAGCCAGCAGTTTTTCGAGTTGTGAGGGGTCCATGGGAGGAGCAAAGAGGTTCCCTTGGACCAAATCGCACCCCTGTGCGCGTAGGAACTCGTACTGCTCGGGAATCTCCACGCCTTCGGCGATGATCTTCAGCCCCAAGCTGTGTCCCATCGCGATGATCGCCTTCACAATGGAGTCGTCGCTGCCCGGGCCGCCTATGCCGGCCACGAAAGAGCGGTCGATCTTGATGTGATCCGCATCGAATTTGCGCAGATAGTTCAGCGACGAGTGACCCGTGCCGAAGTCGTCGATCGCAATCTGCGCCCCGATCCGCTTCAATCCGTGAATCGTTTCGACCGCATGCTCCGCATCGAATAGAGCCATGCTCTCGGTAATCTCCACTTCGATTGCTTGCGGAGGCAAGCCGGCTCCGGTGACGATTTCGACCAGCCGCTCGCAGAGATCGCGCTGGTGAAATTGCCGCGCCGAAATATTTATCGCCAGCACGAGAAATCCAAACCGCTCCTGCCATTCGCGCATTTGCCCGGCGCCGGTTTTCTGCACCCACTCTCCGAGCGGAACGATCAGGCCGCTCGCCTCCGCTGCCGGAATGAACGCGTCGGGTCCCATCATGCCTTCAGACGGATGGTTCCACCGCACGAGAGCTTCGACGGCGACGATCGGGTTGCCGTCGGCAATCCGCACGATCGGTTGATACTGCAGCACGAACTCGTCATGTTTGAGCGCGTGCCGGAGCTGTTGTTCTTGCGCGAGGCGGCTGCGAATGGGAGCTTCCAGCGCTTCGTCATAAAAGAAATACGCATTCCGCCCTTTTTCCTTCGCGTGATACATCGCGATGTCGGCGTTTTTGATCAGCGTTTGGTCGTTGCGGCCGTCCTCCGGATAGACCGAGATGCCGATGCTCGTGGTGATGAACTGTTCGTAGCCTTCGATGCGGTATGGCAGAGCGGCCGCTGCCAGCAGCTCTTCGGCAAGCTCGCGCACTCCGTCGCCACCGGCGCATGGAGCCAGCACGACGAACTCGTCGCCGCCAAGCCGCGCAACCACGCCGCGATTCTTGACCAGGAGCACCAACCGCTCTCCGACCAGCTGCAAAAAACGATCGCCAAGCGCATGCCCGAGCGTATCGTTGATATCCTTGAACCGATCCACGTCGAGAAAGAGCAGGGCGACGCACGGTAATTGTCCTGGCGCGTGTTCCAACGCGTCACGCAGGCGTTCTTGGAAGAAGATCCGGTTGGGAAGACCGGTCAAGGAATCGTAATACGCGAGCGTGCGCATGTGCGCGCGCGTGCGCCGCATCTCGGTGAGGTAGTGCGCCTCCTCGACGCGGAAGAACACGCCTCCGGCGTGTTTTCCGTCGAGGATCGGAATGGTCGTCACTTGCACGGGGACAAGCGAGGAATCTTTGCGCTGAAAATCCATTTCGGCAGTGGTGGCCTCGCGTTTTTCCGCCGCGGTCAGCGCGTCGCTGACGAACGCAATCGACTCTTGCGCGAGCTGCGAGATGTCGAGCTCGATGAGCTCGTCGCGGGAATAGCCGGTTAGCTCCGAGGCGGCGGCGTTTGCTCCAACGATGCGACCCGCGCGATCAAGCGCGAAGATCGCGCTGGGCGTGGCCTCGAAGAGTGATTCGAAAGCGCGGGGGTCAGTGGGCCAGGTACTCACGTAAGCCGTGGACGCCACCCTCGCGCCCAAATCCGGACTCGCGGAATCCGCCGAACGGCGAGCTCGGATCGAATTGGTTGAACGTGTTGCACCATACCACGCCTGCGCGCAAATACTGCGCGATGTACATGTTTTTGCTTCCTTTGTCGGTCCAGATGCCCGCGGAAAGGCCGTAAGGCGTGTTGTTCGCCTTCTCGACGGCTTCTTCGGGCGTTCGAAAAGTAAGAATGGAAAGAACCGGGCCGAAAATTTCCTCACGCGCGATCCGGTGCGACTGCTGGACGTTCGTGAAGAAGGAGGCGGGAAAGAAGAACCCCCTTTCCGGTAACTCGCAGGATTGCTGAACGAGAACGGCGCCTTCGTCGATGCCGGTTCCGACCAACTCTTTGATTTTGTCCAACTGCATTTTAGAATTGATCGCGCCGACGTCGGTGTTCTTGTCGAGCGGATCTCCCAAACGCAGCGTTTGAATGCGGTCGGTCAGGCGCACGACGATCTGTTCGTGGACGCTTTCCTCCACCAGCAGACGCGAGCCGGCGCAGCACACGTGACCCTGATTGAAATAGATTCCGTTGACGATGCCTTCGATGGCTTGATCCATAGGCGCATCGGCGAAAACAATGTGCGCCGCTTTTCCGCCGAGCTCAAGCGTTAGGCGTTTCCCGCTGCCGGCGGTCGAACGCGCAATGGCTTTACCGACTTCGGTCGAGCCGGTGAACGCGATCTTATCGACGTCGGGATGACCCACGAGTGCGGCTCCCGTCGCTCCGTCCCCGGTGATGACGTTGAGCACGCCCGGCGGCAGGCCGGCTTCGGCCGCAATTTGCGCGAGCGCGAGCGCGGTCAGCGGCGTCGTCTCGGCGGGCTTCAGAACGATCGTGTTGCCGCAGGCCAGTGCCGGCGCGACCTTCCATGCCGCCATGAGCAGCGGGAAATTCCACGGCACGATCTGTCCGGCGACGCCGATGGGCTTGGGCTCTTCGCCCGCGCGCATCGCCCATTCGAGTTTATCCGCCCAGCCCGCGTAATAGAAGAAGTGCGCGGCCGAGAGCGGGATGTCGAAATCACGCGACTCTTTGATCGGCTTGCCGCCGTCCATCGTTTCGAGCACCGCAAGTTCGCGCGAGCGCTCCGTGATCGCGCGCGCGATACGGTAGATATACTTGGCGCGATCGGCCGGGCGCATCTTGCGCCAATACTTGTCGTACGCTTTGCGCGCCGCGCGCACGGCGCGGTCGACGTCTTCGTCGCCGGCGTGGGCCACGCGCGCGAGCGTTTCTTCGGTGGCGGGATTGACGGTCTCGAAATATTGTCCGCCGCGCGGCGCGGTCCACTTGCCGTCGATGAAGAGCCCGTACTGCTCGCGAATCGGAGCCTTGACGGTTTCAGGCGCGGGCGCGTATTCGAAGATCGCCATGTGTTAGGTCTGCCTTAATCCATCGGGAAGTAGTCGCGCCCGGCATAGTGGCCGGTCAACTGCTTTTCATACTGCATAAGAAGATCGTCGAGCAGCGAGCTCGCGCCGATCCGGAAAAGGTCCGGCGTGAGCCACGATTCGCCGAGCGTTTCCTTTATAATGACCAAATACGTCATGGCCTGCTTGGTGTTGCGCACGCCGCCGGCAACTTTCAAACCGGCGCGCCGGCCCGTGCGCCGCGCGTAGTCGCGAATCGCTTCGCACATCGTTACGGCGACGGGGAAGGTGGCGTTGGTTCCCACCTTGCCGGTGGAGGTCTTGATGAAATCCGCGCCGGCTTCGAGCGCGAGATCGCTCGCCCGCCGAACTGCGTCATAGCTTCCGAGCTCGCCGGTTTCAAGAATAACTTTTAAATGCACCGGCCCGCACGCTGCTTTTATCGCGACGATTTCGTCGTACACTGCGCGGTAGTAGCCCGAAAGAAATGCACCGCGATCGATAACCATGTCGATTTCGTCCGCGCCCGCCGCTATCGCGGCCGCGGTGTCCGCAAGCTTTACTTCCATAGAAGACTGACCGCTCGGAAACGCCGTCGCGACCGACGCAACTTTGACGCTGGTTCCGCGCAGTGCTTCCTTGGCGGCCGGCACGAGATTCGGATAGACGCAGACCGCGGCCACGCTCGGCACGTCGGGCAAATGCGGCGCCGGATGAAGCGCTTTTGCGCAGAGCGACCGGATGCGCCCGTGCGAGTCTTTGCCTTCGAGCGTGGTGAGATCCATGCAGCCGATCGCCAACCGGATGCCGGCGACCTTCGCAGTCGTTTTGATCGAGCGCTTCGCCAGCGAACCGGCGCGCGCTTCGAGCATGACCGCGTCGACCGTGACGCTCACAGCGTTCCCCGGCGTTCCTGCTCTTTTTCAATGGAGACAAAAAGCGCTTTGAAGTTTCCCTTACCGAAGCTCAAGCTGCCCTTACGCTGGATGATTTCGAAGAAGACGGTCGGCCGGTCTTGCAACGGTTTGGTGAAGATCTGCAGCATGTAGCCGCGATCGTCGCGATCGACCAGAATGCGCAGGTCGCGCAGAATCTGCGTCGCTTCGTCGATCCTTCCGACACGCGCTTCGAGGTCGTCGTAATACGTATCCGGCGTATCGAGGAACTCGACCCCGTTTTCCTTGAGGGCCCGAATCGTCGCGATGATGTCGTCCGTACGGATAGCGATATGCTGAACGCCGGCGCCGCGGTAGAAATCGAGGTACTCCTCGATTTGTGATTTCTTCTTTCCTTGCGCGGGTTCGTTGATAGGGAATTTGACGCGGTGCTCGGCGTCGGTCATAACTTTTGATCGCAGCGCCGTATACTGGGTGGAAATATCTTTGTCGTCAAACGATACCAGCTGCGAGAATCCGAAGACGCGCGCGTAAAAGTCGCCCCAGGTATCCATCTCGCCCCAGCCGACGTTGCCGACGCAATGGTCGATTGCCAAGAGTTCCGGGTTGGTGACGTGCCGCAGCGACTTAGCCTGAGCGACGAAACCCGGCATGAATACGCCGCGATAGTTCTTGCGTTCGATGAAACTATGCACCGTGTCGCCATAGGTGGCGATGGTGGCTTTTACAACCCGGCCGTCTTGGTCGGAAACCTCGGCGGGTTCCGAAACGACGCGCGCGCCCCCGGCCACGGCCGCATCGAAGGCTGCGCGGCAGTCTTCAACGAGAATCGCGATATCTTTCACGCCGTCGCCATGCAGCGCAACGTGCCGCGTGATCTCGTCGTCCGGCAGCAAGCTCGAAGTGAGCACGAAGCGGAGATTGTTTTGCGCGAGCAGGTACGACGCGCGATCCCGTACGCCGGTTTCGGGGCCTGCATAGGCGATTTGTTCGAATCCGAATGCGGAACAATAATAATGCGCCGACTGTTTGGCATTGCCGGTGTAAAACTCGACATAATCCCAGTCGATCTTCGCGAGCGGATGCGTTTTTGGGGATGTGAGCGCGGACATCGCAGAAGGGCACTTAGCGAGCCGACCGAAGCGGCCCTGTATATGGCGACCTCCGCGACGTCTTCGGCAGCTCTCCGCGCGGCGTTTGCCGGGTTGATCGACTACGCCGGGCTCTTTCCTCCGGCGCAGCTGGGAATGGAGGCGGCGCTTGCCGAGTATGCCGGAGCTCGCCGCGGACCGCACGCGTGGATGCTCGCGCGATTTATCGTGCCGGAATCGCGGCTCGGCGAACTGCTGCAGTCTGCGCCCGCGCCGGTTCCGTTGAGCGTGATTGCCGGGACAGCAGATGACTCGCGGACCTGGTTTGCAGCGGTACAGTCGTCACTGCAGCGCGTCGCAGCGCACAAAGCATCGGGCGTGGCGATTGAAGCGCTCGAGTTGCCGCTGCCGCCGCCGCTTTCACAACGCGAAACCTACGACGCCGCGATCGGACAATATTCAGCTGCGCTCGCACAAAGCGGCCTGAGCGATCTTTCTTCATATATAGAGCTGCCGCAGCACGAACGGCGCAACGCGCTGCTGCCCGGCGCGTTGGCGTCGATGAAACGGCACCACTTGCGCGCCAAACTCCGGTGCGGTGGAGTTACTGCTTCTTCAATCCCAACGGTGTATGATATCGCGACGTTTCTGCGCGCCGCGGCCGAAGAAGACGTCGCCCTTAAGGCGACGGCCGGGCTGCATCATCCGGTCCGCGGATACAATGAAGAAAGCGGTTTCGTGATGCACGGATTTCTGAACGTGCTGACGGCAGCCGCACTCGTGCGGCAAGGAGCCGGCGCAGACAGCGTCATCGCCGCACTGGAAGATGAAGACGCGGGCCACTTCGCTTTGGATCCGGGTGGATTGCGCTGGCGAGAGACTTTGATCGGCGCGGATGCGTTGCGCGATACGCGCACAAACCGCTTTCATTCCTACGGCAGCTGCAGCTTCAGCGAACCCGTTGACGATCTCACCGCACTTGGATTGCTTGCGTAGTGGCTGAGTCTTGGTTTCCGGTTCCGGCCGGGTCCGGATTTCCGCTCGAGAATTTACCCTACGGCGTTTTCAGCGCTTCGGATGGAGCGCATATCGGCGTGGCGATCGGCGATGTGATCTTCGACGTGCACGCGGCGTCGCGCGCCGGCTTGTTTAGCGATTCTACCCTCAGCGACGCCTTGCGCGCCGCTTCGTTGAACGAGTTACTCGGACTCGGGCGTAAAGCGTGGGCCGATGTGCGCAGCCGGCTCCAGGAGCTGCTTGCGAGTTCGTCTCCGATCGCATCGGAGGACCGCGCGAACTTCATTGTTTCGCGTGATTCGGCGCGCATGGTCATGCCCTTTGAAGTGCGCGACTACGTTGATTTCTATTCGTCTTTAGAACACGCGACTAACTTAGGAAAGATCATGCGGCCCGGCACCGAGCCGCTGCTCCCGAATTGGCGGCGGCTGCCGGTCGGCTATCACGGACGCGCGGGAACGGTTGTCGTCGACGGTACGCCGGTCGTCAGGCCGCGCGGACAGATCAAACAGGAAAACGGCGAGCCGGAGTTCGCGCCGACGGCGATGCTGGATATCGAACTCGAAGTCGGATTCGTCACCGGCCGCGGTAACGCGCTCGGCGAGCCGGTTCCGATCGATCGCGCGCGAGAACACATTTTCGGCCTGGTGCTCGTAAACGACTGGAGCGCGCGCGACATCCAGGCCTGGGAATATCAGCCGCTCGGGCCGTTTCTCGGGAAATCCTTTGCGACGTCGATCTCTGCGTGGGTAGTGACCCTCGACGCGCTCGAGCCGTACCGTACCGCGCCGCCCAAACAGGATCCCGCGCCGCTGCCCTATCTGCACGCCGCGCAAGACTGGAACTACGATATCGCGTTAGAGATCGCGCTGCGAACGGAGAAGATGCGCGGCGAAAGCGCTGAGGGCGAAGTCATCTCGCGCTCGAACTTTAAATATCTCTACTGGAGCATGGCGCAGCAACTCGCGCACGCGACCTCTAACGGCGCAACGATATCGCCCGGCGATCTGTTTGCGTCGGGAACGATCTCCGGTCCCGATGCTGCCTCTTACGGAAGTTTGATCGAACTCACGTGGCGCGGCACGAAGCCGTTGAAGCTCGCGTCGGGTGAAGAGCGGCGCTTTTTGGAAGACGGAGATGAAGTGACTTTAACCGGGTACTGCGAGGCGGCAGGAAAACCAAGAATCGGATTCGGCGAAGTGAGGGGAAAGATTTTACCGCCGCGCTAGAGCGCAGCCCCAAGGGTTTCATCGAACGTATAATGCGCCGTAACGAAAGCGCACTTCGTCTTTCCGGCGGAATATGTTGAACGCATGGCGGCGTCGATCGAGGCGCGGTCGAAAGACGTGTCGCTACTTGTCGTCACGACGCGAGCTACGAGCGGCCTTCCCGCGGCATCGATCAGCACGTCCAAAGTTACCGCTAGGGGCTCCCGCTGCGGCAGCTGGGCTGAGAGCGGGTCCGGCGGCATCCGCGAAGATCCATATCTTCCAATCGGTATTGCGGTGAGCGGAAATGCTCCGTAGGATCTGAGCGGCGCTTTACTGACGATCGCCGGCGGATGATTGCACGGGTCGATCGTGGGGGAAGGCGCCGGTGTTGGAAGCATATCCGGCTACGAGATCCACGAACGATAGTAGTCATCGTCCTCGACTTTAAGCGCGGGCTTGGCGATCTGCAGCGGAGCGAACGTGTCGACCATCACCGCAATTTCGTCGGTCGAGGTTTTTCCAAGACTCGCTTCAACGGCTCCGGGCTGCGGGCCATGCGGAGCGCCGGCTGCATGCAGCGTGATCGAGCCTTCCTCGACGCCGCGCCGGCTCATGAAATTCCCGCTAACGTAGTAGAGCACTTCGTCGCAATCGACGCTCGAGTGGTTGTACGGAATCGGAATCGCGAGGGGATGATAATCAAACATGCGCGGCACGAAGGCGCAAAATGCGGCTCCGGGCGCTTCAAACGTTGCATGCGAGGGCGGCGGCTGGTGGAGCTTTCCGGTCACCGGTGCATATTCGTCGAGGTTGAAGGCGTAGGGATAGCAATAGCCGTCCCACCCGATCACATCGCACGGATGATTCTGCACCGTGTAGACGGCGTTCCGGCCGGCGTTGGTGACGCGCACTTCGAATTCGCCCGTTTTGGCGATTGGGGCTCGCAGCTCGGGAGCACGGAAGTCGCGCTCGTAGTAAGGCGCATGTTCCTCGAGTTGGCCGAAGTCGTTGCGGAACTTGCGCGGAATCGTGATCATGCCGCTGCTTTCGTAGACGAGCATGCGGGTCGGCGATTCCGGCAAAACCTTATATGTGGTTCCCGTGGGGAGCAGCACGTAATCCCGGGCGCGGTAGTCGAGGTTACCGAAAGGCGTTTGGATCGTGCCCTGTCCGCGGTGGATGAAGAGCAGTTCGTCGCCGCCGACGTTGCGATAGAAGTACTCCATCGGCGCCGCGGTTTCCGAGACGCTCATTAGCACGTCGGAGTTCCCGAGCACCGGCGTGCGCGCTTCGATCGCGTCTTTGCCCGCGGGAATCTCTGCCGTCTTGAAATGGCGGTTGCGCAGCGGCTCGTTGGGTACTAGTTCGACGGCGGGTCGTTTCCATGGCTGGACTTCAAGGGTCGCGGTCGGCGGGCGCAGGTGGTAGAGCAGCGAGTACGCGCTTTCAAACCCCTTGGTCGAAAACAATTCTTCGGCGTAAAGCTCGCCGTCGGGACGGCGGAATTGAATGTGACGTTTCGGCGGGAGCTCGCCCGCCTTCATATACGACGGCATCAGCGTTTATAGAGACCGGTAATCGTCGCGCGCGCGAGGACATGCTTGCGCATCGCGGCCTGCGCGCGCGGCCCGGTCATGCCTGTTGGACCGATCCGTTTCGTATCGAGCGCGAACAGGGTGAAGACGTAGTGATGGACTTTGCCCGGGGGCGGGCACGGCCCACCGTAACGTAACTGCCCGAATGACGTTGCGCCGACCTCGGCGAGCTGCAGCCTTATGCCGGCGCGCAACTCGTTGATTGACCCGGGAATGCTGTAGGCAACCCAGTGATACCAACCTCCGGTCGCATCGGGATCGTAAAGGATCAGCGCGAAACTGCGCGTTCCGTGCGGCGCGTTGGACCAATGCAGCTCCGGCGAAACGTTACCGCCGCCGCACTTGTCATAAACGGCCGTGAACGGAAGGGTCGTATTCGGTTTAAACGTGTACGACGCCAACGCGAATGCCGCGGCTGCGAGCATCATGGTTTGGTAACGCCCGGGGGCCGCGGGTTGTTGAACTCGGCGTAGAAGGCATTCGGATTCATCGGACGTCCGAGGAAGTTCTTGACTTCCACGTCGGGATCGTACGTGCGCGCCGGCTGGAGAATGTCGCGGCGGTAGCGCATTCCGACGACCGGATTCTCGAGCCCGCCGTTCAGGAACGCGGTGAACATGTCTTGAGCGTAGACTTTCGACCACAAGTACCCGTAGTATCCCGCGTCATATCCGCCCATCAAATGTCCGAACGACGCCTGCGGATGCGTGTCAGGTACTGCGGGCATGGGGGTGAGTTCGGCTGCCAAACGGTCCCACACGGCGGTCGTATCGACGTGCGGGCCGCTGGTGTGATAGGCCATGTCGATCTGCGCGTACATGATCTGGCGCGTCGTCGCGTAGGCATCGTCGACGTATCGCGACTTGATTAAGCTGTTTATCAGATCGTCGGGCAACGGCTGGCCGGTTTGCCAGTTCGAACTGATCTGCTTGAGCACCGAAGGCTGCCAAACGAAATTCTCGAGCATCTGTGAAGGCGCTTCAACGAAATCCCAGACGAAGCCGCTGGAAAGCGATTCATACGGCGCGGTGGCAAGCAGTGCGGCCATGTTGTGGCCGAACTCGTGGAAGAAGGTGACGACGTCGTCATGACTCAGGAGCGCGGGCTGTCCGGGTGCGGGCTGGGGCCAGTTTCCAAGGATGGCTGCAAACGGCGGACGGTAGTTCCCGTTAGAAAGCTTGCGCACCGGCAAGATCGGAAAATTCGCAAAGTGCCCGTACTTGTGCGGCCGCGGATAGAGATCGAAGTATGTCGTGCCGATGAAACGGCCCGTAGCCGAGTCGCTGACCGAATACTCGAGCACGTCCGGATTCCACGCATCGGTCGGCGTGATCTGTTTGAAATTGACGCCGAGCAGCCGGTGGTAAACGTCGAGCACAGCATCGATCGTGTGTTGAACCGGGAAGTACTGCTTTATCTCGTTTGAATCGACGGCATATTGCGTCTTATGCAGCATGTTGTCGTAATAGGTGAAGTCCCATGCGTGCAACGCGGCGGCGGGATCGTGCGTGTCGGACGCCTTGAGTGCCGCAAGCGCCGCCACCTCGGCTTGCGCTTTGGGCAGCAGCGTCTTATCCAGGCCGCCTAAGAACGTTTCGATACGCTTGGGTGTTTTGGCGGTCCGATTGGAGACTTGGTAGGCGGCCCAGGTTTCGTATCCGAGCAGATGCGCCAGGCGGTCGCGCACGGCGATCGCGCGCTCGAGCAGCGGCGTATTCGCGGCGGCTTCGCGATTGTTGTAAGCAATATAGTATGTTTGACGCGACGATTCATCGGATTGGTTCTGCATGAAGGGCGTGACGGTGCTCTCGTTCACGGGGACGATCAACCCGCCGCCCGGGGCGGTTTTGAGGCCCGCCGTTAAACCCGCCGGCAGCACCGCGGCTTGAGCCGCCGTGATGGTAATCGTCGTCGTGTCATTCCCCAAGTTTTGCGCGAACGTGTTCTGCAGATCCGTCAGCTCTTTGCTGAGGCGCACGAATTCCAAGCGGCGCGCCGATGCTAGGCCGGCGCCGCTGCGCTTGAGCGTGTCGAGCCAGCTCGACGCGAGTTTGCGCTGGTAGACGTCTTTGGCCGTGTTGCTGCGTACCGCCGCGGCGAGGGCCGCATAGAGCTGCGGGCTCGCGCTTAAGTCTGTGAAGAACGACGACTCGTCGTTGTTGCAGTTCAGCGACGCCTGCTGCACGGCTGTGTCGGTGGTGACGTTAAAGAGAAACTGATCGGCGATCGTTGTGTCGTTCAGATCCGACGACAGATCTTCCAGCCGGAGCACCGTGTTGGCGAACGTGCGCGTGCCGCGTTGCGCCAAGATAGATTTCAGCCGGCCTTGGGCTTGCGCGATCGCCGCCTTACAGGAAGAAGCGATTTGGTCTTTGGTCAGATTCCAATTGACGGGGCCGGGTCCGGCTGCAGCGGCGGCCGGGAGCGGGCAAGCGAGCAAGAGAGCAGCGAGGGCAATACGCTTCAAGGTGTACCTCCGGAGGGTGTCGTTTTTGGAAACGTTGGAAATCGCCCCTTTGTGCTATGATGCTTGTCGCCATAACGGGGGCCGGGCCTCGCGCAGCGTAACCTCGTGAACCCCGCCAGGACCGGAAGGGAGCAACGGTAAGCGAGCCCTTACGGGTGCCGCGAGCCACCTGACTCCCGTTGTGGTTACGAACTCTTCCTGGGCAGGGCGGGGTCGCCCAGGCGCGAACCTGCCTCGTCCCGGCTTACCGTACGCCGGATGAGCTTTTTTTGAGCATAAAAGAACGCTACTTCATTAAGATCGTGCCGCAACGGGGCGATGTCGTTCATCGCTTTGAAGTGACGCGCAAACATATCGTTTCCGGCTCCGCTACCGTGGCGGCGGTCTTGCTGTTGGTATTGGCGGCCGCGGGCTTCCAGGTCTTCCGCGTCCACGCTCAACAGGCGGCGCTGCAGTCTCAGCACGAGCAGCTGCAGAGCCTGGATAAAAAGGCCAGCGCTATCCGGTCGCAACTGCAGCAAGTTCAGCGCCAGAATCAGGAGATTCAGCAACTGATCGGCGTTGGTTCAAAGCCGCATTCGCGCGGCGGCGGCGTGCAGAAGACATCGTGGGTGCCAGCCGGCGGGAAGCCGGGCGTCGTGCAACTGGCACGGCACGTCGACCAGCTGGCGCAAGCTTCAAATGAAACGCTCCGCCAAGCCGACGATTTACGCCGGCTCACCCTGCACGTTTTGAACATGCATCATCTTGCCGAAATGGCTCGCGGGCGGCTGCTCGCTGCGATTCCGTCGATCGATCCGGTTGAAGGCGCGCCCGTCGTCGGGTGCTTCTGCTATCGCTCGGCTCCCGATGTCGAATTTCATCCGGGCGTCGATCTGGGTGCGAATTACGGCGACGCCATCCACGCCGCCGCTGCCGGGACTATCGCCAGCGCGGGTTGGGACGGCGGTTACGGGATGAAGATCGATATCGATCACGGCAACGGCTATCACACGTGGTACGCACATCTCTCGCATTTCGACGTTTCCGCCGGGCAGTACGTCCACAAGGGCGAGCTGATCGGCCTCGTGGGCGACACCGGCTTTTCCACCGGCCCGCACCTGCACTATCAGGTGATGCTCAAAGGCACGGCGGTTGATCCGGCGCCTTACCTGAGCGGCGTCCCGCCAAAAGTTTTAGCCTCTCTTCCCTAGAACCGCTACTTTATGAGCGCACTGTCTTGCCAGGTCTTTTTTGTGCTGGACAAAGCGATCTGGCTCTATACGATCGTCATGCTCGTCTACGCGGTCCTTTCGTTTTTGCCGGACCTGCGCGGCTCATGGAGCCGCTGGGTGGACATGCTGGTCGAACCGGTGCTGGCTCCCGTGCGCCGCTTGGTTCCCCCGACGGCCGGCATCGACTGGTCGTTCATGATCGTGATCTTCCTGTTGTGGCTGCTGGACAATCTCGTGATCCGGCCTAACGCGTTTGCCTGCTATTGACCGCTCACCGTAGCGAAATTGCGGAGGGCGTCCGCAATTTTTGCATCATCGCCCACATCGATCACGGAAAAACGACGCTCTCGGACCGGCTGCTCGAGACGACGCGCACGATCGAGCTGCGCAACATGGAAGATCAGGCGCTCGACGCCATGGACTTGGAACGCGAGCGCGGCATCACGATCCGTATGCATCCCGTCACGCTAAGTTATCCGGCGCGCGACGGTAAAACTTACCAACTGAATTTGATCGACACGCCCGGCCACGTCGATTTCTCTTACGAAGTCTCGCGGTCGCTCGCCGCGTGCGAAGGCGCCATTCTCATTATCGATGCGGCACAGGGGATAGAAGCGCAAACGCTTGCCAATTACCACCTTGCGCTGGAGCACGACCTGACGATCATCCCGGTCATCAACAAGATCGATCTGCCGGCCGCTGACCCCGAACGTGTGATGGGCGAAGTTGAAGAGCTGCTGATCATGGAGCGCAGCGAGTGCATTCTGGCCAGCGCGAAAAACGGCGTGGGGATCGACGAGATCCTCGAAGCGATCGTACACCGGATTCCGCCGCCCAAGGGGCACCGCGACCACTTGCGGGGGTTGGTATTCAACGCGCAGTTCGATTCGTATCGAGGAGTGGTTGCGTACGTGCGTGTCGCCGATGGCGAACTGCATGCGGGTACCAAGTTCATGTCGATGGCGCACCAGCGCGTGTTCGAATGTACCGAGGTCGGGATTTTCGCTCCGCAGATGCAGCCGACGACGAAACTCGATATGGGCAGCGTCGGCTACGTGATCGGCAACATCAAATCGCTGGGCGAGATCGACGTCGGCGACACGATCACGGGAGCGAGTAATCCGGCCCACGTGCCGTTGACGGGCTATCGCAAGGCAGTGCCGATGGTGTACTGCGGGCTCTATCCTAACGAGGGAGCCGAGTACGGCGCGCTGCGCGACGCGCTTGAAAAGCTCAAACTCAACGACGCAGCGTTCACGTACGAGCCGGAAACGTCTATCGCGCTAGGCTTTGGCTTCCGCTGTGGCTTTCTGGGCTTGCTGCACATGGAAATCGTGCAAGAGCGGCTGGAGCGGGATTACGCGCTCGATTTGATCGCGACGTCGCCCTCGGTCGTGTTTCGGGTGACGCGGACCGACGGCACCGTTGAGATGATCGATAATCCGAGCAAATTGCCTGCAACGACGATGATTTCGACGATCGAAGAGCCGTACGTCAAGGCTACGGTCATTACGCCCCCGGATTACGTCGGCGCGATTATGGATATCACGCAAGCGCGCCGCGGCGAGCTCGGCAACATGGAATACCTTCACGACGGGCGCGTTATCCTGACGTATGAAATGCCGCTGATCGAGGTCATCATCGACTACTTCGATCAGCTTAAATCACGCACGAAGGGATACGCATCGCTCGATTACGACATCATCGGCTATCGCGAGGGCGATCTGGTTAAACTCGAGATCATGCTCGGCGGAGACGTTGTGGACGCGCTGTCATTTATTATTTCGCGGGAACGCGCTGCCGCGCGTGGACGCGCGCTGGCGGAGAAGCTGAAAGAGTTGATTCCGCGCCAGATGTTCGACGTGCCGATTCAGGCGGCGATCGGCGGGAAGATCGTGGCCCGCGAGACCGTGAGCGCCATGCGCAAGAACGTGCTTGCCAAGTGCTACGGCGGCGACATCACGCGTAAACGGAAACTGCTGGAGAAGCAGAAGATCGGCAAAGAGCGCATGAAGCGCGTGGGCAAAGTCGATCTGCCGCAGGAAGCTTTCATGGCGGTGTTGCGGCTGGGATCGGATTAGCTCGCGTGAAGACGTTTGTCGCGACGAAGAATTTCGGGAAGCTCGGCGAGCTGCGCGAGATATTTGCCGGTACGGAATTGGACCTCGACACGTATCCGTTGTATGCGGAACCGGCTGAGGGAGAGACGAGCTATGTCGAAAACGCCGCCATTAAAGCGAACGCCTTGCGGGGGCAGCTGCAACAGGCCGGCGTCGACGGAGCGGTATTGGCGGACGACTCCGGACTCGAGGTAACGGCGCTGGACGGGCGGCCCGGCGTTTTATCCTCACGTTACCAGGGGCCGGATGCGACATGGCCCGTTCGTCGCGAGGCGTTGCTGGAAGAGCTGAAGTCCGTACCTGATGATAAGCGCGCCGCGAAGTTTTGCTGCGCGATACTTCTTATACTGAGCGATGGCGCTGAGGTCAAGGGCTACGGCGAGGTTCGCGGGACGATTGCGGCTGAGGAGCATGGCAAATTCGGTTTCGGATACGACCCGGTCTTTTTTTATCCGCCTGCCGGGAAAACGTTCGCCGAACTCGATTCTGATGCGAAGAACCGCGTCAGCCATCGCGGACGGGCGGCAAGTGCGCTCTTGAGCGCGTTGCGAACGCGTGGCTGACGAGCAGGCCGTCGGACCCGCAACTGCAGATGAGGTCGCGTATTTCGCGCGCCGGCGCACGGCGAACGAGCACGACGCGCGGCTGTACGTCGACCTCGCGCACGTAGCGCCCAACGGCGTGTTTGTGGCGCGCGATGAGGGAACAGCGATCGGCATTGCGATTCCGCACGCGCTCGAGGACGAGTGGTTTCTCTCGGATCTGTACGTAGAACCGTCGTTTCGCGGACGTGGCTTAGGACTGCAGCTTTTGACGGCTGCTGCGGAAGGCGCCGGCGCGGTTACGCGCAGCGGCGTTTTGGATCCGGCGCAATTAGAGGGCCTCGCGTTCTATTCGCGCGTCGCCGTGCCGATGCAAATGCCGTTGCTGGAGATTGCGGGCGAGGTGCCGCGCGCGAGCGAGTTGGAGAAGATGGCCGCCGGCGAGCACCGGTTCGGCGCGGTTCCGATCGATCCGATGTCGCATGCGATGGCGCTCAATCAACTGGATCGCGAGGTTCGCGGGGCTGCGCGCCCGGCCGACCATTTATATTTCGCGGATAATGCGAAGGGGTTTGTCTTTACGCGGGAAGCCGAGATCGCCGGCTACGCGTATGTTTGGCCGAACGGTCGGATTGGGCCGATGGCGTCGGTGTCGCATAACTATTCGGTGCAGATGTTGGCATATGCTCTGGCTGCTTTGCGGGCGAGCTATAACGCAGAGTGGTGCACGCTTCTGGTGCCGGGAGTTAATGCGAAGATATTACGCGCAGCGATGAAGGCGCGGTTGCGAATAACCTGTATGAAAGTGTTTGCTAGCGACAATAACATTTCCGATCTAACTCGTTACATCGGAGGCGGTTCGTTAATGTTTTAGCAACAACTTACACACGCGCTTTTAGTATAATAGATACAAAGCGAGGTGTAGTTGTGAAGTATTGTAACTGGTGCCGACAGGTTCTCCCTAAAACAGCATTTGCGTTTCGGTCCTTGGCGAAGGGCTCTCTCCAGCCATATTGCAAGAACTGTATAAGCGACTACTGTAAGGCGCATTATGCCGCTAATAGGCCGGAGCACAATCGCCGACGAGTGGGTAATTGGCGAAGGTATCGAGATCGGAACCGCACTCTCTTACGACAGTTCCTTTCGAGCAAAGCTTGCGTCGATTGCGCCGAAGCAGACCCATTAGTTCTAGAGTTCGATCACGTCCGCGGAGAAAAGTTGGGGAATATCAGCGAGATGGTGAGTATGGGTACGCCCTGGACACGAATCCAGAGCGAACTCGCCAAGTGTGAGGTTCGTTGCGCGAATTGCCATCGCAGGAAAACCAGTCGCCAACTTAAATGGTTCAAATTTGCAGACGGGGCGTAGCTCAGCTTGGTAGAGCGCCCGCTTTGGGAGCGGGAGGATTCGCTGGTTCAAGTCCAGTCGCCCCGACCATAAATTACCCCAGAAGCAAGCAGGCTTGCGGACCGTGGTATTCTAGTTCAGGCTCGGAGTAGGCGCCCGTGGTCTAATGGATAAGNNCCAGTCACCCCAGTCCCGTCAAAAGTAGGCCGCGCCGCCTTGGCAGAACGTACCGAGCGTGAGCAGCCTCCCGAACCTTGCT
The DNA here is from genome assembly GCA_003136355.1 of Vulcanimicrobiota bacterium. GTDB lineage: Bacteria > Vulcanimicrobiota > Vulcanimicrobiia > Vulcanimicrobiales > Vulcanimicrobiaceae > Rubrimentiphilum. The sequence continues at coordinate 19,360 of PLED01000051.1, read as the reverse complement.
ACGGTATTTGAAGGCGCGGTCTTCGGCATAGCCGTTCTCGATTTTGAGGGCGCCGTACGCGATTCGAACGCCGTCTTCCGCAAGGCATATGGCGAGAGCTCCGCAGACTTACTCCGCGATCACGAAGCGGAGTTCGCCGCGCTGCTCCAAGGAAATCGCCCCCACTTAGAGTTCGAACAGCAAGCGCGCACCGCAGCCGGAGACGGCATGTGGACCGCATGCTCGCTTTCGCGTCTGAAGGACGACCGCGGCAGCGTGCGCGGCGCAATCTGCCTGATCCGCGACGTCACGCACGTCAAGGAGACCGAGCAGCGCATGCTTCACGAAATGACGCACGACCCGCTAACCGGGATGCCTAACCGCCTGCTCTTCGAATCGAAGCTGCGCGAACAGCTCACCGCATCGCAAACGGAAGTGCCGGCATCCTTCGGCGTATTGATGCTCGACATCGATCACTTCCGTGAAATAAACGAAGGTTTCGGACATGACGCCGGCGAGTTCGTTGTCTCGCAAATCGGGCAGCGGTTAACATCCGCGATCGGCGCGCACGACCTGATCGCGCGCGTCGGCGCCGATCAATTCGCCATCCTCGCCTGCTCCCAAGGCAACGCAAAACACGTCGAGACAACGACGCGCCATCTCTTCAGCGCTCTGGCAAAGCCGCTGACGATCGGCGCGCGAACGGTGTACGTCTCGGCGAGCGTCGGCGTCGCCCTCGGATCTCCGGCGTATCAGCGCGCGGAAGATATCGTGCGCGACGCCCAGATAGCCACGCGGTATGCCAAAGCGAGCGGCGGCAGCCGCACCGCGATCTTTGACGCGAAGATGGCAGTGCGCGCGGAAGAGCGCCTCCAACTGTCATCCGATATGCGCGCCGGGCTCGAGCGCGGCGAATTCTTTCTGCTCTTCCAGCCAATCGTGCAGCTCGAAGATGGGGAGTTCATCGGCTGCGAAGGTTTGCTGCGTTGGCAGCATCCTGTCGAGGGCATCGTTTCCCCCGCGGAGTTCATACCGCTGGCAGAGCAGCTCGGCCTTTCGACGCAAATCGGACGGCTCGTGGCGCGGCTCGCCTGCGGGCAGCTGGCGTCTTGGCGGGATGAACGTGGCCTTGAGATTCACATGAACATCAATGTCGCATGGCCGGATCTGCTCGAGGCGGAGTTCGAACAAAGCCTCATTGCGGTCACCAGCGAGTTCAAGGTAAAGCCCAGTCAACTCATGCTCGAGATCACCGAGAACATCGTGCTGAACCCGGATGGGAGAGCGACGCAAGTCGTCGAGCGATTGCGGCAGCACGGCTTCGGCGTCTGCATCGACGACTTCGGAACCGGATACTCGTCGCTCCATTACCTGCAGCGCTTTCACATCGATGCTATGAAGATCGATCGCTCGTTCATTTGCGGCCCGGGAGAAGAGATCGCCAGCGAGCCGATCGTTCGAGCGCTGATGACGCTGGCCGACGGCTTCAACGTACGCGTTGTTGCAGAGGGCATCGAAACCGAAAGACAGCGTCACGCGCTTCTCGCCGCCGGCTGCCGCTACGGCCAGGGCTTTCTCTTCTCAAGACCGCGAACCGCCGAAGAGCTTGCCGCCGCGTACCCGGCTGCCTTCGGCGTGCAGGCTCCTTGTCAAAGCGGGTAAACCTCGCTACACTGCGACGTGGAGCTTGCGTAAAGCACGTCGAACGTGCGCCTCTAGCTCAGTCGGTAGAGCAGCGGCCTTTTAAGCCGTTGGTCCCGGGTTCGAGTCCCGGGGGGCGCAAAGGTTTGCACCGCTAGCTCAATGGTAGAGCAGTTGACTCTTAATCAATTGGTTGGGGGTTCAAGTCCCCCGCGGTGCAAAAGAAAAAGGCCCGAGAGCAAATGCTTTCGGGCCTCTCATCTTTTCGCGGGTCGTCAGAGATCGCGAATCTCGCGTTTTGTTTTGTCGATGTCCGCCTTCGCGTTTTCTTTAGTTTCATTCACGATAGAACCGACCTTTTCGCCCGGAGTCATGACGTCGCCGAACTCGGCGCGTTTTTCATGTTCCACCTCGGCGCTTCCGCGGTGGAGGCCTTCCTTGGCGGCATCTCCGATATCTTCGATGGTGCGTTTGATTTCGTTTGCCATACTTTTAGGCTACCCCAGCCCGGGAACGCACTAAACGTAGCAGCCAGCCGCTAGGACCCGTTGCTTATTGCCCCGAATGGGCCGCGTTTGCTACGTTTGTTTGCATCAGCACTGTTTCTCGCGCTCGCCGGTTCGGCGACGCAGGCTGCGGTGGCAGCGAATCCCGGCTGCGCTCTCGGAACGCAAGCAGTGCACTTCGCTCTGCCTGATACGGCTAAAAACTTCCGAACGGGCTGGCATCTGAAAGTTTCAATCGCCGGTGGGAAAGAGCGTTCGGTTCAGATCGACACAGGCTCGATAGGTTTTGTCGTCGGACGCAACGCGGTCGGACCGCACGCCGTCGGCCCATTGGGAGCCGGGCGGCAAGAATACACGAGCAACGGATTGATCTTACTCGGGCATTACTACCGCGCTCCGGTGACATTCGAAGCCGGAACCGCTCGAGCGACAACCGCCCCCGTCACGCTATTAGCTGTCGAACAGCTCGCCTGCGATCAAAAATATTCCAAATGCTCGGTCCGAGGGCGCTCCGCGCAGAGCGTCGGCGTACTCGGTGTGGGCTTCGCAAGGAAAGAAAGCATCGGCAGCAACGCCTTCTTGCAGATCGCGGCAATGCAGAACGGCGGCATGCACGCCGGATACATCGTTGCGGAAGATGCGATAACGCTGGGACTGACGCCGCAGAACTCGCGCGGCTTTCAATTCATTTCGCTCACCCGCGGTCCCCACGATTGGCTGGGCGCTCCGGCGTGCTTCGGTTTTCGGGGCAAACCCGGTTACGCGCACATGTGTGGAACGATTCTGGTTGACACAGGCCTTGCATCGATGATCGTATCGCGCGCCGAATCACTGCGGCCGCCGGATATAAAAACCGCCATACCGGACGGAACCCCCATAGAAATCGCTGCGCCGGCTTTCGAGCGGCCCATCATGCACTACCGATTTTCCGTCGGCGATCGCGGCCCGCTGAGTCCGACGTCGATCCGCTGGTCGAGCGCGGCGGGAAACGGCGCCTTCGTGAATACCGGCCGGAACGTCATTCGCGGCTACGATTATCTTTACGACGCGAAGTGCGGCCGCGTCGGTTTTCGGGCGCGAAACTAGGGATACTAGCGGGGCTGCTCCGCCTGCCGGCTCTGCAAGCGCCAACGCCAGACCGCCTCGTCGCGGAACTCCGCATCGGCTGAGTCGCGCTGCCAAGCTTGGGAGAACTCCGCGGAGATGCTGCGCGGGCGCCGATCTTCGGGAAGATCCGAAAAGCGGAGCCGCATCGTCAGCGGCACACCTTCACCCGAGGCGATCGCCTGCTGTGTCGGCAAACCTGCCAGCGCGTTCAGCATGCCGCGCGCGGCAAACGGAATGACTTTTGCTACGAACTCCTGATCGAGCTCGTTGCCCAGGCGCATCGCGAATATTGTTCCGCATTGCGAAAGCGCTTGGGCGGACAGTTCCGATGGGCGCTGCGAGATGAGCGCGAGCGATACGCCGTATTTGCGGCCCTCTTTCGCCAAGCGCGTGATCGCGCGCGATGTCGCCGCAAAACCGACACGTTCGTCTTCGGGAATGTAGCGGTGCGCTTCTTCGCAGACCAAGAGTACCGGCGGCATGCGGTCGCGCTCCGACCAAACCGCGAAGTCGAACAACACGCGGCACAGCAGCGAAACGACGACGTCGACGATTTCGCCCGGCATCCCCGAAAGATCGACGATCGTCAGCGGCTTACCGCGCACCGGAATTCGCAGCAAGCGTCCCACGACTTCCGAAAGACGGTCGGGCGCATCGAACGTGTCGGTGAACATGAACTTAAAGCGCGGATCGTTGCGCAGCGATTCGAAGCGTGCTTTCAATCGCAGGTACGGCGTGGCGCTGTCGGGCTTGTCGAGCTTGCCCATGCGCTGGCTCAGGATATTTAAGAGGTCTGCCGTCAAGTACGGGATCGGCGTATCGACGGTGATCGCAAACGGAAGCTGCTGACCTTTGGCATACTCCACGCGCGCAGCGGTGATGACGTCCTTGAGGATCATCGCTTGCGACTCTTGCTCTTGTTGCGTACCGCCGCGAATCAAGACACGCGAGGCTTCTTCGAAATCAAAGAGCCAGAAGGGCAGCTGCAGATTGTCGGAGTTCACGCTCTCTGCGATATCCGGGAATGCCTGCGGATACTCATTGTGCGGGTCGAGCAGAATCACGTGCGCATTCGGGTGCTTATCGAGCATGGCGGAAAGGATCAGCGTGAGCGCGCACGACTTGCCGGCACCGGTTGCGCCCAGGAGCGCAAAATGTTTGGCAAGCAGTTCGTTGACCATGAGGAATGCCGGTTGGGTCGAATCGTTGTACAGCGTTCCGACCTGAATGCTCGATCGCGACTGCGGTACGTAGACCGTCTCCAAATCCGCGTTGCTCGCGCAGATGACGGGTGTTCCGGGGGCCGGGTGGTTCGAGACGCCGCGCAAAAAGTGAGAGCCGCCGTACTCGGCGCGGAAAATTTCACCGAGCAGATCCACGACAAGCACGCGTCCGGTAGGAGACGCCGGCTCCAAGCGCACGGCCGAAACAGTTCCGACGACTTCGCCCACGGGCCCGCTAATGCTGACCATTGCGCCGACGCGAACGGCGCTCAACTCACCGGGGTCGGTATCCAAGCTCGCCGTGATCTGCGAACCGTCCACGGTCAGTACACGCCCAAGCACCTCGTTCATACTACAGGTTTTCGGCTTGCTTGCAGGCATCGCCTCGAAACGTCCCGCAGACGCAGGCCATGAAGGCCTGAAAATTGGATCTTTGGATCGCATTAGTGGCGCTCATTGTGAGCGGTTTGACCGCATCCGCTGCGCTGTACCAGAGCAAGGTGTTTTCCGATCAGTTGAGCGCGACGGTTTGGCCGTACCTGTCATTCACCACCAATGCGGGGCCGTCAACGTTCGTGTTAACGCTGGAAAACGACGGCGCCGGCCCGGCGATCGTCGACAGCGCCCAGGTGTTCGTCGATGGCAAACCGCTGCCGTCGATGTCGAGCGCGCTCCTGCAATTAGCTGCCAAGCTCCCGCACCGCGGCTTCACGTACGCGACCAGCTCGATCGGCCCCGGACAGGTGCTTCGCGCCGGCGCCACAGCGGCGATCGTGAAATTGTCCACCCGCGACCTTTCGAAGCTTGCCACCGCGTACCACCGTTTAACGATGAACGTGTATTACTGTTCGCTGCTGAACCGATGCTGGGTCGTGAAACTCCATACCTCGGAGCGGCCCGCCGACATAACCGGGCAAAGTTACCCGCACAGCGCCATTCAGTAGTACAATACCGGACGGTAAGGGCATGTGGCGGAATTGGCAGACGCGCTGGNNTAGGTTCCAGTGGGGAAACCCGTCAGAGTTCGAGTCTCTGCATGCCCACGCTCAGCCCATGTCCACCGCGCTTTGGGGGCATGTTTACAAAGCGCGGCGGACACGGGCATCGCTTAACAGGGTGCGAAACAGGCGTGGACCCTAGGGGTTAAGAATAGGGCGGGTCGCGCGGAAGTAGCTCAGTGGTAGAGCATCGCCTTGCCAAGGCGAGGGTCGCGAGTTCGAATCTCGTCTTCCGCTAATGTATTATGACTGCAACACTAAACAAACTCTCTGCCACGCAAGTCGAACTGCTCATTGCCATCTCGCCCGACGAGATGCGCGATGCAGAAGATCGCGCGTTTCGCCGGCTGGTGAAAAAGGCGAAGCTTCCGGGCTTCCGGCCCGGTAAAGCTCCGCGTAAGATCTTCGAGCAGGCCTACGGCGCCGAGACGATCTCGCACGAAGCGATGGAAGACGTCGTGCCGGCGGTGTACGCCAAAGCCGTGCGCGAACACGATCTCGAACCGGTCGACCGTCCGCACATGGAACTGCTGCCGGGCGATGAAGGCAGTCCGCCGCGCGTCAAAGCCGTGGTTGAGGTCCGGCCCGCGATCGATCTTCAGGAATACAAAGGCTTAAAGCTCACACGGACGCTTCCCGTCGTCACCGATGAAGAGGTCGAACGCAGCGTCCAGAGTTTGGCGCGCGAACGCGCCACACTGGTTCCGGTTGAGCGCACCGCAAAGCTGGGCGACGTGGTGACGGTCGATTACGAAGGCAAAATCGACGGTACCCCGTTCGAAGGCGGTTCGGCCAAGGGTCAGACGACCGAACTCAATGAGGGCCGGTTCATTCCCGGCTTCGCAACCGGAATCGCCGGCATGAGCGCGGGCGAAATCAAAGACGTCGAGGCGGTCTTTCCTGAAAACTACCAGCAAGAAACGCTGGCCGGAAAAACGGCGACGTTTACGATCGCGCTGCACGAGGTCAAAGAGCTGGAACTTCCTTTAATCGACGACGAACTGGCCAAAGCCGTCTCCGATCATCAAACGCTGGAAGAACTGCGAGCGGATATTCGCAAGCGTTTAGAAGCCGTGGCGCAAGCGCGCGCGCAACGCGAGCTTGGCGGCCAAGCGGTGGAAGAGCTCGTGAAAGTGCACGAGTTTCCGCTGCCGGCGATCTTGATCGAGCGCGAGATCGAAAACATGCTCGGCGATACAGCCTCGATGGCGGCACGTATGGGGATTTCACTCGACGATTATTTGAAGACCGCCAAGAAAACCGAAGAGCAGCTGCGCGACGACTACCGGCCTGAGGCCGAGCGGCGCGTGAAAGCAACGCTCATTCTCGAGGCGATTGGGAAGGCCGAGAAGATCGCTGCCACGCCCGCCGACATCAAAGACGAGCTCCAATCCCTTGCCCGCCAGTACGGGCAACCTGTGGATAGAGTCCGTCAGGCCCTCGGAAACAACGTCCTTCCTTTAATGGAAGGCATCGTTCGAACCAAGACGGTCGACTTTCTGGTCGAACACGCGAAGATAGAGGAAGCAACCTCGGCGCCCGCGTCGTAGTTGAGAGCCATATGATAATGGCTCACCTGGTCCCCATGGTCGTCGAGCAAAGCGCGCGCGGCGAACGCGCCTTCGATATCTACTCGCGCCTACTCAAAGATCGCATCGTTTTTGTCGGCGGCCCCGTCGACGATCATTTGGCCAACCTCGTGATCGCGCAGCTGCTCTTCCTTGAAAAAGAAGATCCCGACAAAGACATCGACATGTACATCAACAGCCCGGGCGGCAGCGTGACCGCCGGACTCGCGATCTACGACACGATGCGCTTCATTAAACCCGACGTCGCGACGATCTGCTCCGGCATGGCGGCCTCGATGGGCTCCATTCTGCTCACCGGCGGGGCGGCCGGAAAACGGATGTCGCTGCCCCACTCCAAGATTTTGATCCACCAGCCGTGGGTCTCGCAGGTCGGCGGCCAAGCCACCGATATCGAGATTCACGCCCGGGACCTCATCGCCACCCGGCGCATGCTGGCGGGAATCTACGAGGAGACCACCAAGAAAGATGTCGAGCAGATTCTCAAGGATATCGAGCGGGATTACTATATGACGCCGCAAGAGGCCAAGGAGTACGGTATCATAGACACGATCATCCAGGATCGCTCGTCGCTGGCGACGCCGGCCTAAAGGGGAAGCATGTTTCGGTTCGGGGACGAGAAGGGTCAGCTGAAGTGCAGCTTTTGCGGTAAATCGCAGGAGCAAGTGCGCAAGTTGATCGCCGGCCCCGGTGTCTACATTTGCGACGAATGCATCGAGCTCTGTAACGAGATCATCGAGGAAGAGCTCTACAAGAACGTTGACGAGAATCTCCGGCTTCGCAACATCCCCAAACCCAAAGAGATCAATCACATTCTCAACCAGTATGTGATCGGCCAAGACCGCGCTAAAAAATCGCTGGCCGTCGCGGTTTACAATCATTACAAGCGCGTGAACATGGGCGGCAGCACCGACGACGTCGAGCTGCAGAAGTCGAACATTCTGCTCGTCGGACCGACCGGTTCGGGTAAGACGTATCTCGCGCAGACCCTAGCCAAGATTTTAGACGTGCCGCTGGCGATGGCCGACGCGACCTCACTCACCGAGGCCGGTTATGTCGGCGAAGACGTCGAGAATATTCTACTCAAATTGATCCAAGCCGCCGACTACGACGTGAAGCGCGCCGAGAAGGGCATCGTTTACATCGACGAGATCGACAAGATCGCGCGTAAGAGCGAGAATCCGTCGATCACGCGCGACGTTTCCGGCGAAGGCGTGCAGCAGGCCCTGCTCAAAATTTTAGAGGGCACCACCGCCAACGTTCCGCCCCAGGGCGGGCGTAAGCATCCGCACCAAGAGTTCATCCAGATCGACACGACCAACGTGCTCTTCATCTGCGGCGGCGCTTTCGACGGATTGGAACGCATCATCGAGTCGCGCGTCGCGAGCAACAACATGGGCTTCCGCGCGCAGCCTGAGGGCAAACGCGACTTGCATGTCGGCAAGCTGCTGCAGCAGCTGATGCCCGAAGATCTGCTGAAGTTCGGCTTGATTCCCGAATTCATCGGCCGCCTGCCGATCGTCGTCACGCTCGATGCGCTCGACGAATTGGCACTCCGGCGCATCCTGGTCGAGCCGCGCAACGCGCTGGTGCGTCAGTTCCAGAAAATCATGGGGTTGGACGGCGTCGAGCTGACCTTCACCAAAGAAGCACTCGTGGCTATCGCCGCCAAAGCCCAAACGCGCAAGACGGGCGCCCGCGGACTGCGCTCGATTCTCGAAGAGACGATGCTCGACGTCATGTACGATCTGCCTTCAATGACCGGCGTCAAGAAATGCGTCGTCAACAAGGAAGTCATCGAGAAGAAAGAAGCCCCGACGCTCATCTACAGCGAGCGCCAAAAGGACATGCCGGCCTAGAACAACTGCTTGGAACCAATAAGCATCACGGTCGATCGTAAACTTGCTGATTACGTCGAGGCGTATTCAGCGACAACCAAGCCATTGTTGCGCGTTTTCCTTGGTTTGGCATTCATCGGGTTGGCCGCGGGATTCATTAATTATGCATCAAGCCGGCGAGACATAGGTATGGCGGTGGTCGGTGGTTTAGAGATAGCAGGCGCGCTTGCTACGTTTGGAGCCCTTTACATTTGCGTTTGGGCCACTCCTCGCAAAATGTACGCGGCACACAAGGCTCATTTTTTTCAGAAATACAATCTCACGGACGATGGACTCGGCATCTCAACCGATTTCGGGCATTCCTTCACCGGATGGCCCGGCTTTGCAAAGATCCGTGAGACCAGCCATCTGTGGCTGCTGCTCTTCAATAACTCTTTCTTCTATATTCTGCCCAAGCGATGTATACCGGTCGAGCGTTTATCAGATGCAGAAGAATTGTTAACGTCACACGTACGCGCCCAGAGAACGAACGCGACGGGGCCAGGGTAGAGTCGCTACTTCGCGGAACCGCATCGCGACCATGGCCGAGCTTCCCAAAAACTACGATCCGAAATCCGTAGAATCGCGGCTCTATAAGCGCTGGGAAGACGCTTGCTATTTCCATGAGGATCCCGATCCGTCGCGGCCGCCATTCATTATCTGCATGCCACCGCCGAATGTCACGGCGCGTGCGCATCTCGGCCACGGCTCGACGTACACACCGATGGACGTATTGACCCGCTATCACCGGATGCTCGGCGAGAACGCCGATTGGTTGCCGGGCACCGATCACGCCGCCATAGCGACCGAAGCCGTACTGGTGCGCGAACTCGCAGCGAAGGGTGAATCACGCGAGTCGCTCGGCCGTGAGAAGTATCTTGAGGTTGCGTGGCAATGGTCGGCTGAAACCGGCGGCGCGATCTTCGAGCAATTCAGGCAGTTAGGTTTTGGGCCGGATTGGCAGCGCGCGCGCTTCACGATGGACGAGCAGCTCTCGATCGCTGTCACAAAGGTATTCGTGGCGCTTTACCGCGACGGATTGATTTATCGCGGCAAACGGCTGGTGAATTGGGATCCGAAAGCCCAGACGACCGTTTCGGACGCCGAAGTCGAGCACGAAGACCGCGATGGGACGCTTTGGCGAATTCGGTATCCGCTCGCGTCCTCGACCGGCTCCGACGTGGTTCGACAGGCTCACCATGACAATTTTATAGAAGTCGCGACGACGCGGCCCGAAACCATGCTAGGCGACGTCGCGATCGCGGTGCATCCCAACGACAAGCGATACCGCGATCTCATCGGCAAGTCGGTGCTCGTGCCTCCATTGCTCGAGCGCCACATACCCATCATCGCCGATGAAAGTGTCGATCCGCAATTTGGCACGGGCGCCGTAAAAGTTACGCCGGCACACGACGCAACGGACTACGAGATTGGGTTGCGTCACGATCTTCCGATGCCTTCGGTGCTCGACCTTGACGCGCGGATTACGGCTTCCGAGATCGGCGTCGGCAGATATGCGGGGATGGATCGGAAAGATGCACGCGCCGCCATCGTCGCCGATTTGCGCGCGCAGGGATTGCTGCTCGAAGAGAAACCTTACCGTTACGCGATTGCGATCAGCGAGCGGACCGGCGAAGTGATCGAGCCGCTGCTCTCGCTCCAGTGGTTTGTCAACATGAAGCCGCTGGCCGAGCCTGCGCTGCAGGCCTACCACGACGGCCGCGTGCGCTTCATTCCCGAGCGCTACGGACGCACGTACGAGCAGTGGCTGGAAAATATCCGCGACTGGAATATATCGCGCCAAATTTGGTGGGGCCATCAGCTTCCGGTGTGGTACGCGCCGGACGGAACGGTGATCGTCGCCGAAACTGAAGAAGCAGCGCAAAAGCTCGGGGGCGACAATCTTACTCGCGATCCAGACACGCTCGACACATGGTTCTCCAGCGGGATCTGGCCATTCTCGGTCTTAGGCTGGCCGGAACAAACGCCGGAACTCGCGCACTGGTATCCTTCGCAAGTGCTGCTGACCGGCTGGGAGATTATCTTCCTGTGGGTCGCGCGCATGGTGATGCTTGGCCTGCGGTTCACGGGCCAGGTGCCGTTTAAAGATGTGTTCGTTGCGCCGCTCCTCTTCGATGCGAAGGGTCGCAAGATGAGCAAATCGCTCGGCAACGCGATTGATCCGCTGACCATAATCGAACAATACGGCGCCGACGCGTTCCGTATGGGGATGCTGCGCCAGCTCCGCCTCGAGAGCCAAGAAGTCCGGTTCAACGAAAAGCGCTGCGAAGAAGCGCGCAATTTCAACAACAAGATTTGGAACGCGCTGCGCTACACGTTGTCGCTTCCGGATCCGCTGCCGCCGGCGATGCAACTTCCGGGCGCCGAGAAACTGACGCTCGCGGACAAGTGGATACTCACGCGCCTCCATCAAACCGCGGCCGACTTGGGTGCCGCGCTCGACCGCTACGACTTCGGAATAGCGGCCGAGACGATCTGGTCGTTCGTCTGGTACGAGTTCTGCGATTGGTATCTAGAAGCGACCAAAGATCCCGGCGCGCGCGAAACGCGAGGCGCCGTTCTCTCATTCGTGCTCAACCATGCAATGCGGCTGTTGCATCCAATCGCGCCGTTCATTACCGAAGAAGTCTGGCTGACACTTCCGCATGACGGTGACACGATCGTCACGGCGAGCTGGCCCGACCTCGCGGAAATTCCAACCGACGCGCAGGCGGCGCCGACGTTCGAGGCATTGCGCAAGAAAGTCGAGCACATCCGGAATCTGCGCGCCGAGCTCAGTTTGCCCCCACGCGAGCGGCTTACGGTGAATGTGCCGTCAAATGTGCCGCCGGACGCCGCGTCGCTGCTCGCAACGTTGGCTATGGCGGACATCGTCGCGATCCCCGAACAAGGCGGCTCGATCGCTGAGGGAATCGCCGCGGCTGAAGCTCAAGCGCCTACCGGGATCCTCTCCGCGCGCTATAAGAAGGAAGAGGCCCGCTTGCGGAGCGAGATCGAGCGCTCGGAGCGGAAGCTGGCCGACGAGCGATTCGTGGCAAATGCGAAGCCCGAGGTCGTGGCGAAAGAGCGCGAAAAGTTGGCGGCTTACCAGAGGGAACTTGAGCGTATCGTGAAGATGCTGGCTGAAATCGGCGGAGCGGGATGACGGCTTCCACACATTCGGTCGGTGCCGACGCGAAGCGCCGCGTTCTGGTGGCGGCCGATGAGATCGAGCGGATCGTCGCGCGTCTCGCGCATCAGATCCTCGAACCCGAGGGCCCGCAAGCGCGCCTGCACATCATCGGAATTCGCCGGGGAGGCGAGGCGCTCGCGCAACGTATCGCCGCGCAAATCGAACGCGTATCGGGAAAGCGTCCGCAGCTCGGCTTTCTCAACATCAATCTTTACCGCGACGACGACGTGTCGCACGAATTGCCCGAGTCGCAGATTCCCGGCGACCTAAGCGGCAAAACCGTCGTGATCGTCGACGATGTGCTCTACACGGGCAGAACCGTCCGTTCCGCACTCGATGCCGTCACCGATTTAGGCCGGCCCGCCGCGGTGCGCCTGTGCGTTCTCGTCGACCGCGGTCTGCGCGAGCTGCCGGTGCAGCCGGATTATGTCGGCAGATTCGTGCCGACCAGCCGTAAGGAACGCGTCAATGTGAGCTTGCAGCGCGAGCCCTCGGAATCCGACGAGGTAACGATCATTGCGGACCCGTCGTAGCCTGATCGATCTCGATGACCTGACGGCCTCGGAGATGATCTACATCTTCGAGCGCACGGCCGACTTCGAGCAAGAAGAACCGGGCTCGCTGCTGGATGGCATCGCGTGCGTGAATATGTTCTTCGAAAACAGCACGCGCACGATGACGTCGTTCACGCTGGCCGAGCAACGCTTGGGCGGCAACGTGATCACGCTTTGGCCCAAAGAGTCGAGTCTGCAAAAGGGCGAGACGATCGAAGACACGGCGATTACGCTGGCGGCCATGGGCGTGAATATTCTGGTGATACGTCATCCCGAGGATGGGTACCCGCGTCGTGTCGCGCTTGCATTCGACGGACACGTCATCAACGCCGGCGACGGCACGCACGCGCACCCGACGCAAGGTCTGCTCGACATCTATACGATCCGCCAGGAGTTCGGCGAATTGCGCGGACGGCGCGTCGCGATCGTGGGAGACATCTTGCATAGCCGCGTCGCGCATTCCAACATCGCCGGACTGCGAGCGTTCGGAGCCGAGGTCATCCTCGTCGGGCCGCCCGGATTTCTTCCCGACGACTACATGCAGCCGCACGCCGAGGTCGTTCGCGATCTCGATTCAATCTTGCCGGATGTGGATGCCGTTATGCTGCTGCGCATCCAGCGCGAGCGATTCAAGGATATGCCTCTCTCCGACGAAGAGTATATTGCGCGCTATCGCTTGGATTCCAAACGGCTCAAACGCATGCGGGACGACGCGATCGTCATGCACCCGGGTCCGTACCATCGCGGCATGGAGCTCGACGCCAGCGTGCTCGATTTCGCGGGCTGGCGCTATGCCAATCAAGTGATGCACGGCGTGCCGGTACGCATGGCGCTCCTGGATTTCCTGGTTAACGGCGCTCGGGCACTGGTGGCCTAACATTCTCATCGCCGGGGGTCGAGTCGTCGATCCGGTGGCGCGGATCGACGCGGTGCTGGATATACGCATACGCGACGGCGTCGTGAGCGAGATCGGCGAGCTGTTGAAACCAGAAGAAGGCGAGGACGTCATCGACGCGCGCAACGCGTACGTCGCGCCGGGCTTCATCGACATGCACGTGCATCTGCGCGAGCCGGGCAATCCGGAAAAAGAGACGATCGCGAGCGGGTGCGCCGCGGCTGTAGCCGGCGGTTTTACGGCGGTGGCCGCGATGCCCAATACGCATCCGGCCCTCGACACGCCCGAACTCGTGCGCTGGGTCAGCGAGACCGCGCGAAGCGCCGGCCTCGCTCGCGTCTATCCGGTCGCCGCGATTACGCATGGCCGCGAAGGAAAAGAGCCGGCCGATTACAGTGCGCTCGCCGGCGCGGGCGCCGTCGCTTTCAGTGATGACGGAAGCACGATCGAAAGCGCCATCGCGCAGACGAGCGCGGCACTGCGGGCGCGCGAGTCCGGGCGCGTTTTTATCACGCACTGCGAGAATAGCGCCATCAAAGAGCACGACGAATTCGATCCGGCGGCGGAAACGACGGCGGTCGAACGGGACGTCGCCATCGCGCGCGCCACGTCGCTTCCGTGGCATATCGCGCACGTTTCAACGCAGGGCGCGATCGAATCGATCGGCGCCGCGAAGGAACTGCGTGTCGCATGCACGGCCGAAGTGACGCCTCACCATCTGACGTTCTCTTGCGAGGAAGCGGCCGAGTTGGGAATGCCCAGCAAGGTCCATCCGCCACTGCGGTCCGCGCAAGACGTCGATGCGCTGCGGCGCGCCGTCCGCAGCGGAACCATCGATGCGTTTGCGAGCGATCACGCGCCCCATGCCGACGACGTGTCGCCCGGATTTAGCGGCTTAGAGATTGCAGCCGGCGCCTACGCTTACGCCCTGCCGGATTTGCCGGTGCGCCGTTATGTCGCGATGCTCTCGTCAAACCCCGCGCGCATTCTCGGCGTACCGGGAGGAACGTTGGCCGTGGGCTCACCGGCCGACGTCACCGTATTCGCCGATCGCGATTGGACCGTCGATCCCGCCACATTTCATTCGAAGGGCAAGCGCACGCTTTTCGCCGGCAAGAGGCTTCCGCGCCGCGCGATTGCGACGATCGTCGGCGGAACCCTTGTGATGCAAGAGGGCCGCGTCTTCGCGCGCAGCGCACCGTGAACCGTGCCGCGTTGTTCTTAGCCGACGGCACGCGCTTCGACGGTGCGGGGTTGGAACACGAGGGGCTTGCGTTGGGCGAGGCGGTGTTCTACACGGGCATGACGGGTTATGAAGAAGCGCTGACGGATCCGTCTTACGCCGGCCAGATCTTGACGTTCACCTTCCCCATGATCGGCAACTACGGCATCTCCGGCGCCGCCGCGCAATATTCGCGCGCATGCGTAGCGGGGGCAATCATAAAACGCATCGCGCGGCGTCCCTCACACCACGCTTCGAAGATCGATCTGCCGTCGTGGCTAAACGAACAGCGGGTTCCCGCTATGATCGATGCCGATACGCGCGCAATTACGATCACCCTGCGCGAACACGGCACTATTTGGGCCGCGC
Source organism: Vulcanimicrobiota bacterium (assembly GCA_003136355.1). Taxonomy (GTDB): domain Bacteria; phylum Vulcanimicrobiota; class Vulcanimicrobiia; order Vulcanimicrobiales; family Vulcanimicrobiaceae; genus Rubrimentiphilum. The sequence goes on along the minus strand of PLED01000051.1, from coordinate 4,210 downwards.
TCGCGGTCGGCGAACCGGCGTTGGAACAAGCCGAGAAACAGCTCTCGCAGTTCGTGCGCGGCGCGAATACCAAAGGTCTCGTGCCGAGCGTTGCGACCCGTGAGGAACGGATCGAAGGCGCCGTGGGCGGCCCCCGCGTGGTGCTGATCGACTGCGGCGTCAAACGTGCTATCGTGCGGGAGTTGGGAGCTCTGGGCGCGGCCGTGACCGTCGTTCCCTATAATGCAACGCAAGAGCAGATACTGCAGCACGATCCGCAAGCGATCTTGATCTCGCCGGGCCCGGGCGATCCGACCGACTTGCCGCAAACGATCGAAACGTTGCGCGCCCTATTGGGAAAGCGCCCGATGTACGGAATCTGTCTGGGCCACCAGCTCCTGGCGCTGGCCTGCGGCGCCAAGACGTTCAAATTGCCGTACGGGCATCGCGGCGGCAATCAGCCGGTAAAGAATCTGCAACGCGGAGACGTCATCGTTACCGCACACAATCATGGATACGCCGTCGACGCCGAGTCGCTCCCCAGCGCACTCGAACAAACCATGGTCAATCTCAACGACGGCACCAACGAGGGCTTCCGTCACCGCGAGTTCGCCGTGGAAGCGGTTCAATTTCACCCCGAAGCTTCTCCGGGGCCATTCGATGCGCGAGGTCTTTTCGCAGATTGGCTCCAGGATCTGGTGCGACGCTCATAGTTTAGGCGTCTTGTTGATCTGCGCAGCCCTCATCGGGCGCCGCGTTTTTCTTTTTACCGCCGCAGTCGTGGGAGCCGCGCGCCTTCTCGGGCGCGGCGATACTCAAACCGAACCGGTGCCGTCGGCAGCAATTGTAGCGCCGGTACCCGCCGTCAGAAGCTCGCCGGAGGGCACCTTTGAGCCGCCGCGCGGCTTCGATCTCCCCGCAATTCCCGATGTGTCAGACGTGCGGGCAGCGCTCGAGCGCGCGGTAGTGGGACAGTCCGCTGCGATCGAGGCGCTGATGATCGGGTTGATCGCGGGCGGCCACGTAGTATTGGAAGGCGCTCCGGGCCTTGGGAAAACTTGCATGCAGCACGATGGCGCGCGCGGTCGACGCAACGCTCGCGCGCATTCAGTGTCATGCCGATCTTACTCCGGCCGACGTCGTAGGTTGTGAGATTTTCGACCAGCGCAATCTGTCGTTTACATACCGTTTGGGCCCGGCGTTCGCAAACATTTTGCTGGTCGACGAGATCAACCGCGCGCCGGCGCGCGTCCAAGCAGCATTGCTCGAGGCGATGGAAGAACGCGCCGTCACGATCGGAACGGAGACCCGGGCGCTTCCGGATCCGTTCTTCGTGCTCGCGACGATGAATGAAGCCGAGTCCGAAGGGATCTTTCCGCTTGCGGCGGCGCAGCTCGACCGCTTCTTGCTGAAGATCGTGCTTGACTTTCCCACCGCCGAAGAAGACCTCGCAATACTCAAGCGCCGCGGAGCGGGCGCCGCCCAATCGTCGATCGCTCGCGCATCGCTCAACAACGTGCGCGCCTGGCAGCACGCCTGCCGTGCGATCTATTGCGCGCCGCCGCTGATGCAATACGCCGCGGAGATCGTGCGTGCCACGCGTGCCGCAGCGGAATGTGGCGACTTGGAATCCGGAGCCGGCCCTCGCGCCGGACTCGCGCTTCTCCGCGCTGCGCGCGCCCGCGCGATCCTGACGGAACGAAACTACGTCTTGCCGGCTGATGTGCGAAGCGTAGCGTGCGGCACGCTTCGTCATCGCGTCACTTTCGCACATTCGTATTTGCTCGCGCGCGCCGAACGCGAAGACAGACTGCGCGCGATCATCGATCGCGTCCCGTTGCCGTGAACTGCGTACGCGGGGCCGTTTTGCGAAGGCCCTTCGTCGCAAAGGAGCTTGGCGGCGCGCTGCGCGCTTACGAGCCAGGTGAAGAGGCGCGGGCGCTCGACTGGCCCGCGTCAGCGCGCAAGGGATCGCCGCAGATTCGCGAGCGTGCCGGGCATATCACGCTCGCGTGGGGAGCGATCGCCGACGCATCCCGTTCAATGAGCGCAGGGCGGGATCGCAGCTTGGGCGACGCTGCCCAAGAAGCGGCGCACTTTTGGCGCGCATGCGGAGGGCCCGGCGACCGCTGGATCGACGTTGACCCGGAAGGGCGCTGTGGGCTGTTGCGTGGACTCGATCGCGCTCGGTGCATTTTGCCGGCGCATAGCGCCTTGCTGGTAGCGGGCGACTTCTCCGATCTGCCGCAAGTGCCAGATGCTTTGTTGCGAGTGGTTGCGCGCCGCGTGGACTGCACGGCGCTCGTCGCGAGCGATCCGTGGCGAGACAATTTGCCGCTCGCCGGTTTCGTCGCAATAGCCGACCTGGAGACGGGAGAGGTCCGCCGGTTCTTTATCGGTGCGCGCGAACGAATGCGCTTTCAATGCGCAGCGCGTGCGCGAGAACGTGCAGTCCTGGCGCAGCTGCGTCATGCGGGTTGGCGCGCTGCAACGTTTTCCGAAGAGAACGGCGGCCGCGCAGTGTTGCGCGCGTTTGGCGCGGCGTGACGTTCGCTCATCCGGCCCTCGCGATTCTGGCCGCGCTCAGCTTGCCTGCCACATTCATGGCGCAGCGCACGCAGGGCGCGCTACGCCGGCACGGCCTACGCGTATTCGCATCTGCCTTTTATGACCGGTGCATTAAAGGCGCCGCAATGGCCGAATGCCGCACTCGATCTCGTTTGCGCCGTCGCCTTCGCGCTGCTCCTTGCAGCGGCAGCCGGCCCGCGTATTTGGGCGACCGCACCCGTTCCGGCCGCAATAGGTTTTTGCTTGGACACTTCGGGCTCCATGAACGCGCGCGACATCGTTCCCTCGAGAGCCGGCGCGGCGGTGCTCGCGATTCGTTCGTTTGTGAATGCGATGCCGTCCGGTACGCGCGCCGGTCTCGTATCGTTTGCCGGAGACGCACATCGGATCATTCCACTGACGGGCGAGCGCGACGCGATGGTCGCCGGGCTCGCGCGCATTCCGCCGCCGAACGGTCAAACCGCGATCGGCGATGGGCTGCTGGCCGCCGCGGCTTTGCTTCCAAGTGCCGGCCCGCGCGCGATCGTTCTCATCACCGACGGCGCAAACAACCACGGCGAAGATCCGCGCGATGCTGTCCGAACGCTGGCAGCGGCGCATATTCGCCTCGACGCAATCGTTCTAGGCGATGCGGCGTTTTCCGAACGGCTGCGATCGTATAGCTTGGAGACGGGCGGAGTATTCTTGCGCGCAGGAAGCGCAGCCGATCTGACGGCGCGGATAATGCGGTTAACGACAGTGGGATTCGCGGTTGGGGTCCCTCGCGATTGTACGGAGGCATGCGTTATCGCAGCGCTTTTCCTCGGCGCGGCCGCTTGGCTTGCCGCAGCGGGGGCGGCTCATCGCTGAGCGAACCCGCGGTGCATGAGCCGCTGGGATATTTCGACGACGCGCCATACCTACGCCGAGCCCGCCGAGCTCGACATGCGCGCGGAACCGGTCACCCACTTGAAAGCCTGGATCGAAGCGGCGCACTCGGCGGGAGCGCGCGAAGCAAACGCTATGGCGCTCAGCACCGCCGGAGAAAACGGCCGTCCGGCTGCGCGCATGGTGCTACTGCGCGGACTCGACGAGCGCGGACTGGTTTTCTTCACGAGCTATTTCAGCCGGAAGGGCCGCGACCTCGCGCGCAACCCATTTGCCGCGGCGCTCTTTTTTTGGCCCGAGATCCATCGCCAAGTATGCATTGAGGGCGCCGTGGAGCAGCTGCCCGATGCCGAATCCGATGCCTATTTTTCCAGCCGCCCGCGCGGACACCAGCTGAGCGCGTGGGCATCGGAGCAAAGCGAAGAAGTGGAAAGCCGGGAGGTACTCGAGCAGCGGCTCGAAGATTTTACGCACCGGTTCGAAGCCGCTCCGGTTCCCCGGCCGCATTCGTGGGGCGGCTTTCTGCTGCGTCCCGACCGCTTCGAGTTTTGGCAAGGCCGCTCGAACCGCTTGCACGACCGGATTGAACTGCGCCGCGACGGGGCCGGATGGATGCAAAGACGGCTGCAGCCGTGAATCGGTCGGGCGTGCGCAACGTCATGGTTATCGGATCGGGGCCCATTGTCATCGGCCAGGCCGCCGAATTCGATTACGCCGGCGTGCAAGCGTGCCGCGCATTACGGGAGGAAGGCCACCGCGTCATCCTCGTCAACTCGAATCCCGCGACGATCATGAC
>PLED01000018.1 GCA_003136355.1 Vulcanimicrobiota bacterium | reverse complement strand
AGCCCTAGCGGCGGATAAACTTGGTTTACATAAGCGACAGTTTGATCGTAGAGCTGCTTGACCTGACGGCGCCGCATCTGGGGCGACGCGTCCTGCGGAATCAGGACCGGATTGTAGCCCATGGGGGCGCCGACGCCGACGACGAGCCTGCCGCTGTTGACTTTGCTCTCCGCTTCGGTTGCTCGCGCTTGCGCTTTAGCGATCTCCGCGTTGATCTGATTGAGGCGGAAGAATGCCGTCTTCACTTGATTCGAGCCAAAAATCGCAGCAAGCGTCACGATCAGCGCGATGATCATGCCGGTCGCGACGGCAATGATCGTCGACGTATACCGCGGCCTGATATTGAGCAGCGTCAGACGCTTTCGCCCGACTTGATGTCCGATGCGGTCGCCGGCGTAGGCGATGATGCCCGCCAGCGCGACGATGACGATAATGATGCCCGCGCCTTGGAGCAGATCGACGAAACTCATTTACACTAGCGCCGCCCGGCGCAGCCGGTACGCTCCGATGGCCGTGAAGATCAGGTTGGGCATCCACGCGGCAAGCGCCGCGATGAACGGCGCGGCTTCGCCGATTCCCGTAAAAATCGTTTGAACGACGTAGTAGATAAACGCGATGAGCACTGCTAACCCAAAGCCCAAGCTCGCACTCCCGCCGCCGCGCACCGAGCGGATCCCGAAAGGCACCGCGATGAGCGTGAAGACGAAACAGGCAAACGGCTGCGCGAGTTTTTCCTGATAAGCCATCCAATATTTGCGCAGCTCCGAAGGTGTGAGCTGCCCCGTCCGGATTATTTCGGCAAGTTCGGCCCGGCTCATGTTGAGCGGATTGTTGCCCGCGGCGCGTTTGGCGATCTCCGCGGGGCTCTGTCCGAGCTCGACTTGCAGCGCGGGCGTTTGCGAACCGACGATGCTCTGTCCGTCGGGCCCGCTGAAGCGGTAGATGCGCGCGTTGTCCAGCGTCCATTTTTCGGCCGCGAAATCCGCGCGGTCGGCAAAAACGATCTGGGTGGGATTGCCGGATTTATCGTACTGAACGAGCGTTACTTGCATCAGGCCGTGCGTGTTAGGATCGTAGGCGTTAAAAAATGTGATCTGGTGCCCGCCTCCCGGCAGCGGGGCATTCACCGTGGTGTCGCTGGCAAACGCGCTCGTGTGGTTGATGACGGTGTTTTCGATGATGGTGAACTGCGTCTGCGCGTAGGGAACGATCGCCTCTTGCAAGATGAGGTTGACGATCGACATCACGAACCCGGCGACCAGCAGCGGCACTATTATACGTATGAACGTGATGCCGCCCGCGTTCATCGCGGTGATCTCGCTCTCGCTGGAGAGGCGCTGAATCGCCAGCAGCGTCCCCAAAAGCAAGGCCATCGGAATCGTCAGCACGACCATCGATGGGAGCTGCCAGACGAAGGCTTCGATGGCCGCCCAAAGCGGCGCGTGCGCTTCCGATACCGCGCGGCCAATCGCAATGATCTGGGCCGCTGCGAAGATCAGCGTGAACGCCGAAAGTCCGAAAATGAAAGGCCCCAACAATTCGCCGAGCATGTACCGGTCCAGAATGGTGAATCTCAAGAAAGGGAGCCGGGCGGCGGTTTGACTCAAAGGCGGAACCCTTCGCCCAGATAGAATTTGCGCGCCACCGGACTGTCGAGCACTTCTTGCGCCGATCCGGAGACCTCGATGCGGCCGTTGTTCAAAATGTACGCGCGGTCCACAATCGCCAGCGTTTCGCGGACTTGATGATCGGTGATCAAGATGCCGAGGCCGCGGTCGCGCAACTGCCGGATCATCGCTTGGATATCGGCAACGGCGATCGGATCGATTCCCGTGAACGGTTCGTCGAGCAGCAAGAACGCCGGTTCGGTTGCCAGCGAACGCGCGATCTCAACTCGCCGGCGTTCGCCGCCCGAAAGACTGTCGCCGCGCGCGTCTACCAGGTGAAGCAGTCCGAATTCTTCGAGCAGTGGCCCGATCCGGGCTTCCTGCTCCTCGCGCGGCACGCCGTGCATTTCCCAAATCAAGCGGATGTTGTCGCCCACGGAGAGTTTGCGGAAGATCGAGTTTTCTTGCGCCAGATAGCCGATGCCGCGGCGCGACCGCTGATACATCGGCGCGGACGTCAAATCGATCTCGCTCCCCCCGGTCTCAAGCAGCACCGAACCGCCGTCGGCTTTGACCAACCCGACGACCATATAAAATGTGGTCGTCTTGCCCGCGCCGTTGGGCCCCAGCAGTCCCACGATCTCGCCGGTGCGCACTTCGGCGCTGACGCCGTCGACGACGGTCCGCTCGCCATAGCGTTTGCGCAGATCGCGTATTTTTATCTGCCGCGCGGGGTTTTGCGCGGTCACTTCATGACCATGCGAGTCAACTTGATGTCGGAGGTAAATGTGTTGCCGGTCAGCACTTCGCGCGATCCGTTCTGGTCAGCCGTCATGCGCACGTTGCCGCTGCCTGCCAGCATGCTCGTCGCGCGATCGTAGGTGAGGCGGTCGCATGTCAGCGTCGCACCCGTACTCGTATGCGCTTGAACGCCGCCCGAAAGCGTGACTTGTTTGGTGCGTTCGTCGACCGCGGCTTGCGGAGCTTGCGCGGTGAGCGACGAGCCGTCCTTATCATAAAACGTTACCGTCGCTTCGTGAAAGGTCGCTTGCGCGACGTTATGCGCCGAGCGGCTAACATAAGAACGCGCCAGAAGTTCGTACACTTTGCGGTTGCCCGCCTGTTCGAACGTGCGCACGGGCGAGGTCGCGGTGCCGTGCCCGGTGATCTTGAGCGGCGGCACGCCCTGCGCTGTCGGCGCCGGCGTCGGCGCGGAATTCCGGAGCGGCTGAGGATTGCACGCGCAAAGCGCTGCAGCCGCCAGCAGAACCGTGCCGATACTTTTCATGACGATCGCGGTTGCTCCCCAAGTCCGTCCGTGGCCGTGACCAATGCGAGCGCCATTGAGGGCAGCCACAGTCCGAAGATGACGACGCTCACGGTATCGATGAGCCCTTGCACCCACGTGCCGGCGAGTCCCGCCGCAATCGCGAGCGCGATGGTCGAGTTCGCCGGTGACGCGCCACGGAGCCGGCGCAGCAGTTCGAGCGCGAAACGCCACCAGGCGAAGAGCACCGCCAACAGCCCCACGAGGCCCGTTTCGGCAAAGATCGTCAGCAGAAAGCTGTGCGCATGAAACGCAGCGGCGTCACCGTCGGGCAGGCGCACGAGCGGATAGATGCGCGCGAAATTAAACGGCCCGACGCCCGTGAGCGGAAAGCGCCGTACGATCTCGATGCCCGCTTGCCAAATGGAAAGGCGCGTATAGTTCTCCGACGGATTGTGATGCGCGTTGAAGACCACGAGCACAGCCGCGAGTCCGCCCAACAGAATCAGCGGAGCGTAGCGCCGCCGCATGCGACCGCCGAAAAAGATGTAAAACGCGATCGCCGCCGCCAGTCCCATCCATCCGGCGCGCGAAAACGTCATCACAAATGCCGCCGCGCCGGCTGCGAGCGCGCCCCACGCCAGCGCGCGCAAGCGCGCATCCTGCGAAACGCGCGCGACCGCGTACGAGATCGGCAAGAAGATGATGAGATAGCCCGCCAGCTCCCCCGGCAAAATGAACGTGCCGATCGCGCGTCCGTGTCCGATCGCGTACTCCGAAACCGGCACGCGCGTGACGACCATGGCGATCGCCGCCAGCGAAGCCAATCCGCCCGAGAGCAAGTAACTCGTAAAGATCGCGCGGCTTACGCCGGGAGCCCGGTAGTACCGCACGATCGCCAGATGCCAGACCAACGCGAGCCCGAAGAGGCCGATAAAGAGCAAGCCGCCGCGCGGATCGAAACCAAACGCCGCTGAAAGCAGCGCCGCGCCGATCCACGCGAGCAGCGGCCAAAATGTTGCGGGCGTTTGGAGCGGCGGAACGAGCAGCGTCACCGTCGCGTAGATCGCCACGACCGCCATCACGACGAGCAGCGTTACGGCGAACCAGCGCGGCACGAGCGAAACGCCCGGTACGGTGACGGCCGTCAGCGTGATGAACGCGGGGAAAAACGGGATGGCGAAATTCGTCACCGCGAATGCGAGCGGCAATCCGCGCGTCAGGCGCAACGGCGTACGATCTCTTCGGCGATGCGGCGCGCCGCGCCCGGCGCTCCCAAACGCTCGCGGCCGGTGCGCGCCATTGCCTCGCGCTGGCGCTCGTCTTGCAATAATGCCGCCACTTCACGCGCGCCCGATTGCTCGTTGCGCGCAAGAACGCGCAATGCGCCGCCCAGCAGCGCGACTTGGCGGCGCCGGTACCACCCTCCGCCCTCGAATGCAATCACCGGCACGCCCGCGGCGGCCGCGGCTTCGTTCGCCGTTCCGGCTTGTCCGAGCACCAGTTGCGCGAGCTCGATCGCCGCACCGATCTCTCCCGTCCAGGCGCGCGCGATTTCCACTGCGGCGGCATAGACAGAAAACGGCTCGAATGAATCGCCGCGCGCAACGACGCGCAGCCCCGCTCGTTCCAACGCAGCGGTAAATTTTTCGGGTTTCAATCCGGGTGCGACCGAAAGCACGCCTCTGACTCCGGGCCGCAGCCTTTGCGCGCCGGCGAGCACGCGCAGCAAGAACGCAGCCTGATCGTATGCGTCGTCGCGGCTGCCCGGGAAGATCGCGACGAGCGGATCGCCCGCCAAAGCCGGGCGTTGCGGATGCTCGGCGACGCCGAGATCCGCCATCACGTTCGCGTAGCGCGCGCGAACACCGTGAGTTTCGAGAGCCTGCACCGTCGCGGCGTCGCGCACGAATACGGCTGACGTGCGCCGCATGAGCCGCTCTTCGAGGCGGCCGTAAGGCGCGACGTACACGCTCTTCGCGGTCCCCACGAAAATAACGGGCGCGTGCGCGCGCAACGCCATGAAAAGCGCGAACGCATCGCCGACCGCTACGACTGCGGCATAATCGCGTCCGTGGCGCGCGAGAAACCGCCACTGCGCGATCGTCAGCGGCCCAAGCCCGGCAACGACGTCGCGCGCGAGATTGCGGACGTTTCCCATCGCGACGATTCCGCCGCTCGGCATTTTTCTGCGCGGACCGACGTCGCGCAGCGGAGCCCAGCTGTTTACCGATCCTGGGTTTGCCGAAGGGCCGACGAGTGCCAAGTGGTCACAGCGAAGATCCGAGAGCTTTTCGATTTCGCGCGCGATGCGCGCTGCGATTGCGGTTTCTCCGTGCCCGTTCGAAACGAACAGCGCGGCTTTCATGCGGCGGCCAGCAGCGGGACCAGCGCAAACGACGCCAGCGACCAGCGGGCGCGCGTCAGGTCGTACTCGAGGTCGGTCTGCGAAACATAGTGCCCGTACGGTCCGGCGTGCACGACCGGCACCCCGCCGTGCACTTCGGGCTCGAAGAGCGTGTCGTGACTGTGTCCGCCCAGCAGCAGGTCGATGCGCGGATTGGCGGCAGCGAGTTCGCGATCGCGCTGCAAGCCCAAATGCGAGAGCACGATCAGCGCGTCGCCCGCCGGAACGCTCTCGCTATATTCGCGCAGCACGGTCTGCGGATCCAAAAAGCGCCATCCGAAGATTCGCTCCCACGGACTCCCGGCCGGATATTGCGTGACGAGCATTGCCGCAAGATGCACGCGGGCGGGCGATTGGCCTTGTCCCGCATACTCGATCGTGTGAAAGCGTGAGAACGGCAGGTCGCGTCCTTTGAGATCGATCAAGTTGCTGCAAATCAGCGGATGACGCATCTGCGCCGCGCGCGCGCGCAGACAGCCGAACAGGTAATGAAATTCGCGGTTGCCGATTGCCTGCGCGTCGTATCCGGCGTCATCGATCTCGGCGATAACCGGTTCTTTGCGGTGATAGACCGTCTGACTGCCGCGCAGCGAGTCGCCGCAATCGAAGAGCAAACCCGGCGAGTTCTGCCGCAGCGAACGCAGCCGGGGCGCGATGCCGCGGTGATCGTGCAAGTCGGAGGTGTGATAGATGCGCATCAGCTCGTGCCGTTCTTCGCCAGCTCGAAGGTAAAGGCCGCGCAGCGCTCGATCGCACCGGGCGGCCCGAGCTCTTCGCGCAGCGCGGAAAACTCAGCGTACTGCTCTGAGGGATCGCGCAGCAGCGCGTCCATTTCCTCGGCCAATCTCTCCGGCGTCGCCGCCTCTTGCAACAGCTCCGGCACGATCTGCCTGCGCATGACCAAATTCGGAATCGTCACAAAGCGGCCGGCGCGTACGCGCTGCGCGTACTTTTCCAAGCGTGGCGAGATCACGTACAGCGCCACCACTGGAATGCCTGAGAGCGCGCACTCGAGCACTGCGGTTCCGGACGCCACCCACGCCGCATCGGCGCCGGCGATCGCGGCGCCGGTTCCGGCCGCGAAGGAAAGATCCGCAATGCCTTCGCGCGCCGCCGCTTCCATGATGTACCGTTTTCCGCGTTCATCGGCGGGCCCGGCTATCGCGCGCAGGAGCGGACGCTGTGTTTTCAAGAGCGCGAATGCGCGCAGTAGCAGCGGAACGTGATATTTCAGTTCGCCCGGGCGGCTGCCCGGCAAGATCGCAACTGTGCCGCCGTCGGGCGGAGCCGCCGGGCGCGGCGAACGCATCGCGTAACGCGAGGCGAGTGGATGTCCGAAAAAGGCGATCGGCAATCCGAGCGCAGCAAAAAAATCGCGCTGGTGCGCGAAGGCGGTCAGCGGCAAAGCAACGCGGGCGACGTCTTTGGCGCGTTTCGGGTCGTCCAGCCATGTTCCGGGCGGATAGAGATCGATAACCGGCTTCCGGAATCCGAGCGCGCGCAAAACTTGAGCGAACCGCACGTTAAACCCGCCGAAGTCGACGAGCACTACGAGATCGGGCGGTGAAAGCACGAGTTGCGCCGCAATGCGCAACCCGATCGCGAGCAGTTTCGGAATGCGCGGAATCGCCGCCAGCGGACCCATGCTCGCCCATCCGCCGTTATCTTGCCGGATCGTAAAACCGGCGGCGCGCATGCGATCCGATCCGATTCCTTCGAATCGCGCGCCCGCATCAAGCCGCGCGATCGCTTCGGCCAGCGCGACGGCCGTCAGTTCTCCCGAGGCTTCGCCGGTCGAGAAAAAATAGCGCATGTTAGGAGCCCGGCCGGCTCCTCACTTCAGGAGAATGCCTTGCTGAGAGTCGGCTTCCAAGAACTCGATGATGTGTTTGCCCGACTCGGTCGCAGCCTCGGCTTTCATCGTTTCGATCGCCTGCGAAAGATTCAGTTTCGACCCGTACAGGATCTTGTAGAATTTCTTGATCTCGGCGCGGTCGTCGGCCGAGAACTCGGCGCGCCGCAAGCCGACGCTGTTCAGACCGTACGGTTCGGCCGGATTCCCCGCGACCAGGAAGAACGGCGGAACGTCACGTGTAAGGCGGCTCGCGCCGCCGACCATCGCGTAAGATCCGACGCGCGTAAACTGATGCAGCGCCGTCATGCCGCCGATCAGCGCATTGTCCTCGATGATGCAATGCCCGGCCAGTTGCGCGAGGTTACTCATCGTTACGCTGTTGCCGACGACGCAGTTGTGCGCGATGTGCACGTAGGCCAGGAATAAGCAGTCGTCGCCGACCGACGTCACTTGGTCTTCGCCGGTGGCACGCTGAATGCTGACGTATTCGCGCACCGTCGTGCGGCTGCCGATGCGCGTGTAGGCGCGCTCGCCTTGATATTTCTTGTCCTGTGACGGCGCGCCGATCGTCGCAAACGGAAAAATCTTGCAGTCTTCGCCGATCGTCGTCCAGCCGTTGACGACGACGTGCGACTGCAGCACCGATCCGCGTCCGATCGAAACATTTTCTCCCACGATACAAAACGGCCCGATCTCGACGCCACGGTCAATGCCGGCGTTCGGGTGAACGATCGCAGTCGGGTGGATCAAGCGCGGACCTTAGACGTGCAAGACGGCCGCATCGTAACCGAGCAGCCGGGGATCCGAAGAGATCGAGAACATCAGCTCGGCCGAAACGGCGAACTCGTTGCCGACGCGTCCTTCCGCCTGCACCCAGCCGATGTTGCGCTTGTACTTGATCAGCGTCGCTTCCATCATGAAGCAGTCCCCGGGAATCACGGGGCGGCGAAACTTGGCGCGGTCAATTCCGGCCAAGTACGGGATCTTGCGCGAGAACTCGCCGGGCTCGAGCACCACGCAGCCGCCGAGCTGCGCTAGCGCTTCGATCATATAGACGCCCGGCAGCACGGGATTTCCCGGAAAGTGTCCCGTGAAGACCGGTTCGTTATTCGTGATGTTCTTATAGCCGCGCGCACGCACGCCGGCTTCCAACTCCAGGATGCGATCGACGAGCAGCAGCGGATAGCGGTGCGGCAGTATCTCCATGATCTGCCGGATGTCGAGTTCGGCCACTACGAGCTCGCTTTCGCGGAAAGCTTGCCGCCGATTTGGCTGCGCAGCTGTTGCGTCATAATGCAGTGAAGTTTGTGGCCGCTCTTGATCGCGACGATCTCGCACTGCGGCCAGGCGCCGAGCAGCGCAAAATCTCCGAGCAGGTCGAGCACCTTATGACGCACCGGTTCGTTCTCCCAGCGCAGCGGCCGCAGCGGCCCGGACGGTGCGAAGACCAGCGCGTTCTCCAGCGTTCCGCCCTTGGCGAGACCGCGTTTAAGCAGCGCTTCGACCTCGTGAACGTAACCGAACGTGCGCGCGCCGGCGATCTCTTTGAGAAACACGTCGGGAGTGATCTCACCGTCGAAATACTGCGTTCCGATCGGCGCCGCGTAATCGCCGACGAATTTCACGCGCAGCGCGCCCGCCGGCAGAACCGCCACAACGCGATCTCCGTCTCGCGCGAACGCGGGCGATGCCGGGACAAAATTATCGCGCGCTTCGCGCTGCGTCGTTGTGCCGGACGCGGCGATCGCTTCGGCGAAAATCTTTGCGCTGCCGTCGGCAACGGGAATCTCCGGACCGTCCACCGCGAGCTCCGCGTTCGAAACGCCCATGCCGAAGAGTGCGGCCAGCACGTGCTCGACCGTCGAAATGGTGACGCCGTCTTTTCCGAGGACCGTCGCGCGCGCGGTTTCTACAACGTATTCCGCAAGCGCCGGTATCTCAACACCGGAGCTGACGAAGCGGAGTCCCCTACCCGGAGCCGCCGGCCGGATCTCCACTCGGCAGGGGACGCCCGAATGCAAACCTACGCCTTCAAAGGCGAGCGGTTCACGCAGCGTTGTTTGGTAGTGCGTCACTAACGTTTTTCGAGCGCGTCGACACGGGCGACGAGCTTAGGCAGGTTGCGAATCATGACCTCTCGCCGCATTTGCTGGTCGTGAGGACGAGCCGGAATGCCGCTGTAAAAAGCGCCTTCGGGAACGTCCTTCCAAACGTGGCTGCCACCGCCGATTCTCGCGCGCGATCCGACGGTGAGATGTCCGGAGCATCCGGCCTTTCCACCGACGAGAACGTAATCGCCCAGGATCGTGCTGCCCGCGAAACCGGCTTCCGCTGCGATGCCGCAGTGTTTGCCGATGCGGCAATTGTGACCGATCTGACAGAGATTGTCGATCTTCGTTCCATCGCCGATTTGCGTGCTGCCCGTCTGCGCGCGGTCGACGCACGTGTTCGCGCCGATTTCGACGTCGTTACCGATCACCACGTTGCCGACTTGAGGAATCTTTTCGAATTTTCCGTCAACGAAAACGTAACCGAAGCCGTCCGAACCGATCACGGATCCACTGTGCAGGATCGTGCGATCGCCGATGGTGCAGCCGTCGAGCACGGTCGAACGCGGGTGCAGCAGAGCGTCTGCGCCGATGACGGCCTGCGCGCCGACGTACGATCCGGCTTCGAGAACGGTGCGCGCGCCGATGCGCGCTCCCGCGCCGACGACCGTGTGCGGGCCGATGTACACGTCCGGTCCGACGACGGCGTCGTCCTCGACCGAGGCCGACGGATGGCGGAACGGGCCGGTCTTACGCGGACGCTCGAAAGTTTGGAGCAGCGCGGCCAGCGCCGCGCGCGCATTGGGGACAGCCACGAGCGGTTTTCGCGGCCGCTCGGTCAGCTCGGGTGAAAGCAGCGATTCCTCGACGAGCACCGCGCCCGCGCGCGATTTTAGCGCCTCTTCAAGATAGGCCGGCGTCGTTGCAAACGTCAGCGTCTGCGCGTCCGCGTCATCGATCGCCGCGATGCGCGAAACGTGGAGCGTGTCGTCGCCAATCGCGCGGCCGCCGAGCCGCTGCGCCAGCTGACCCAGCGTCCCCAGCACTACGGAGTGGGCGTGGGTTTTTCGGTGATGCCGAGCAGCTTTTCAACGTCGCCGGTGATGTCGGTCCCGCCGTATCCGACGAACTCGCGTGTCACGACCAGCTTCAATTGCTTCTGCCCGGCAACTTTTGTGGCCGCCGCGCGCACCTGCGAAACGAGCTGGTTGGAGATTTGCGAATAGCGCTGCTGCAGCGCCATGGCCTGACGCTGCTTGTCGGCGTTCGAACCCTTGCTGGCGGCAATCGCGCGCTGGTCGGCCACGAGCTGATTTTGCGCGTTCGTGTAGACCGGCCAATTCGCGGTCAGCCGCTGCACGTCGACCAAACCGATCGGGCTTCCGGATCCGGCACAGCCGGCGAGGAGAGCCGCTCCGAGAGCGGCGATGAAAACAAGTTGTTTTTTCACTCGTGTAAACTCTCGATGTCCTTTTCGACGTCGTTGGTTAAATCGATGCCGCCCGGCGCGGCTTCGATATTGACCAAAACGACTTGCAATCCGCGTTTCGCCGCCACTGTTCCGGCGTCACGCCGTATCTGTTCCACCATTTTATTGTAGAGATCGTCCCGCTCGCGCTGCAGCTGACCCAACTGGGTATTCGCAGCGCCGGTTGCCGTCGCGTCCGCGCCCTGCAGTTCAGCGTAGCGCGCGTCGAGCTCGGCCTTGGTCGCTTGGTATTGCGCGATCGTCTTTTGCGCGTCGGCTTGGAATTGGGCCTTAAAGGTCTTGTCGATTTGCGCGATGCGGTCGCGCGTCGACGCCGGCAGATTCGAAGGCACGGCGTTCGGCCGCAGCCCTTGCAGCTGCGACGATACCGTTTGGGAGACTTCGTTGCGGCGCGTCTGCAGTTTGGCTTGCGTATCGGAGTGAATTTTCGTGGACTGCGCGGCCATCTCGCCGCGCACTTGCGTATTCAGCTGCGCGCGATAAGCCGCCAGCGTTTGCGAATCGCGGGCGCGCTGCGCGTTCACGGCCAGCGCCTCGCGCCGGTCGAGCGCAGCGAGCTCGTCGCGGTACTCTTTGCGCGTGGCATCGGGCAGCGCCAGGCCGTTGAGCTTCATCCGCAGCTGAAGCCGCTTGTTGGCGTCGGCTTGCGAAAGTTCCAGGGAGAGCTGTGATTCGCGCTCCTGCAGCTGCGTCGCGCGCTGGCCGAAGGCGCGGTCCGCCCGCGCGCTTAGCTGCGCGCCGATCGATTGCAGCGCCGCATTCGACTGCGCGACGACGCTTTGCTGGTACTGCGCGAAATCGCTGTTGGCTTGCGCGGTCACTTGCTGCGCTTGCGAAGCCGAAACGCTCTGCATCGCCTGCGCGCTCTGCGCGCCGTTGGTTCCGGCGCCGGCGGCAGCTAACGCCGCCGAGATGGCGGCTTGCTCGCGCTGGGCGTAATCCAGCTGCTTCTGCCGCAAGATGAGGTTGGCGCGGTCTTGCGCGGCTTTCAACTCGGCGTTGAGTTCTTTGGTCTGCACGGCAATCTGCTTGCCCGTGTGCGGCACGGCCCCGGCGCCGAGCGAATGCAGGCCCAGCGCGTCGATCGAGTCATCGATCTGCGAAAGCTGCGGGTAGAGCGGATGTTTCTTGAGGACTTCTTCCAGCCGCACGTAGCCGATGCCGCGCACGTTCGGATCGTCCGCGCGCTGCTGCGCGCATCCCGCAAGCACGAAGATCGCTGCCGCTAACCCTGCGAAGAGCGTCCTACTTGAGCGCATTTTGGACATCGGCAGTGATGTCCGCGCCGCCGTAGATGATGTCCGCCCGGTCGATCACGAGGATCAGATGCTTTTGGTTGGCGACATTGGCCATGGCGCTGCGCGTCTGATCGACCAGCGGTTTGAGCGTGCGGTTCTGTTCGTCGGTGAGCGATTTTTGATATTGCTGGAAGATTTGCTGCTGCTGCTGCTGGTTGTTCTTGGCAGCCTGCATTTTTTGCAGGGCGCTTTGACGCGCGTCGCCGGCGAATTTTAGGAAGTTGTCGTTGGCCGCTTTGATCTTCGGCAGCTGATCGATCTGCGACTGATCGACGAAGCCGATGACCGCGGGCGGAGGCGTGCTCGCCGGCGGGACGACCGGTCCCGGACCGTTGACGAGATCGACGACGCTCTTGGTAATGTTCTGTCCGCCGAATACGACGATGCGCTTGTCAACGACGACCGAAAGGCGTCCGTTGGATGCGATCTGCGCAATCGCCGTCTGCGCGCGTGCGAAGAGCGGTCCGAGCACCTGCCGCTGCTTATCGAGAAATTTCTGTTGAAACTCTCCCGAGATGCGCTGGCGGTCGGCGTCGTTGCGCGCGTGCTTCATAGCCGCGGCAAACTGCGGATCGAGCGAGGCCTTGAATTGGGCAACTTGAGCGTTCGCGCGCTGGAATTGCGGGAGCGCACCGACCGCGGCTTGATCCAAATAGCCGACGTCGGTGAGATCCGCTGCGATGGCTGCCGGGGCGGCGAGGAGTGCCGCGAACGCGGCTGCCGCTATTACTCTTGCTGATGTACTCTTCATAGCTCCTAGAAGCTTTGGCCGATGCCGAAGCTGGTGTGGTTGCCGTTGGAACCCTTCGCGAAGTCGATGCGAATCGTATGCAAACCGAGCTGCGGAACGTCGAAACGCAATCCTAACCCGAAATCGCCAAGGTACGACCAGTTGCCGGGGAATCCGATGATTCTGTTGGTGTAGGGATCGAGCAGCGGAGCCGCACCTCGCACGCGCCAGCCGCCTTCATCTGCGAAGACAGCGACCGAGAATTTCCGGTCGGCCGTAACCGGTTTGCGCAGTTCGATCTGTCCGAGCACCGTATCGGTGCCGTAGTAGACGCTGTCGTATCCGCGCAAGTTTTGATCGGAGAACGTGAATAGTGCGCTGGGCGGAATCGCGCCGGTCGAGGCGCGCACCTGTCCGTGCAGACCAAACGTCGAATCTTTGAGGACGGGAAAGAATTTGGTCGCGTCCAGCGTGCCTTGCGTGAACGAGAAATTCGAGCCAATCGACGGCGTCGAAACCGTCTCGCTGAACGAGACCGTTCCACCGCGCCGCGGATTGAAGATGTCGTCGAGCGTCGCCGCCGGGATCGATCCAATCGAGAACGAGAGCGAGTTCAGGCGGTACGGCTGTCCCGTGTTGATGTTCGCAATCGACGTTGCTTGAATGCCAAAACTGCCGGTGTTCGCCGACAAATTGTTCAGCGGTCCCGGGGTCGGCCCGATGATAATATTCGGCTGGCTCGTCTGGAAGAAGAACGGCGCCGGCACGGTCGTGCTGTTCGTCACGTTTTCCGCGTTGATGCCGATCTGCGCCAGCAGCGACTCCGACAGGCGGCGCCCCACATTCAGCGAGACACCGGCGGTCTTCGCGGTGCTCGTCGCAACCACGCCGCTGAGCAGCGCCGCACTATTGGAAGGCAGCAGCGTCACCGGGACGGGCTGCGTCGGATCGGTCGCCGCGTTGCCGACCGCCGTCGTGTAGACGGGATAGAAATACGTATTCCCGTTAGCAAAGAGCGTCGCGCCAAAACTGTAGCGCTGAGACTTGGCCGAGTTGCCGACATAGGGAATAGTGACCGAAGCTTGCGTCACGTAGCTGTTCGAGCCGCGCTCGAACTGAAGGCTCGCGCCGTTGCCAGTGCCGTGCAAGTTGTTGTCGCTGTACCCGATCGTTCCGTAGAGACCTTGACCTGTGATGCCGCCGGAATACCCCGCGCCGATCGAAGCCTGCGCGGTCTTCTGCTCGACCACCACCCAATCGAGCACCACGCAGCCCGGATCCTTTTTCGCCATCTCGTCGGGGCACGGTTTAGGGTTGACGTCGACCTTCGAAAAGAACTGCGTGTTGTTCAGGCGTTCTAAATCGCGCTGGACGCCGGCCTTGGTGACGATCATTCCCGGCTGGAGCGCGAGCTGACGCCGGACGACCTGATCTTTCGTCTTCGTGTTGCCGGTAACTTGAACCAAACCGACCCGCGCGACATAGATATCGTAGGTCACCGCGGCAGTTCCGGCTTTCGGATCGACGGTAGTGGCGTCGATGCCGCCCTCAAAGCCGCCGAGGATCAAATTATATTTGTCTTGGTAAAGCGTCTGCAGCGCCTGATAATCTTTGTCGCGCAGCGCGTCGGAATATTCGACGCCCGGTTTGATGTTGAGCACCGGCAGAATCAAGGTGGGCGGAAGCACGGGGTCGCCGCCGATGATGACCTTCGTGACCGTCAGGCCTTCTTTAATGTCCAGTATGACGGCGCCGGTTTGACTGCTGATGTCGAGGTTGGTGACATGCGACGGAAGCTGTCCGGCGTAGCCGATGCGATCGTAGTAAGAGTTGATCTTCAGGAAGTCTTGGCGCATCGTGTTGGTGTTGAGCACCTGGCCGACCGACGAATCCATTAGCGCCAGCAGCGTATCTGAGGGCACGTGCGTGTTTCCTTGAAAGCTGATCTTCGTGATGACCGGATTTTCGATCACGCGGTAGGTGATCGCGATGCCGTTGGGGCGCTGGCGGATAAGCGGCGCGGCTTGATCGGCAAAATAGCCCAGCGCGAAGATGCGCTGCAGGTCGGCTTGCACGACCTTCGGATCGTAGGGCTGGCCCGGCTTGGCGGCGACCACGTTCATGATGGTCGCGGTGGGCACGTGGACGTTGCCCGAAACGTCAACCGAGACGATCGGCGGCGCGCTCGCG
The DNA here is from genome assembly GCA_003136355.1 of Vulcanimicrobiota bacterium. Classification (GTDB taxonomy): domain Bacteria; phylum Vulcanimicrobiota; class Vulcanimicrobiia; order Vulcanimicrobiales; family Vulcanimicrobiaceae; genus Rubrimentiphilum. The sequence continues at coordinate 19,329 of PLED01000018.1, read as the reverse complement.
GAGATCGCGGGGGCAGGCGTGATCAGCGAAACGATCGTTGCCAGTGCGAGGACGATGCCAGCACACCGTTGGAGTACGCCGCGCGCACCCCGGAGGCTCGAGGTCATCAACAATATCTTCCTTGAGAGTACGAGTGGTCTAACGCTCGTGGCGTCAGCTCCGTAACGCGTCCGCCGCCCGCGCCGTTTCGGCCCGCCCCGCCTGTTCGAGAACACCCGTTACCATCCTTGCCGGGCATGCCTAGAACAGCCTCTGGTAAAGGAACGTGAAGCCGTTGGTCCCTTGCAAGGGTTGCCCGGTGGCGGCGCGCTGGTTGGTCTGGAGGACAGGGGTGCCTGCCTGAAAGAGCGGCGTCGGCCCCTGCTGCATGAACATCGTGAACTGGGCCGACGTGAACGTGTTGGGCTGGTAGACGAAGCCGAACGACTGCCGGACGGGGACGCCCAGCGTCGTGCCGTAGAGCGCGTAGAAATTCTTGGCCAGCAGCCGCCGGAAATTGACGCCGAAATTGCCCGTGTAATCCAGAGTGAGATTGACGTCGGTCAGCCCCAGGTTCGTGCCGAGCGCGTTTTCGATCGGCGCCAGCAGACCGCTGACGAATTGGGCGTTGAAGATATTGAACGCTTCCTGTCCGATCGTGAGCACGCCGTTCTCGCGGCGCACGTAGAGGTTCGGCGGGAGCAACCCGGTCGAGATGCCGGGCGGCGGCGCGCCGTTCAGTTGCCCGGGCGGCACCGGAACGCCGGTATCGCTGAATTGAATGGGGCCGATCAAGTTGCCGAAGGGCAGAAGCAGCGCGATGATCTGCTGCTCGTTGTAGCCCGCCGGATCGGACTCGAACGCGATGTGCGGACTCGTGACCGGGCCGTTGACGGTAACCGTGATGTCAGCGGAGCCGGTGGGATTGCGCTGACTGTTGGGATCGGGATTGGTGACGTGCGTCGTCCCGATCGCGTAGATGTCGGGAATCACGCCGTTGGCCGGATTGAACGTGACCGTTCCGGTGCGGACTTTGAACGCATGATCGATATAGGTGAGCGTTCCGCCCGCCGAATTGAATTCACCCGAAAGCGTCGGCTGCAAAAGCGTTCCCGCCAGCAAGACCGAGCCTTGTCCGGCGATATCCAGACCGAAGATGCCCGCGCCTCCGCCGCGCACGCGCACGTTCTTCCCGGCGGTGATTGCCAGATTGAAACCCAGATTGAACGGCGGCCCTTGCGCAACGGCGGTCGATCCGGGCGTTGTTGCCGGTCCTCCGCCGAATTTGAGGAAGGCGGCGAAAGGCACCGTGGAGTCGGTGATGTTCGCAGTGCCGGTTAGCGTCGCCAAACGTCCCGGCACGCGTGCGAGCGTCGCCGCCGACGTCAACGTGTACGTTCCGTACTCCGGAAGATTCAATTGCGCGCGCATCGTCTTCACCGCGATCGAATAGCCGAGCGGGCCGCCATGAATTCCGCCGCCGAAATCGAGTCTGCCGGAACCGGTGAGCGTGCCCGTTCCAGGACTGGCTTGCAGGCGGTCGAGCGTCGCGTGCGTTCCTAAAAACGTCATTTGCGCGACGGTGTTCGTGATCGGCGTCGTTTCGATCGCGCTGCTGTACGATCCGCCGGCCACGGCGAGCTGCCCTAAGATCCGCGGATCGCCGACGGTTCCCGAAACGCCCATGTGCCCGGTCAGCGTTCCGCCGAGCTTCGTTTGGTTTCCGAGAAACGCGCTGAACGACGAAAGGTCGACGTGGTTGGCGAGAAAGTCCATCGAAACGGGAGCGGACGGCGGTCCCAACGTGAACGGCGACAACTCGATCGGCAGCGATCCCGCGATCGCCGCGCTGCCTTTGACAAAGCTGAACTCCGCGTTGCGAACGACCAAATCGTTACCGCGCAGCGCGACTTGTCCGATCAGCAACGGCATGACGATGCCGTAAGCGTTCACGCCTGTGCCGGCGACCGCCGCCGAAATGGCCGGGTTGCGAAACGTTCCGTTGAAGTGCAGCGTGGTTTCGAGCCGCCCCGTGACGTCGATGTGTTTCTTCGTCGCTTGCGCGACGAGCCGGGGCAGATCGTTCGTCACCGCGTGCACGGTGAGATCCAGCGGCGACGTCGGCGCGAAGCCGAAACTGCCCGAACCGTTCGCGTCGAGCGCCGGCAGCGCGAGGGTGAGGCGCGTCACGTCGATCCGGTCGCCGGACGATCGCACCGAGAGTGCTCCGCTTTCTATCGGCAACGGTCCGAGCGTGCCTTGCATGATCGTCGCATTTCCGGTCAACCCTAAGTGCGGGTACGCGCCGCTCACGGCGACGTTACCGTTAATGCGTCCCGTAACCGGCGCCTGCGGAAATCCGAATGCCGGCAACCAGGTGCCGAGATCGATGTCGCTGAGTGTGCCCGAGATGTGGTAGCGGGATTTCGTGATCAGCGACGCGAGACCGGCCGTGTGCGCGAACGCGATCGTACCGGCGGCTCGCAAGCGTCCGTGACTGCCGCCGACGGCGACGTTGAGCTGCAGGATGTCGCGCAAGCTGGTCCAGTGCGCGTACGTGTCGCCGATCGGAAAACGCCTGTACCGCAGGGCTGTTACGCCGATGTCGCCCGAGGTGAAGACCAAACCGCCGTACTGCGCGAACGCCAAATTCAAGTTCCCGTGACCAGCGAGCGTGTCGCCGGTGTCGAAGTAGTCGTTGAAATCGGAGAGATCGGCGCCGTGCGACTGCAGCGAAAACGCGGTCTCGCCTTTGGCGACGCTCGCAGAGAACGCGGCCTTGGTGGTCACGACTTGCACGGTGCCGTCGCGCACCGCGACCCCGCTACGGCTCGCGGAAATTTGTCCGGCCGCGTCGGAAAATCCCAACCCGTTGATCTCGCCGACCGGCACGCCGACCGAACCCGTTATCGACGGATTGCTGCCCGTGCCTGCGACGTTCACGTCGGCAACGAAACTGCCATCCGCGCGATACGTCGGCACGTGCGCGATGCGCGCGACTTCCGAAATATTCCCCACCGGCACTTGAGCGCGCAGATCGTATTGCGGCGAACCTGAGGTCAGGCCGCCGATCGCGCCGTTCACGTCGGCGAACGTCGTACCCAATGCGGCTAAGCCATTGCGTACTTGCAGCGTGTCGTTTGCGATGCCGATTTCCGCGCTAGCCGAAAACGGACCGTAACCGGCCGCCGTGCTGTTCTGCAAAACGACGCCCGCATCGATTCCGGGAATGCCCGGACCGGGCATGATCGCACCGAATGCGACCAGCGATCCGCCGCTGACGGGTACGCCGAGATCTCTGAGCATGCCGGCGTCGAGCTGCGTGGTGGCGATCGCCATACGCGACGGCGCGGATGACGACGACGTATTGAATGATCCCGCCGCGACGATATCTCCCCCGGCTGCGCGTGCTTGCGCCGAGTAGATGCGCAGGACGCCCCGATCGTAAGCCATCGTGCCCGAGATGCTTTGCACCGGAATGCCGCGGATCGTTGCGCCGCGCAGCTGCGCGTTCTCCGCCTGCACGTAGATTTTGCCTTGCGCGATCGCGATGCCGACCGGGCCGTCGATCGATCCCTGCGCCGGGAAGTTGCCGATGAATGGGCGCAGCCCTTGCAGAGTTCCGGAGTAGTTGCCGCGCGCGATGAGAGCCGAAGGCGCGAAGGATCCGCGTCCGTCAAAAGTGCCCCACGGTCCGCTGGCGCGCACCGCACTTATCTCCGCGCTGGCAAACGGACCGGCAAACTGCGCGTGAATGCTGTCGAACGGCACGCCTGAGATGAGCGCGGGCGCCATGTCGACCGATCCGCCGATGACGGCGTTCGCGGCCGAACCGGTACCCGCGATGTTTGCTTGCACGATGTGCGCATCGATCGGCGGAAGTTCCGGAATCTGAACGCCCGGCAACCCTACCGGTGACGGCTGGAGGAGGCGCACGTTGTCAACCGACGCCCAGAACGCGCTGTTTCCATGCGGCCGGTCCAAGGCAAAGGCGGCGACGAGCGTGCCACCCGCGGCGGTCCTTACGGAGACGGGACCGAATGTGCCCGCGCCGTTTTGATCGATGTTGTAAAATCCGTTGATGTCGTCGGGATGACTCAGCGAGACGAGGTATCCGCGACCGTTGATCTTCAGATCCGTCCCGCTGAGCAGCGCCTCGGCGTTGATCGTTTGGTCGGCAACCAGCGCACCTATGTACGGCAGCCTGTTCGACGAGCCGAACGCGTGGAGGATCAGCGTCGAGCGAACCTGCTTGCCGAGCTGCAGCGTGCCTTGCACGTGAAGGCTCATGCCGCTGTACTCACCGTGGAACGGCAAAATGACCAAGTCGCTTCCATATAAAGCGACCATGCCGCGCGGATTATCGATCGGCACGGCCTGGTAGTTGAAGCGTTTTCCATCGAAGCCGATCCACAGCAGCGGGTTATCGATGTTCCCTTCGATCAGCGCGTGGATTCGCAGGGCGCCGTACACCGGCAAGCCTTTGGCGAAACCGGCGATCTCTTTGAGATAACGCAAGTCGCCGCGCCCCTCAAATCCTAGGCGAAATTGCGGACGGCGAAAATCGAAGATGCCGCCGGCGATCAGGATCGGAATGTGACCCACGGTCGCGGTCAGGTGCTGTGCGGCAAAACCGCCGTCGAAAATATTGATCGGTCCATCGAGGTTGAGAATGGGCGAGTCGAGCCCGCGCACTTGCATCGACCCCTTGGCCATGTATCCGGCGCCGATGATGTGATAGGCGGTCGTTTCGTTGGGCTTGACGTCGAAGGCGTACATGCGCACGTCCATGCCGCGCACCACGCCTCCCAACAAACGCGCGGCCGGCGAATCGATGAAGTAATTGCCGATCGTTTGGATGGGAATCGCCCGCACCTGCACGTGGTGCAGCGCGTACCCTTTGATGTAATCGACGGTCCCGACGGCGCGAAACGGCTGCGTACCGGCATCTTCCAGATCGCCGGTGGCGACATAGTGCGTGACCTTCACCGTGTTCAGGCTCAGGTCGACGTTGATGTGGTCGACGCGCTGCAGCCGGCTTTCCTTATAATAGCGGTATTGATCGATCAGGGAGGCGCGTCCGTCGCGAATGCGCAGCGTCATCTGCATCGGAACCGCGTTGGGGTGCTGGCGGTGCGCGGGTCCGGCCGCGGCGCTCGGAGGCAGCGCGATGTTATAGGTGCCGTTCTGATTGTGGATCAGCGTGATGTAAGGACGATCGATCGTTACGGACAGCAGTCCGAAACGGTGCTTGCTGCCGGGCAACAGATCGCGCAAGCTGTAGAACACGTCGATGCGATCGGCGTCGAGCACAGTCTGTCCGTTTCGCGAGATGTGCACGCCAACGAGTGCGGCGTGACCGCCGCCGTAGCGAAGGTCCTTCATCTGGATCGAATAGCCGGTCGCAATGCCCGAAAGGGCACTCACCGTGACGCGCGTCACGCTGTTGTGGAAAATGACGACCACCGCAATTGCCGCGAGCACCAGCGCTGCGGCTGCGGTCCAGATCCCTTTGCGCAAAGGTCCCTCCGCGGCCAGTTATACCCCTAACGTTGGCGGAAGCCCCGCAATCGCGGGGGACCTATAAGTCTAAGTTTTTGGCGCTCTTTGCGAATTCGAAGATGTATTGCTTGCGTGGCTCGACTTTGTCGCCCATCAAATCGGTGAAAATCTGCTCCGCTTCGACCGCATCTTCGACCGTGATCTGCTTCAAACGGCGGTTGCCGACTTCCATCGTCGTCACCGCGAGCTGCTCGGCGTCCATTTCACCCAAGCCCTTGTACTGTTGAATGACGAAGTCTTTGCCGTCTTCGCCGACGATCGATTTTAAGTCGGCGTCGCTGTACGCGTACCACTGCTTCTTGCCTTTGCGCAAACCGAAAAGCGGCGGCTGCGCGATGTACACGTAACCGTCTTCGACCAGCCTTTTCATCTGGCGGTAAAAGAACGTCAGCAGCAGCGTTCGGATGTGCGATCCGTCAACGTCGGCGTCGGTCATGATAATGATCTTGTGATAGCGCAGTTTGCCCAAATCGAATTCGTCGCCGAAGCCGGTGCCGAGCGCCGTGATCATCGTACGGATCTCTTCGTTGGAAAGAACTTTATCGAGCCGCGCTTTTTCGACGTTGAGAATCTTTCCGCGCAGCGGAAGAATCGCTTGACTATTCGGATCGCGTCCGCCCTTAGCCGTACCGCCCGCCGAATCGCCTTCGACCAAGAACAATTCACTCTCAGCCGGATTCGTATTCTTGCAGTCGACAAGTTTGCCAGGAAGCCCCGAGCCTTCGAGCGCGTTCTTGCGACGCGAAAGATCGCGCGCCTTTTTAGCCGCTTCACGCGCTCGCTGCGCCTGCATGCACTTATCTAAAATGATGCGCGCGAGTTTCGGGTTTTCTTCGAAAAAGAAATCTAAGCGTTCGTTGACCAGCGCGTAGACGATATTGCGGACTTTGGCGTTGCCGAGTTTGGTCTTGGTCTGGCCTTCGAATTGCGGATCTTGCAGCTTCACCGATACGACCGCCGTAAGGCCTTCCATCACGTCGTCGGTGGAAAGCGAGCTGTCCGATTCCTTGAGTGCGCCGCGCTTCTTGGCGTAGCTGTTCACCGCGTTGCTGATCGCCGTGCGGAAGCCCGTCAGGTGCATGCCGCCTTCGATCGTATTGATGTTGTTCGCGTACGAGTAGATCAGTTCGGTGTAGGTGTCCGTCCACTGCATGGCGACTTCGACGTCGACGCCGTCGCGCTCGTGATGCGTCGAGATGATCGGATGCAGCGGATCTTTCTTTTCGTTGAGCCACTGCACGAACGACACGATGCCGCCGTCGAACTTGAACGTGCGCTCGCGCGGCGTTTCGGGCCGCTCGTCGCGCAGCGTAATCGCCACTTCGCGATTCAGAAACGCGAGCTCGCGCAAGCGTTTGGCGAGCACGTCCCAGTGAAACTCGGTGACCTCGAACATTTCGCGGTCGGGCTTGAACCACTGATAGGTTCCGGTGCCTTCGGCGGGACCGATCTTCTTGAGCTTTTGCGTGGTGATCCCGCGCTCGAAGCGCATCTCCCACATCTTGCCGTCGCGTTTAACGCGTGTGGTCATTTCTTCGGAGAGCGCGTTGACGACCGAAATGCCGACGCCGTGCAGTCCGCCGGCGACTTTGTAGCCGCCCTTGCCGAATTTGCCGCCGGCGTGCAGCATCGTCATCACAACCTCGACGGCCGGCATCTTTTCGTCGGCGTGAATGTCGATCGGAATCCCCCGGCCGTCGTCTTCTACCGCACAAGACCCGTCCTTATGGAGCGTGACCGTGATGTTTTTGGCAAAGCCGGCCAGCGCTTCGTCCACGGCGTTGTCGACCGCTTCGTAGACGAGCTGATGCAAACCGCGCTCGGCGGTGTTGCCGATATACATGCCGGGCCGCTTGCGAACCGCTTCGAGGCCCTTAAGGACCTCAATCTGCTCGCTGCCGTACTCGTTAGGTCTCATCGCTGCCATAAAATATGTTGTACAGTTCCTCGCCAAGAAGATCGCGCACGACCGCCGGCGCGATCTTTTCGGGATCGAGCCGCGTCTTCAGCAAAACGTACGAGCTGACGATATCGCGTTCGCGCCTGCTCACGCGCTTCCGCCCGGAGCGCTGCAATTGCATCAGCGCGTCCCACCATCGCGCCAGCAGTTTCGCGCGGACCCGTTCGTATTCGTCTCGCGAGAGATTTTCGACGTGATCCGAAATGCCGGAGTATCCCAAGAACGGCACTTCGAAGAGCAGTCGCGCTATTGCGGCCGAGCGTTCGGCTCCGCGCACGTTCACGCACGGGGCGCAAAACGATCCGGTACCTGGAACGATCCGTATGCCGCAACGGTTGCACTCTTTCCATCCCGCGCCGGCCTTGGCCCGCTGCGCGCTCGTGACGTCGTCGCGAAACATCGCAACCGCCGATTCCAGCGTATCGGCCGCCGGCCGCGGTGCGGTGCGTTTGCGCGAAGCGGCTTTGCGGCCCGATGACGAAGGGCCGGAGCGCGACCCGATGCGGCCGACGCGAAAACGCACGCCCTCGAGCGAAACTCCGGTCGAAGCGCGCACGGCATCGACGATGCGCTCGCTCAAAAACGAGAGCTGCTGACTCCATGCCGACGAGCGCGTTACGACGAGCAGCGACCCGCGAATCAGTTCGGCCGGCCGGGAGTTGGACGCGATATCCTCACCGACGATCGTTGCCCACTGTGCGCGCAAATGCGACAACGGATCGCCCGCAATGACAGTCGCGGGCTGCCAAGACGAGAGTGCGGCGCGCAGCGGCTGCATCAGATCGAGCCGGACTCGACGCGGGCGTCGCGGATCTCGTAGACTGATGCCAAGGCGAGCGCGCCCGGAAGCTGAGTGGCAGTGATAAACGCCTGTTCGAATTCGCCGACGCCTTCCAAGAATGCGCGGGCACGCTGCGGATCGAGTTCGGAAAGAACGTCGTCGAGCAGCAAGAGCGGGGCTTCGCCCGAGCGTTCGTGCATGACGGCATATTCGCCAACCTTGACGGCAAGTACCGCCGTCCGCTGCTGACCCTGAGAGCCGAATGCCGCGAGCGAGCGTCCATCCAAATCGAGCGCGAGATCGTCGCGGTGCGGGCCGACGAGCGCGACCCTGCGCAACCGTTCTTGTTCCGCGCCGGCGCGCAAACGTTCCTGAAAGCTGCCGGCGATCGAATCTTCGGTTTCCGCTTCGAACGCAACGTTCGGACGGTAGGTCAGCTCCAGGTGCTCGCGCCCGTCGCTCCAGCGCGCGTGCACTTTCGATGCGGCGGCTCCGAGCGAGCGCACGAAATGATTGCGCGCGAGCATCAGCGCGGTGCCCGCCGTTACCAGCGTCTCGTCGTAGATCTTCAGCAGCTCCGGGTCCGCCGGGCCATCGGAGCGCAGCAGCGCGGTCTTTTGCATGACCGCTTTCTGATAGCGCGCCAAATCACGGTAGTATGCTTTTTGCTCCTGCGCGAGCGCGCTGTTCAGAAAGGATCGCCGCATCGACGGTGGCCCGTCGACCAGGTGCAAATCCGCCGGCACGAAGCTCACGACGCGCAAACTCCCCAGAAAGGTCGCGTACCGCACGCTGCGGCTGTTCACCGTGTAGAGCTTGCGCGAGCCGCGCGGCGTGGCGGTGAGCGTACAGCCTAAACGGATTGCCCCCGCCTTTACGTGCGCTTCGCCGGATATGGTCGCGAGTTCGAACCCGTCGCGGATCAGATCGCGCTCCCGGCTCGTGCGAAAAGATTTCCCCGTTCCGAGCAGCGAGATCGCTTCGAGCAAATTGCTCTTACCTTGCGCATTCGCTCCAACGAAGACGTTCAATCCGGGCGCCGGCTGCAGCTCGAGGTGCGCGTAGTTGCGCACGTTCGAGAGCGTGAGCGAATCCAGCCTAATAGTCGGCGGGTTCGGTCGGGGGCTTCTGATGCATGATGGCGGTTACCGTCAGCGTCGTTGAGATCGGTTTGAAGACCGACGGCGATTGCGTAAAGTCGAACATGTCGTCAAGCGCATCGGCGCGCACGTCTGCGGTATACGTTTGAATCGATGTTAGCCCGAAGATCTTTTCGATGAAGTGCAGGCTGCTGGCAACTTCGTGCTGCGCGTGCGAGACGTAATTGTGTTTGGAGTACGGCGACACGACGATCAGCGGCGTGCGAATGCCCAAGCCTTCATACGCGCCGGTGCGCGCGTCGGCGTACTGCGGCGGCACGACGTGATCGTACCAGCCGCCCCAGTCGTCGTACATGATGATGATCGCCGTGTTGTTCCAGTACTTGCTCTTGCCGATCGCATTGACGATATTGGCAACCCATTGCGGTCCCGTGGTGCTTTGCGAGCCGGCGTGATCGGAGTTCAAGAAGGACGGCATGACCCACGACACTTGCGGAAGGTTGCCGCTGGAAACGTCGTTAAAAAACGTACTCTCAGGCGATTTGATGTTGCGCACCCAATCGGCGCCGAACCGCACCGGATAGATCACGTCAAACGCTGACCAGATGTCGCCCAAGTTCAAACCGATCGTCGGCGAGTAGAATCCCCACGATATGCCCTTGTTGTCGAGTTGCGTGGCGATCGTGCTGTACGAGAAGCATGGGAACGGCCCCGGTAATTCCATTCCGAACTGCGTCGGAAACGGAAAGTAAGCCGGCGGCGGGTTGACGAGTTGTAAGACTGCCGTAGTCGTCGGCGCCGGCGCGTCGCATCCCCACGTTTGATTGAAGTCGCTGGGTATCTCGGCGACGTGGCCGGACTCTCCGGCGATCATGAACTGATGCGAGACGTAACTCGGCCCGTTGTTGGATGGAAAGAAATTGTCGCCGATCGCATACTGCGCCGCCATATCCCAGTACGGCTGCACTTCCGTTCTCGGCACGTACGAGTACGCCAGCGGAAAACTGTTGCCGTCGGGATTTTTGCCCGGGTCCGTCGATCCCGATGGATAGAAATGCGTACCGATGACCCAACAAGACGGATCGTTCAGCTGATCGTTCGACGGACACGTGCAGCCCGACAAAGGAACGCCGCAGAAAGTGAATATCTCCTTATCGAAGTTATCCATCGCTCCGTTATGATAATCTTCCAGGAATTGCACCCGCAGGTGATTGATGTCAACGGGATTGGCAAGACTGACCGGCACCAGCGTGCGCGTGATGCCCTTTGAATCGACTCCTGAGCTCACGGTATTCGATCCGGGATAGCCCTGGAAAACACCGTCGAACGTGCGGTTCTCTTGCATGACTACGACGACGTGCTGGATCAGCGGGCCGGGCGGCGTTGTGGTCGGTCCCGGCGCCGGTCCCGGAATGCTCGTGCTGCCTCCGCCGCAACCCGCAAGTACCGCAACCACCGTTGCAAGCGCCAGGAAGCGCCGCATGACGGCCACTATTGCCGCAGCGGCATCAAAACGTAAAGTTGCTGCGCGCCCTCCGCCGGCTCGACCGGTTTGATGGCCGCCGGTGAAAGTGGTCCGAGGAATTCCATCACGGTTTGCGCGCTTTCGATGTGGTTGAGAATCTCCACAAGATAACGGGCGTTGAACGCGATGGTCAAATCTTCGCCCTGCTGTTCGACCTCGAGCTCTTCGTACGCGTTGCCAGAGACGTCCGAACTTGCGGTGACGATCAGCGTTTGATTTGCCACCGCGAGCTTCACCATGCTTGCGCGATCGCCGGCAACCAGTTCGGCGCGGCGCAGCGCGGCGATTAAACTCGGTGTGCTCACCGTCATCGAGCGATCGAATTTCGCCGGGATGACTTGCCCGTAGTTGGGATATTGTCCGTCGACCAGACGGACCGTGATCGACGCGTCGGCTGCCGAAAACATCAGCTGGTTGCTCTGGGTACCGAGCGCGGTGACATCGACGAACTCCGCGCCGCCCACATTCCGCGCTGCCTCGATGAGCGCGCGCGACGGCACGATATATTTTTCGCTGCCCGAGATGCCGCTCTCTAGCGTGGTTTGGTATTTTGCCAGGCGGTAACCGTCGGTCGCGACCATCGTCAGCGAGTCGCCTTCGAGTTCGAGCAGCGTGCCCATCAGGACCGCGCCGCGCGCTTCCTCGCTCGAGGCGGCGAAGATCGCGGCGTTGACGCCGTCACGAAATCTCTTGGCGGAGATCCGGAAGTTCTGGCCCTTCTGCGCGGTGGGCAGCGGCGGATACTCTTCGGCCGGCAATGCGTGGAAATCGTAGCTGCTGCGCTCGTATTTGACGCTGGCACGAGTCGGCGTTCCGGTCAGTTCCATGAGTCCGGCTTGCAGATTGCCCAAATAGCTGCTGAACAATTTTGCCGGGACCGTCACGCTGCCCGACTCACTGACCTCGGCCTTGAAAGCGTGTTCGAGCGTCACTTCGAGATCGGTCGCGCGCACCGATATCTTGCCGTCGTCTGCGCTGAGCAGCACGTTGGACAAGATCGGAACCGTCGTATGCGCGTTAACGACCTTGCTTGCGGCACCGACTGCGCCGGAGATGTCTTTCGTGTTACAGGTGAACTTCATTCCACACTCATTGCTGTCGTCGTTGGCTCTTTATTATAAAAAGATCTAATAATAGTAGTAGTAAGGCGGTGCATTCTGCGAAGAAGCCCCGATTTGCTTGCTACGATGCGGGTTTGTGCCCGGCATAACCTGTGCAAGACCTTGGGGACTTCCTACACATTTACACCGCCGGCCGCTTCCGGCCAGTTATCCACGCGTTGGGAGCCGCCCTGTGCATCATGTCGTGTATATAAGATGTAGGAACGCTAGTCGGTCTGGCACAGCGCCAGGAGCGAGCGGATCTTGTTGCGGTAGGCTTCGTCGCGCTGCATTTGGTCCTTGACCTTGTCCCGCGCGTACATCACCGTCGTGTGGTCCTTCTTATTGAACTCACGCGCGATGTGGGGCAGAGAACAATCCGTCAGTTCGGTGCAGACGAACATGGCGATCTGACGGGGGCCGGCTACTCGCTGGTCGCGCCGGTGGTTGTCCATTTCTTTGATGGTCAGTCCGTGCGCCTTCGCGATCTTGTCTTTGATGGTGTCAATGGTTACGCGGCGCAGCGGCATCTGGGCCACGGCGTTCTTCAGTACCTCGGCGGCGAGGTCGACCGTGATGGAAGACTTGGTTAGCGACGAGAACGCGACCACGCGAATCAGCGCGCCCTCGAGCTCGCGGATGTTCGATGGGATCACTTTGGCGATGTACGACGTCACTTCGTCGGGCACCGGAATCTTCTCCGACTCCGCTTTCTTGCGCAGAATCGCTTCACGCGTTTCCAAGTCGGGCGGCTGAATATCGGTGAGCAGTCCCCATTCAAACCGCGAGCGCAGACGGTTTTCCAGCGTTTGAATCTCTTTGGGCGGACGATCGCTCGAGATGACGAGCTGGCGCCCAGATTCGTGCAGCGCGTTGAAGGTGTGGAAGAACTCTTCTTGCGTGCCTTCCTTGCCTTCCAAGAATTGGATGTCGTCGATCAGCAAGACGTCGACCAAGCGATACTTGTTGCGAAACTCGAGCGTCTTGTTGTTTTGCACCGCGATGATGAATTCGTTGGTGAATTTTTCGCTCGATACGTAGACGACGTTGGCGTCGGGAATGTCTTGCAGCACCCGGTGTCCGATCGCGTGCATGAGATGCGTCTTGCCCAGTCCGACGCCGCCGTACAAAAACAGCGGATTGTATGCGCGCGCCGGCGCCGCTGCGACCGCTTGCGCCGCGGCGTGTGCGAACCGGTTGGAATTGCCGATGACGAACTCTTCAAACTTATAGCGCGAGTTCAGATTGCCCGGCCGGAACTCGGTTTGCAGGCGGGCGGAGCCCGTCGCGGGCGGCGCGGACCCTTCGGCTGCGGGCGATTCGCTAAGCGGTTCGACGATAACGAATTGCAGCTCGAAAACCGTTCCGAACGTTTCGGCGAGCGCTTCGGCGATCTGCACTTTGAGGCGGTTTTCGGTCCATTCGCGGGCAAACGTGTTCCCGACCGCCAGCAGCAGCTCGTTCCCGTTGAGGGATACTAGCCGCAACGGCTTGATCCACATCTCGTAAACTGGTTTGGAAAACTTTCGTTCTAGCGCTGTGAGTGCGGTTTGCCAGAGTTCATTGGAAATATCGGTGTTTCCAGCCGCAAGCGCCATCCTGTATCCGTCCCGTCGTCGTCTAGTTCGGAACTCCACCATCGACAAAAGTCTGACGGCGCAGTCCCTTCGTGGAGGCGCACAGGTTGGCGCTATCGGGGTCGTATCCTGCGGTAAATTAAGAGATTCTTATCCACTTATCCACAGGTGTAGAACCATCGTTTTTTCAGGCCAAAACACACGTATTCCACCGCTGTTGCGCATGTATTGACAAGCGCGAAAATGCCCGCCGCGCCGGGCTTTTAGGCCCAAGTCTAGCAAGCGTCCGCGCAACGCTTTCCACAGCCTTCTCCACAAGTGTGGAGAGCGTCCGTTTCTCAATCTTTGCTTGACGGCCCGAGTACGGATGGCTATACTACCGTGCCTGTTCGCCCGGCGGCCCTCTCGGGCGCGCCACCCTTCACCTTTCACAAGAGATTTCTTTACGTTGCGGAGGCTAGCGTTGACCGGCAAATCGGACTCGGCTTGACGCTGCGGTCGTGCGGGCCCTATACTAGGTGGCTGTGCCGGCGGGTGCATCCGCAGCACGTTCCCAGGAGTACATTCCTTCATGAAGCGGACCTTCCAACCGCATAACCGCCGGCGCAAGCGCGTCCACGGCTTTCGCGAGCGTATGTCCACCAAAAACGGCCGCCGCGTCATCGCGGCCCGCCGCAGAAAGGGCCGCAAGCGCCTCAGCGTCTGATGCGACGCTTTGCCAGCCTGCGCCGTCAGGCGGATTTCGCCCGCCTGCGCCAGCGCGGCCGGCGTATGGCCACCCCGAATTTGACCGTTTACCGCGGCGAAGGCGCCCCGCAAGGCGAACGCCCGCTCGTGGGCATTACCGTTTCCACGTCAGTGGGCAAAGCCGTCATCCGTAATACGGTGAAGCGCCGCATCGCGGCCGCACTGCACGAGCTCGTTCCCGCCGATCCGCAGGTCCGGATTTTGGTCGTCGCGCGCCCTTCCACGGCCGCCGCGACGTACGGGGACCTGCGCTCCGAACTCTCGCGAGCGTTAGCGTAGTGCGCGGGATCGCGGTTGCCGCGCTGCGCGTCTATAAGATCGTCGTTTCTCCGCTTCTTCCGCCCGCGTGCCGTTTCTATCCGAGCTGTTCGGAATACGCGGCGCAGGCGTTTGAAAAACACGGCCTGCTGCGCGGCGGCGCGATGGCCGTAAGCCGGCTTGCGCGCTGTCACCCGTGGCATCCCGGCGGATTCGATCCGGTAACCGAGAGATAGATCGTGCATTTCATTTTTGCCACGAACGCGTTTCTGGATCCGATCGTCAACGGTATCACCGCCATTCTCAACGCGATCAACTCGGTGGTACACAGCCGCGGCTGGAGTTTGGTTATCTTTGCGCTCGGCTTCAAATTGATCTCCTGGCCGCTGAACACCAAGCAGTTCATGTCGATGATCAAGATGCAGAAGCTCGCTCCGCAAATGAAAGCGCTTCAGGCCAAATACGCCAAGAGCGATCCGCAGCGCTATCAAAAAGAAACCATGGAGCTGTACAAGCGCGAAGGCGCCAATCCGCTGGCGGGCTGCTGGCCGATGCTCGTACAGTATCCGATCATCATCAGCGTTTATTACGCGGTGTGGGCGCACAAAGAACTTTACAAGAACGAACACTGGCTGTGGGTCGGCGCGCCGTTCACACAGCATGTGGCGCCGCTTTTATGGAAGGCGTATATCTTCGCGCCGAACTTGGCGGCGGCCGACATTGTGCTGCTGCTGCTTTACGCGATATCCATGTATTTCTATTCGCGCTACGCCACGATGCCGTCGGCCGACCCGCAGCAGGCGCAGACGCAAAGGCTGATGGCGTACTTCTCGCCGCTGATGCTCGGATTTTTGGGCCTTCGCTACAACTGGCCGTCGGCGATGGTGCTCTACTGGTTCTCCTACAACTTGTTCACGATGGGCCAACAATTTTATCTGCTCGGCAAATACCACCAGCCGCTCTCGGCGCTGGACGACTTCCATGCCATCACGGATTTGCCGGCGGACGCGCAGACCAAAGCGCTGCCGAAAGCCAACGGTGAAGTCTCCGGCCAGCAGCGGGGCGGTTCGCGCAGAAACAAAAAGAAAAAGAGAGGCGCAAGAAGGTAGCTATGTTTGAAGACGACATCGAGCCCGAAGATCAGCAGCCCGCGGAGATTCGCGACCGCGATATTCCCGGAACCGGATCGCGCGTGCGCCGCGGCGGAACCGGCGGACGCCGCCCGCCTGACGGCACGCGCCGCAGCGCCCCGCCAGCGCGCCGAGGGCCGAAGACCGCCATGCCTGACGCGGCCAAGCCGGCCCGCGACCTGCTCGAAGAGATCTTGGGAAAGATGGGCGTGCCTCACGCGGAGATCGACTATCTCTCGCGGCCCGAAGGCGAGTACTTTGAAGTCACCGGTCCGGACTTGGCGATGCTCATCGGACGCCACGGCAACACGCTCGAGTCGCTGAACCTGGTTTTCAACAACATTCTCAACGCCGGTGTGAAGACGGGCCGCAAGTATTACACCATCGATGCCGAGGGCTATCGCGCGCGCCGCGCCGATCAGCTGAAGAGCCTTGCGCTCATGACGCTCGAGCGCTGCGTTCGCGAGAATGCTCCGCAAAGGCTCGAACCGATGCTGCCGTCGGAACGCAAGATCGTACACATCGCACTGGCCGAAAACGCGTCAGTGCGTACCGAATCCGAAGGCGTGGAACCGGAGCGCCGGGTTGTGGTTTTCCCGAAATAACTTGGTGAGGCACTCTCCGCCTCGCTTTGGCTATGTTTAATCGCTCGGCGAAGAGCGCCTCACCGCATTATTTCGAGAACTTGTGAAGAGAGACTAAAGCCGCTGTGCCCACATCAGGAGAAACGATTTGTGCAATCGCTACTCCGGCCGGAGCCGGTGCGATTGCGATCGTGCGCATCAGCGGGCCGGAGACGCGCTCGCTCGCGGCGCGATTGTTTCGTTCCACTCAAGCATTAGCGCCGAAGGTTGCGACGTACGGCACGGTAGTTGACGAAAACGGGGCCACGGTCGATCGCGGCATCGCTATTCTTTCCGCGGCTCCGCACAGCTACACCGGCGAAGACACACTCGAGTTACAGATTCACGGGTCGCCGATCGTGGCGCGCGAAGTCGTGCGAGCGCTGCTGGCGTGCGGGGCGAGTTATGCCGGCGCCGGGGAATTTAGCCGGCGCGCGCTGCTCAACGGAAAGATGGACCTGCACGAAGCGTCGGCGGTCGCCGATCTGCTCGCGGCCGAATCGCGATCGGCTGCCCGCGCGGCCGCGGCAAATCTCGGGGGCGGAGTTGCGCGCGAAGTGCAAGCGCTGCGTGCGCGGCTTTCAACGATTCTGGAAGAACTTGCGGCGTCGATCGATTTTCCCGATGAAGTTCGCGACCCCGATCGCGCCGAGCTCGAGAGTTCGCTGGAATCGATCGCTGCGGAGCTGCGCCGGTTGCAGCGCGAAGGCGAAGCCGGGCGCTTAATCCGCGAAGGCGTCGGAGTTGCGATTGTCGGTCCGCCCAATGCCGGAAAGTCTTCCTTGTTAAATGCGCTGCTCGGCGAGGATCGTGCAATCGTCTCCGAGATTCCCGGCACGACGCGCGACANNCCGCCCCAACGTCGGCAAATCCAGCCTGCTCAATCAATTGCTCGGCCACGATCGCGCGATTGTTTCGCCGATTCCCGGCACGACGCGCGACACGATTGAGGAAACGATCGACGTCGACGGCGTTCCGGTGCGGTTTATCGACACGGCCGGCATCCGCGCGCACGCCGGCCGGCTGGAGAGCGCGGGCATCGACCGTACGCGCCGGGCGCTTTCAGAGGCGAGCACCGCCATCGTGGTGATCGACGGTTCGCAACCGCTGGGCGATGAAGCGCGCGACGTGCTCGACCTGACCGAGGCGCGGCCGCGCGTGATCTTCGCCAACAAGAGCGATCTGGGTGACGCGGGCGCCCGCGAACTTGATGCGCACCCGATCGTCCGCGGTTCGGTCTTCGATCGCGCCACGCTTATTGCGTTGCGCGACGCGCTCGCGCGCACGGCCTGGGGAGGCGAGCTGCCGGATTTGGAGCGCCCGCATTTGGCGGCGCTCTTCGAACTCGAAGCGGTGGCGCAAGCGCTTGAGGCGCTGGGACGCGCGCGCGAAACGCTGCAGCGGGGCGAGCCCGCCGACCTTATCGCGGGCGAGCTTCAGCGCGCCTATGCCGCGCTCGGCCATCTGACCGGCGAGGCGGCCGGTGAGGAACTGCTCACCAAAATATTCGCGCGGTTCTGCATCGGGAAATAACAGCACGGCCGCGAACGCCTGGTCGTATGCTTGATGTACTTTCACGCAACTGGTGGACATTTGCGGCGCGTGGCGTCGCGGCCGTGATCTTTGGAATCTTGGCGCTCGCGATGCCGGGAATCGCGCTTGTGGTGCTCGTCTTTCTCTTCGGCGCTTACGCCTTGGTGGACGGCGTTTTCGCCTTGATCGGAGCGGTGCGCGAGGCCGAGGCGCATAACCGCTGGGCGCACTTGCTCTTCGTCGGTATCTTCGGAATACTGGTCGGCGCCATCACGTTCTTCTTCTGGCAAATAACCGCGTTTGCGCTGCTCTATCTCATCGCCGCGTGGGCCGTGGTGACGGGGATTTTGGAGCTGGTCGGCGCCTTCGAACTGCGCCGCCATCTTCCGGGCGATTTGTGGTGGGTGCTGGCCGGGTTAGCGTCGATCGCATTCGGCGTTCTGCTGATCCTTCGCCCGCTGAGCGGCGCGCTTGCCGTCATCTGGATCATCGGCATTTACGCGATCATCTTCGGCGGCTTTTTGATCGGGCTGGCCTTCAGGCTACGCGGCCTGAAACGCGACGCTGTGACGGTGCCGGGCTAGCCGAAACCCGCGAACCGTCTGCTACAATAGCGGGCGGTTATGGAAGCGCGAATTCATTCCGAGGACGCCGGCGTCATCATCGTCGGAGGCGGCCATGCGGGCGTGGAAGCGGCGCTCGCCTCGGCGCGTCTTGGCGTGCCGACGCTTCTCCTGACGGGCGATCCCGACCGCATCTGCACGCTTCCGTGTAATCCGTCGATCGGCGGCAGCGCNNGACGCGCTCGGCGGCGCGATGGCGCGGATCATCGACCGATGCTCGCTGCACTCGCGCTTTCTGAACGAATCCAAAGGTCCGGCGGTACGCGCGCTTCGCGCCCAGGCCGATAAGCCCGCGTACGCGCGTTTAGCGATCGAGGTTTTGCGCGCGCAGCCCAATCTGCACATCGAACGCGCGATGGTCGAATCGCTTCTTGTGAGCGCCGGCGCGATCCGCGGCGTTGCATGCGCGGACGGCTCGCACTATTACGCGCGCCGCGTCGTGTTAGCGACGGGGACGTTTCTGGGCGGAAAATCTTTTCGCGGCGACGTCGTGCAATCCGAAGGGCGTTTCGGCGAACCTCCCGCCATCGGTTTGGCGCAATCGCTGCGCGCCGCCGGTTTTCCGACGCAGCGGCTAAAGACGGGGACGCCGCCGCGTCTTGACCGCGCGACCGTCAATATCGATGCGATGAAAGTGCAGCCCCCAAGCCCAATTCCATTGATGTTTTCCTACAACAGCGAGCCGCGTTTTGCGGGGCAGCAGCAGCCGTGTTACATCACCGAAACCAACGAGCGCACGCATCAACTCGTGCGCGACAATCTTCACCGGTCGCCGCTCTACGGACTCGATCTCATCAAAGGCATCGGTCCGCGTTACTGTCCGTCGATCGA
>PLED01000064.1 GCA_003136355.1 Vulcanimicrobiota bacterium | reverse complement strand
TCGGCGATCGCGGTCTTGCCCACGCCGGGCTCGCCGATCAGTGCCGGATTATTTTTCGTGCGTCTCGAGAGAATTTGGATCACGCGCTCGATTTCGCTGGCCCGTCCGATGACCGGATCCAGTTTATTGTCGCGCGCCAGTTGCGTGAGATCGCGTCCGTATGCGTCGAGCGTCGGCGTCTTGCTCTTACCCTTTGGTGGCGAGGGCTGACCTTCGGCGCCGAGCAACGAGGTCGTCTGCACGCGAACCTTCGCCGGATCGACGCCGAGGTTCGTGAGCACGCGCGCGGCGACGCCTTCGCCTTCGCGGATCAAACCTAAAAGGAGATGCTCGGTCCCAATATAGTTGTGATTGAGCTGCCGGGCTTCTTCGAAAGCCAGCTCGATGACGCGCTTGGCGCGCGGCGTGAAAACCATCTCTTGCTGGACGGTCTGGCCGCCGCGGCCGACGATCGCTTCGACTTCCTGGCGGACTTTGGCAAGATTGACGCCCAGCGTTTCGAGCACTTTGGCCGCCAGGCTCTCGCCCTCGGAGATGATGCCGAGCAGAATGTGCTCGGTGCCGATGTAATTGTTACCAAGCCGCTGGGCCTCTTCCTGAGCCAGCACAATGCTGCGCCGCGCGCGCTCGGTGAACGGTTCCCACATCGACATGTTCTATCTCTCCTACTGTCCTATACCCGCCTGGGTTCCTAGAGGTTGAACTATCAACACCGTTCCGGTGTTACCAGCTGCGCTGACTCTGCTTAGAAGCTAAACCGGAGCCCCACGAAGCCTGCGGTCGCCCCAAAGTCACCCGTCTGGCGGTAGACCCTCAGCTCGATCGAGGTAAACGGGGCCACCGACTTGCCGGCAAAGACCGTGAAAACCGTCCCCGCCTTACGGTCGCGGGAAAGATTGGCGACACCGCCCCCGGCCCCGATGTACGCTCCGCCGAAGCCGCCGCCCGTAAATCCGCGGATCTCGCCGGTGAGAGCATACCCTCCGGTACCGCCAATCGCGGTTAGCAGCGAGGCCTGCACTTCGAGCGGGACCGCCGGAATCGACGCGCCGCTGCTCAGGATTACTGCGCCCCCGGTCGAGGTGGGGGCATTTGTGGTGAAGCCGCCGGCCGCTATCGAAACGGAGGCCGAGGCACGAACCGGCAACGCCGCGAGCATCGCGAGGGTTGCAGCCAGTAACAGTGTAGGACGCATGGGGCGGAGTTTTTGCCACTCGAAGGCGAGGGCCTCGCGGGATTGCAAGAAAGGGTCACGATGCCAACGGTCGATCAGGTTCGCGAAGCGCTCGCGGAAGTCAAAGATCCCGAGCTGCAGCTCGGCATTTTGGAGCTCGGACTCGTCTACGACGTAGCCGTCGCCGGCGAGAGTGGCGAACACGTCGTCGTCACGATGACGCTCACTTCGCCGATGTGCCCGGTCGGTCCGATGTTCAAGCAATCGGTTGAAGATCGCGTCAAAGCGGTTGACGGAGTCAAGGACGTCGTCGTCGACATCACGTTCACGCCGCCATGGGATCCTAAGGAAATGGCTAGCGACGATGTGAAGGCGCTGCTCGGAATTTGGTAACTGCGTAAACGCAAGCCACCAACACCTGCGGGATTGCGTAAACCCACCCCGCCGCGGGCGATGCGTGCCAGAATAAGTACAGGAAAATGGCATACCAAACCGCGGCTATCGCATAAAGTACGCGCCGCGTTCCATCCGATTGCGTGATAACAAAACCGGTCTCGATTGCGGCCACCATTGGCGCCGCCAGAGCGACGCTGATAAGCAGCACAAAGAGCGTGTGTTCCACATCTTGACCTTCCGGCGCGCCGGAAGGAGTCCTAGCGCATCATTCCCGGCGCAGATCCGAACGTGATTCCTGGAACGGTAAAAAGAAGCGGGAATGCTGAATCCAGCAAATCGAAGGACGGAGCGTTCGAGCGGCGGACCCGATACTCATCAGCGACGACGCCCAGCTGCATGAGCAGTTTTGGACAAAAACAATCAACCACGGCCGTTTTTAACATTTTGACCAGCGCAATTTTCACGGAAGCCTCGCTCCCCGGACGGACAGTAACTCCAGCCGAGTACGGCTCGTAACCCGCGCCTACCGCGGTTATCGCGTAAGCACCGGGCTGCAGATCGAGAAAAACGTAGCGGCCACGTTGATCAGTCTTCGCTTGTTCACGTTCTCGCGGAGAGTTCACCACGACCGTAACATTCGCGAGCGGGACTCCGCTTGCGCTGTCGGAGACTATTCCATTTAGAGCACCGGTCGTATCGGCGCAAGCCATAATCGGCGCAAACAGCAGGGGGACAAAGAGAGCGATGATCCTTTTGCGCACGAGGTTCAGCGCATCATTCGTGGTCCGATGCCAAGCAACACACCCGGAACAAACGGAATCGCTCCGAACACATTTGGCGGCCCTCCAAAGATCGGCATACCGCCTCCCAGAAAGTACGTATCGGCCATAACGCCGGGACGCACGGGCCATCCGTACGGATGCAATCGGAATCCGCCATCGATGGTGTAGAGCGCCCGCTTTAATGAAACTTGAAGATGTGTCTCCTGACCTGCGGCTATAGTCAAAACCGCAAGACTGTTAGCAAAGTACAGCGGGTGCACAAATGATAGCTTGTACTCGCCTGCCGGCAGATTCCGCAGTGCGAAATCTCCATGTGCATCGGTGTGCGTGGTGCGATCGACAGTTGGAGATGTCGCTCGCACTTCGACATTGGCTATCGGCTGTTGCGTCCTAAAATCGACGATGCGGCCATCGACCGATCCGAGCACGAGAAAAACAGCGAGAATCGCATGGCTCATGCGTCCGTAACGATTCGCCCAAAGGCCTCGTGACTGCCTCGCCTAAACCCGCGGGAAAATCTCGGCCGCGTCGATGTCGTTGTGAAGCAGCAGTTTGCCGACGCGTTGATTTGCTGAGAAAAATCCGCGGACCGAGATGCGCTCGCCGTCGAACATCGACGTGTGCTCGCGCATGAAGACCTGAACGCATCGCCCATTGCATAAATAGAACGTCTCGGCGAGCGTTCCGAACGAGGCGCCCCGCAGCTGGTGCACGCGCGCGACGCTGCCCGTTACGATGACCGGCCGCCCGGAGTAGTAGGGCGGATCGGCGATCAGCGCGCTTGGAGTAGCCGCATACTCCACGAACGGCGCGCAGCCGCCGAAGAGCGGAAACAGTAGGCACGTCAGCGCGTGAATCATCGTGGAAACTTCGCGGCGCTGCCGAGCAGGCGCTTTTGCGCGTACAGCTGCGCGTCGGCTTGCCGCAGCGATCCGTCCACGTCGAGCGGGTTAAACGGAGCGATTCCCCACGAGACTGAGAGCGGAACGGGTTCGTGCGCTTCGATAACGTCGAGCGACTTCGGCGGCTCCATACGCGTGATGCGGTCGCGCGTCTCCTCGGGCGACAAACCAAAGAGGAGCAAGACGAATTCGTCACCGCCCCAACGGAATACGTAGTCTTGCGAACCGACGACCTCGCGCAAACGCTGAGCGACGCTCAAGAGAGCGCGATCCCCGTTGTGATGGCCGTACGTGTCGTTGATGCGCTTGAGATTATTCAGGTCGAGAATGGCCACGTTGCCGCGATCGCCGCGCGTGCGCAGGCCGTCGGTCAGCGTATAAAACGCGTAGCGATTGTGCAGACCGGTGAGTGCATCGACCTTCGCCGCAACTTCCAGACTGCTGAGCGCGCGGTTGAGTGCCGCGTTTCCGTCTTCAACCTCGATCCGCAGCTCGTCAAGCAGCGTGATCAGCTGGCCCATGGCGAGCATCGTCGCCAGGATACCGCCGCCGACAACTTCGGCCGACCAGTAGAGCGCGTTGAGTTCGGCATGCTGAAAACTCAAAACCGTCGACGCGAAGAGCGTGCGCCCCATCATGAGCGCGAGCAGCAGCGCGGAGATGAATATCGGACGCACGCCGCTGAGACGCCGCTCGCGAAGAAATGGATAGATTGCGACGCAGACGCAGATCATCGAGACGAAGAGCGTCACTTCGGGACCGATCAGGTCGGCGGTGAGATCCGCGCGCGACGTTACCAGGAGTGCCGCGATTGCGCCAAAGACCACCATGATATTGGCCCACAGCGGCACGCCTTTGGCCTTAGCGAATTCGTAACAGCCGGCAACAGCGCCGTAACCGGCAGCGATGCTGAGCAGCGTGCCGACGTACGCCATGGCGCCCTCAATGCCGGCATTGTGCTGACCGATCGCTTCGGCGGCAAGCGCAAACGCGAAAAGCGTCCATCCGCGGAACCACCAGCGGCCGCGCTCGTCCTTGGTGGCGCCCATCAGCAGCAGGAAGAACCCGGCGATGATCGCCATCGCCACGCTCTCAATGGTGAGAATCAGTTGCAGGAGGCTTTGTGCGCCGAGCTCGATCATCTCGGAAGGGCCGCCATATAGGAGAAAATGCCCATCCGTTCAAGCCCAGAATCGGTGAGGAGCAACCAGGCAAAATACGCGGAGCTGCAGCGCAAACGCGAGCTCTCGCAAGCGCCCGCCGGCGCCGAAGCAATCACAGCGCAGCATAGGCGCGGCAAGCGCACGGCGCGCGAGCGTGTAGAAGCGCTGGTTGACGAGAAGTCGTTCATCGAACTCGATCGTTTCGCAGTGCACCGCACGACTGCGTTTGGGCTGGGCGAGCGGGAATTCTTAGGCGATGGCGTCGTCACGGGCCGCGCCACCATCGACGGTCGACAAGTCTTCCTCTTCTCACAAGATTTTACTGTTCTCGGCGGTTCCCTGGGTGAAGTTTTCGCCGAGAAGATTTGTAAAGTTATGGACCTGGCTTTGCGCACGGGCTCACCAATCGTAGGTATCAACGACTCGGGCGGTGCGCGTATCCAGGAAGGCGTCGTCAGCTTGGGCGGTTATGCCGAAATATTCTGGCGCAACGTCCAGGCCAGCGGCGTGATTCCACAGATCAGCCTGGTCGCCGGACCGTGCGCGGGCGGCGCCGTCTATTCACCGGCGATAACGGATTTCATCATCATGACTGAAGGCATCGGTCAAATGTTCATCACCGGTCCGGAGATCATCAAGACGGTCACCGGCGAAGAGGTGACGTTCGAAGAGCTCGGCGGCGCGACGACGCATGCCACCAAGAGCGGCGTCGCGCATCTGGTCGCGTCCGACGAAGACGATATGAGCGAACTGGCCAAGACGCTTCTTTCGTATCTGCCGCAGAACAACATGGACGATCCGCCGCGCTTCGCGTGCAACGACGATCCCGAGCGCTTGGTCAACGAGCTCGACGGCGTCATTCCCGAATCGCCCAATAAACCGTACGATATGCACGCGGTCATCGGCCCGGTGCTCGACGATGGCGACTTCTTCGAAATTCAGCCGCTCTATGCGCCCAACATCATCACGGGCTTCGGCCGCGTGAACGGACAGAGCGTCGGCATCGTCGCCAACCAGCCTAACGTGCTGGCAGGCGTGCTCGACATCAAAAGCTCGATTAAAGCCGCGCGTTTCGTGCGCTTTTGCGACGCCTTCAACATTCCGCTCGTCACGTTCGTCGACGTTCCGGGGTTTTTGCCGGGCACCGCTCAAGAATATGGCGGCATCATTACCCACGGCGCGAAGCTGCTCTACGCGTTTGCCGAGGCGACGGTTCCGAAGGTCACCGTCATCACACGCAAGGCTTACGGCGGAGCGTACGACGTCATGGCGAGCAAACATATCCGCGCCGACGTCAATGTCGCGTGGCCGACGGCTGAAATCGCCGTCATGGGCGCCGAGAGCGCCGTCAAAACGATTTTCAAGCGCGAGCTCGCGGCGGCTAAGGACAAGGACGCCAAAATGCAAGAGCTCGTCGAAGATTACCGGGAGCGTTTCGACAACCCGTTCATCGCCGCCGAGCGCGGTTACGTGGACGATGTCGTGGAGGCGCACATGACCCGCCGCGTTATCGCCAAGTCGCTGGAGATGCTGGCAAATAAGCGGGTCGAACGCCCGAAGCGCAAACACGGCAACATTCCGCTGTAAGTGAGGGAGAGAGATTGGCCTTATTAAAAGGAAAGCGCGCGCTCATCACGGGCGTAGCCAACCGCTGGTCTATCGCGACCGGCATCGCGCGGCAAATGCACGAGCACGGCGCCGAGTTGGCCTTCACCTATCAGGGCGAACGCGTCAAAGACGAAGTTGCCAAACTTGCGGCCGAGCTCGGCGGCGGCCCGGTCATCGAATGCGATGTCGCTTCCGACGAATCGCTGGCGCGCTTGGCCCCAGCGCTCGCGCAGTTCGGCAAACTCGACGCGGTCGTTCATTCGATCGCTTTTGCCAACAAAGAGGTGCTTACCGGAAAAGTGCATGCGACGTCGCGCGCGGACTTTAATCTCTCGCTCGATGTTTCGGCCTACTCGCTCATTGCGCTCGTGCAAGCCCTGCAAGCACAGCTCGCAGACGGCGCTTCAATTATGGCGCTGACCTATCTCGGCGCGACCGCGATCGTCCCGAACTATAATCTGATGGGCATCGCTAAAGCCGCGCTCGAATCCGCCGTGCGTTATCTTGCGTTCGATTTGGGCGATCGCGGAATTCGCGTTAATGCGATCTCCGCCGGGCCGATAAAGACCGCAAGCGCACGGCAAGTTGCGGGCCTTTCGAAAATGCTCGACGTGGTCGCCGCGACCGCCCCACTGCATCGCAACATGACCATCGACGACGTCGGCAAGATGGCGGTCTTTCTCGCATCGGATCTTTCGGCAGCCGTCACGGGCGACGTGCATTTCGTGGACGGCGGATTCCACGCCATGGGAATGTACCCGCCGCCGCAATGAGCGACGAGGACGACATCCTCGCGATCGTCGCCGCGCTGGATTTCCTAGAATCGCGCCCTTCGGAAGGCTCAGGGCAAGATGCGTCCGATTCAGGCTCGCGTTGGAAAGCATCGGGCCGCGACCCCTGGTGTCATGGTGACCCTTCGACTCGCTTCGCTCGCTCAGGGCTGCGCTTCGCGCAGGCGGTAACAGGCGCAGCGGCCCAGAGGGGCGCTTGGAAAAACTCTTAGTCGCTAATCGCGGGGAGATTGCCGTGCGCGTCATGCGTACGGCCCGCGAGATGGGATTGCAAACCGTCGCCGTGTATTCGGAGATCGACCGCGACGCGATGCACGTGCGGCTGGCGGACGAAGCGTATTTGCTCGGGCCGGCCAGCCCATCGCAAAGCTATCTGAACGTCGAGCGCATTTTAGAAATCGCTAACCGCTCCGATGCGCGATACGTCCACCCCGGTTACGGCTTCCTTGCCGAGAATGCGGCCTTCGCCCGCGCGGTTTCGGAAGCGGGATGTACGTGGATCGGCCCGCACCCCGACGCCATCGACGCGATGGGCGACAAGATGCGCGCGCGGCAAGCGATGATCGCGGCCGGCGTTCCGGTCGTGCCGGGCGGCACTGAGGAAATCCGCGACGTCGAAGCCGCGAAAGCAGCGGCAAAACAATACGGGCTTCCGTTGGCGCTCAAAGCGTCGGGCGGCGGCGGCGGGAAAGGTCTGAAGGTAGCGTATTCCGTCGACGAGCTCGGCGCCGCGCTCTCCACTGCGAAACGGGAATCTGAAGCGTACTTTAAGAACGGCGCAATCTACGCCGAGCGCTATCTCGAGAATCCCAA
The DNA here is from genome assembly GCA_003136355.1 of Vulcanimicrobiota bacterium. Taxonomy (GTDB): domain Bacteria; phylum Vulcanimicrobiota; class Vulcanimicrobiia; order Vulcanimicrobiales; family Vulcanimicrobiaceae; genus Rubrimentiphilum. The sequence goes on along the minus strand of PLED01000064.1, from coordinate 24,282 downwards.
GCACATCGAACTGCAGATTTTGGCCGACAAATATGGCACGGTTCTGCACGTGGGGGAACGCGACTGCTCGCTGCAGCGCCGCCATCAAAAACTCTGGGAAGAAACGCCTCCGTCGGTTTCATTCCGCGTGCGCGAAGGCATTCGCGAAGCCGGGATTCGCGCCGCCAAAGCGATCGGCTATGACAGCGCCGGAACAATCGAATGGCTCGTGAGCGGCGAAGACTTCTATTTTCTCGAAATGAACACGCGCATCCAAGTCGAGCACACCGTCACCGAAATGGTGAGCGGTCTAGATTTGGTGCGCGAACAGATCCGCTCCGCAGCGGGCGAGCCCCTCGGCTACAATCAGGACGCAATCGCTTTCCGCGGACATTCGATCGAAGGGCGCATTAACGCCGAAGATCCGGCCAACGAATTCCGCCCAGCGCCAGGAACCGTCACCACGTACCGCGAGCCCGGCGGTTTGGGCGTGCGGATCGATTCGGCGGCGTTTCCCGGCTTCACGATCGGCTCCGAATACGATTCGATGATCGCCAAGCTCGTCGTTTGGGCGCCCGATCGCACACAGGCGCTCGCGCGCTTTCGCCGCGCACTCGACGAGTACGTCATCGAAGGCGTTCCGACGACACTGCATCTTCTGCGGCAACTGTGCGATCATCCGCCGGTGATGGACGCGACGTACACGACGTCAACGCTAGAAACATTTGCCAATAGTGTCATGGTGAGCTTGTCGAACCACCCTGAGCAGCGTGCCGTTGGCACGCCGGTCGAAGGGCGTCCCGAAGAAGTCTCAGTCGAAGTCAACAACAAGCTGTACCATGTGCGCGTTTTTGATCGCCGGAACAGGGCTGCGGCAGCACGCAAGCCACGGCGAGCGGCGCGCAACGAACGCGCGTCAGCTGCCAGTGGAAACGACGTCGTCTCACCGATGCACGGGGTCGTCGTCGAGATACCGGTGACCGAGGGAGCGATGGTAACCGAAGGCCAGGTCGTCGCCGTGGTCGAGGCGATGAAAATGATGAACGAGATCCGTGCGCACAAATCCGGCACCATTTCGAGGGTTCACGCACAGCCTGGCGACACAGTCGAGTCGAATTCAGCTCTTGTAACGGTCGACTAGTTTACAATACCCAACCATTTTGCCGACAATATCCAGGCGGCTGACCAAACCGAAAACGTGAGAATCCTCCGAATTATTCCGGTTGTCTCCAAGCAAGACATAATACAAAACCGGCACACGGCTTGCTGAGCGCCAGGCAGTTCTGTCCGGCGGATGCCCGATTCGAACCGTCTGCCAATCGTTGGTGCCAGGTATGGTCGCGTACAACCCATATTCGGCGATCTTGATCTGGTAGTCCATCGGCTCGCGGAGATACGGTTCCCGGAGTATGGTGCCGTTAACTAAAATATGGTGTCCCTGAGTCGTCAGCGTGTCTCCAGGAACGGCAATAACACGCTTTATGAAAGGATCAGCGGACGGAACCGGCGGTATGAAAATGACGATGTCGCCGTGCCGCGGGCCGAAATATTTGTAGGCTCCCCTATCTACGAGCACGACGGCGCCCACTTTTATAGTGGGTGCCGTCGACATGGCCGGAACATCGTAAAAAGTGAATGGACCAGCCGTCGGGTGCGCCGCAACGTACGGTGCAGCAGCGGCTGCGGCGTGCGTAGCCTTTAGTAGCCTCGCGGAACAACTCGCAAGACATAGTGCGCCAAAAAGCATGCATCCTAAGCGCTTTATGAACATCGGACGCCTCCTGACGGCGGGTTCGCCCGGCGAGCGAAGAATACCGTCCGCATGTCCCGCGATGAAAACAGCAGCGGAATACCGTTGAAACCAGTGTACGAACGCATTGAAGGGCCGCCGCACGACCTCGGAGCGCCCGGCGATTTTCCGTTCGCGCGCGGGGTGCGAAAAGACATGTACCGCGGGCGCTTGTGGACCATGCGGCAGTATGCAGGCTTCGGCAGCGCGGCTGAATCGAACGCGCGCTATCGCTATTTGCTCGCGCACGGCACGACCGGACTTTCGGTGGCGTTCGATCTGCCGACGCAGCTCGGCTATGACTCCGACGCGCCGCAGGCGCGCGGTGAAGTCGGGAAAGTCGGCGTTGCAATCGACAGCGTCGCCGATATGGAAGCGCTGCTCGACGGCATTCCGCTCGACGGCGTTACGATTTCGATGACCATTAACGCGCCCGCTTCTATCATATTAGCGATGCTGCTCGCGGTCGCACGGCGCCGAGGCATTCCGTTCGAGAAACTCGGCGGCACCGTGCAGAACGACGTGCTCAAAGAATATGTCGCGCGCGGAACGTACATTTACCCGCCGGCGCATTCGATGCGGCTGGTCACAGACGTGCTGGGTTACTGCGCCCAGAACGTGCCCGGCTGGAACGCCATCTCCGTCTCGGGTTACCATATTCGCGAAGCCGGCTCGCCCGCGCTCGAAGAAATCGCGTTCACGCTCGCCAACGGCAAAGCGTATCTGCAGGCGGCCCGTGATGCGGGGCTCGATCTCGACGAAATCGCTCCACGCATTTCCTTCTTCTGGAACGCGCACAACGATCTCTTCGAAGAAGTCGCTAAGTTTCGGGCGGCGCGATACCTGTGGGCGCACATCACGCGCGACGACTTCGGCTGTAAGGACCCGCGCTCGCATATGTTGCGCTTTCACACGCAAACCGGCGGCTCGACACTTACCGCACAGGAGCCGGAAAATAACGTCGTGCGCGTCGCGCTGCAAGCACTGGCCGCGGTACTGGGCGGAACGCAATCACTCCACACCAACGGAAAAGACGAGGCGCTGGCGCTGCCGACCGAAGAGTCGGCCAAAGTCGCGCTGCGCACGCAGCAGATCATCGCCTACGAAAGCGGCGTTCCCAACGTCGTGGATCCGCTGGCCGGTTCCTATTACATCGAATCGCTTACTAACGAGCTCATCCAGCGCGCGCAGGCGCTGATTCGCGAAGTAGACGAACTCGGCGGTAGCGTCGCGGCTATCGAAAGCGGCTGGATGCAAGGACGCATCGCCGACTCCGCCTATCGCGCGCAGTTGGCCATCGAAAAAGGCGAACAGATCGTGGTTGGAGTCAATAAGTTCGCCGAAAGTACGGGACAAACGATGATTCCGCTGCAGCGTCAGGATCCCGGCATCGAACGCGCGCAGGCGGAGCGACTGCAACAACTGCGCGAAAGCCGCAATGCCGAAACCGTCGAGAAAGCGCTCGGCGCCGTACGCCAAGCGGCCCAAGGAACGGAAAACGTGATGCCGGCATTCATTACAGCCGTCGATGAAGGCGCAACGCTCGGCGAGATTTGCAACGTACTGCGCGACGTTTTCGGCGTGTACCGCGCCAAAGAGGTAATAGCATAGTGGAAATTGATCATGTTGCGATTGTCGTTAAGGATCTGAACGCGGCGCTCGCGCTTTATACAGGAACGCTGGGTTTCAAGGAAGTCTATCGCGAAACGCTGGCGGAGCAAGGCATAGAGGCCGTGGGGTTAGATGCGGGTGGCTGCATTCTGGAGCTGCTCCGTCCGCTCAACGAGAATTCGCCGGTCGCACGCTACCGGGGCGACGCGGAAACGAAGCTGCATCATACGGCATATCGCGTTGCCGATTTACAGGCTGAACTGAACCGGCTTAAGGCGGCCGGCGTTCGGCTCATCAACGATACTCCGCGTCGCGGCGCGCACGGCAATCTCATTGCGTTCTTGCATCCGGCGAGCGCCCAAGGCGTCTTAATCGAGCTCTGCCAGCCTAGTACGGAACACCCTTAGCACGTTGCGCGCGAAGCGCCTCCATGTACCAAACGAATTCTTTAAAAAACTCTATGCTGCGTGGACGGAACTCCGGATCGGTGGGTTCACCGGCGTCGTCGAACGCGCTCGCCACGCGCGCGATCGGCAAGGCCGTCGGAATCGCGGGCATTCCCAGCTCGGCCACGATCTCGCGCAGCTGGATTGCCGCACGCGCGCCGCTGAAGTATCCGCCGGAATATGAGATGATGGCCGACGGCCGCCAGAAATAGTCTTCCAGAAAATAATCGAGCAGGTTCTTCAACCCCGGCTGCACGCCGTGGTTGTACTCGCCCGTCACGACGGCGAAACCATCGGCGGAGTGATAGAGGTCCGCAAGTTCCTGGAGCTTCGGCGGCGCGTTGCCGGCGTCATACTCCTTGTACATTTTGTCGAGCATCGGCAGATCGTAGGTTTTCGCGTCTACGAGCAACGGTTCGCATCCGTAGTTCTTCAGCTCGTTGACCACAAAACGCGCGGCCTTAATGCCTTGGCGTTCGGTTCGCACGGATCCGAACAGCACGGGAACTTTTAGCGCCATCGCTCAGGTATCCGACGGGCGGCCGAAGAATGCCCGCCGCAATGGGCCGCCGCCTTTTTTTCCTCGCCATCGCCTTTTTGTTGTCGCTCTTTGTTGCGTGGGCGCTCTTCGGCCACAATCGCATGTCGCGACGGCCGGTCGCCGCAGTTGCGACGAGCCCGCCCGCGCAGGTTGCCACGGAAGCTCCACCGTTCCGCGCCGCAACGGCGGCACCGCCGTCAACCGCCGCGCCGGAAGCAACCGCGACGCCGTCCGGCACGATAACCGTCGCGCTTATCATCGACGACTGCGGGCAGTGGCCCGCAACGGAACGCGGTTTTCTGGCGCTGCCGATTCCGCTGACGCTTTCCATCCTGCCGCACGTTCGCTATAGCGCACAGATCGCAAGCGACGCGGCCGCCGCCGGAAAAGGCATCATGCTGCATCTGCCGATGGAACCGCTCGGGCGCGACACCGCCGGGGCGGGCGAGATAACGACCGCGATGACCGACGCGCAGATCGCTTCAACAACGCAAGACGACATCGCGCAAGTTCCCGCGGCTCGCGGGCTCAACAACCACGAAGGCAGCAAGGCCAGCGCCGACAAGCGCGTCATGAAAGACGTGATCGCAGTGGCCAAAGAGCACGACCTCTTCTTCGTCGATTCGCGCACGAGCGCGCAGAGCGTCGCGGCGCAAACAGCTCGCGATGCGGGCATTCCGGAAGCCTCGCGAGACGTGTTCTTAGACAACCGGGCGGATGAGGCGTACACCGAGCAGATGCTGGAGCAAACCGTCGAGATTGCAAAACGCAACGGCTCCGCGATCGCGATCGGGCATCCTCGCCCGACGACGCTCGCCGCGCTCGCTGCGCTCTATCCGAAAATGCAAGCCGAAGGCGTGCGGTTCGTGCTCGCCTCCGAACTCGCGCGCTAGCTAAGCGCTCGAACTGGCGGTGCGCACCATCGTGAACGTGCAGTCGTCGGCGCCCAGGTGATGTACTTTGCCGGCAATTTTCCCCCCGCTCAGGTCGCCGGTCAACGTCACGTTGTCGGCGAAGTCGGCGGGACGCAGCGTCAGCGTCATCGTCGTGCCGGTGAATTGGCCGCCGACGACAACAGGTGTGAGCGGATCGTTACGCACCATGCCCGTCAGCGCGCCGCTGGTGGCTTGCGTTAAATCGATCGTACTCTGCCAACCGCTTCCGACGAANNAACGTGCCGTTCGCGCCCGTCGCTGCCGATCCGCCGGTACCGGCGCTCGCGTTGGATCCGAAGAATGCGGCGTTGATCGCATTGCCGACACTGAGCGCGCTCTTCGAGCCGTCGTCGCTCATAACGACCAATATATAGTAAAAACCCTTCGGCTGTCCCACGCAAAACGCCGTTACCGAGACCAATCCCGTCGTCGCGTCGAGGTATGCCGGGTTCGTTCCGCCGACATGCGCCCCAAAGCCCTGACTCGCCATTGCGGCTTGCGCGCGACCTACACACGCGCTGAAGGGCTGCGGTTTCGGATCGTTGGCGGTTGAGAAAAACCATCTGCCATAATCTACCGCGAGCGCGGGCGCTGCGGCGAGCATCGCGAATGCGGCCGAGGCGATCAAGGTGCGTCGTAAAAACATCATGAGACCGTCTCCTAAAGCGGATGTGCGTTTGGCGGTAGGTCCTTCGGCCGAGGGGCCCGGCGGCCCCGCCAAGCTAAAGGTTCGGCGCTAGCCCGACTTCGATTCCGGTTTCGAAGGTCCGGTTCCAGGGCAGCGTGATTTGGATCGCCGCGATGTGGTAGGCCGGATAGAGTTGTTTGAGGATCGCCGCGGCCCGGTTCCACAGCGCAGCGCGATTCAGTTGGGCGATCGGCGCGGCTTGTTCGGCAAGCAAATACGTATGGTCGGTAATGCCTTGCGCGGTGAGCGCGGCATTGATCTGCGGACGCACGAAATCGTGGAAAGCGTAGTCGTCAACGATCCGGTCGAAGGTGAACTCGGCGTGCGCGAGTGCATCGTAGGTGCCGGCGCGGCGGCCGGCGCCGGCGGCAACCGCTTCCGCAACGGCGGTGCCGACCGTATTTGCGTTCGTGTTCCAAGAGGCATAAGAATCCAGTTTGCTCGCGACCCCGCTGTCGAGCAGCCGTTGCGCGAACGCCGCCTGAACCGAGAACGTGTTCCGCAGAAACGTCAAATCGGCAAAGGCCACAGAGTGTCCCGCTTGCTCTTGCGCCCGCATCGCCGCCAGCAGATCGTCGTCGTGCGCCGGATCGGTATTGGGAACGCGGACGAACAACGAGATATCCGGCTGCGCGTCGTCGCGCACGGCGCCGCAGAGACCGATGAGCCCGTCTATTGCGGTTTCGATCGGCGCGAACTCCAGCGGATCGTTGAGCGTGCCGCCGCCCGGCATCGAGTAGGTAACCGCGACATGCGGCGTCCAACTTGCGCCGCGCGCGATCGCCTGCGCCACCATCGCCATCCCGAGTTCGTCAGCTCCGGGTTCGATCGCAACGCGATCTTCCAGCCCGGCTTGCGCAACCGACGCCTGCAGCGCGCGGACGTCTTTGACGTGAAGTCCAACCGGGCCCGCGTCGTCTTGCCCGAGCGCTAAACGATCGATCGTGCCGGCGGCCGTCAGTTTTATCAGGAGATCGTCGACTGCGTAATCGCGATAGCGCGCATTCAAATAGGCTTGCAACGTCCGGTCGCCGATCAAGACACGCAATTGCTCCGCGCGGGCTTCTTCCGCCGGTAAGGGCGGGTCGTGCAGATTGGCATACTCTTGCACATACGACCAGATCGGGTACGGCGCGAAAAACGACTGCGCGCGCCCGACGGCTGGAACGCCGGTCGGCGCAAGACGCATGACGGTACCGAATGCGCCTATCCACGCGGCCGGATGCTGCCGGCGCAGCTGCTGCAGCGAACGCACACGAAAATACGCGTCGGCGAACGCCGTTTTGGGAACGCGCGATGCGATCAATCCGCCGTAGGCGAGCATGTCGGCGCTCACGACGAATTGATTGGCGCGCCCCGTCTGCGAACCGTTGAGCCACGCGATGATCGCGTCGGGCTTTCCAAAATCCAAGTAATTGCCGAGCAGCGGCAGCGGCGGCTCCAAGACGGGCATGCCTGCAATGCGTCCTAAGAGTTGCGGCAACTGCCGTGTGACCGGGCGATCGTCCAGCGGCACGAACGCGATCGCCGCAAGCGCGAGCGTCGCGAACATTATGGCCGGTGCAGCGCGCGGCGGAGCGAGCCGCCGTGCGAGTCGAGCAACGCACGCGCCTCTTGCGCGGGCAGCGCTCCGCAGCCCATGACGGCCGCGACTTTCACACGGCCTCCGGCAGCTTCAAGCAGCTTCGCAGCAGCATTCTCATCGGTGGAAACGAGCTGCATCACTAACCGCAGCGCGCGCTTTCGTAATTTGCTGTTGGTCGCGACGACGTCAACCATGAGATTATCGTAGACCTTATCGAGTTTGACCATCGTCGCGGTCGAAAGCGTGTTGAGCAGCACTTTCTGCGCCGTGCCGGCTTTCAGCCGCGTCGAACCGGCGACGGGCTCAGGCCCCGTGTTCAAGACGATCGCCAAATCCGCCGCGGCGCCGAGCTCGGTTCCGGAATTACTCGTGACGCCTAGCGTCCACGCTCCCGTTTCTCGCGCNNCGGCGTCGCCGTCGTCTTCGGCGCCTTCAATCGCGCGCGTCAGCGCGTCGCGTCCGCCGGCGATGTGCGCGCAGACCAGCGACGGATCGGTGCCGAATGTCGGCGGCATCTCCGACGCGTCGAGGAATGCGATCCGCCCGCTGCTTCCCGCTCCGACGTAGTGCAGCTTTCCACCCGACGCCAAACGCATCGCGATTTCGTCCACGGCCTGCGCGAGCAGGCCGCGCGCCTCAACGACCGCCGCGACCGCCTCATTCTGTTCGCGAGCGAGCACGTCGACGAGCTCGCCCACCGGCAAACGGTCGAGCGAACCGGTACGCGGATTGCGCGCCTCGGTCTGTGGCAGATCGTTCATAACAGACGCTCCGCGGCGTAAAGCGCGCCGGCAGACGGCGCGGGATTCTCTTTCAGAATCGGCATCTCGGGAAAGTCATTGAGCAGTCGCGTTTCGAGCAGAAAGGTGAGCAAACTGCTGGCCGAGAGCAGCCCGCCGGAAAAGGCGATCGGCGCATCCGAACCCGCTAAACCCGCCGACGCAATCGCCGCTTTCACCAGGCTGTTGAGTTCGGCCGCTGCCTGCTGCACGATCTTTGAAGCGGCGCGATCGCCGCGACCGGCGGACTCGATCACGAGCGGAGCGAGCGCGGCAAGAACGCGCGACGGAGCGCCGCCAGCGTACACCTTTTGCAGCGTTTCGTTGAGGGTGCGGACTTCCAAAGCCGCTGCGAGTTCTTCTGCGAACGCGTCGTGCGGCGCGCGCCCGTCGTAGGCGCGCAGCAAGCGATCGACCGCGGCGGCGCCGATGCCGAATCCCGAACCCGCGTCGCCGAACACATATCCGTAGCCGCCGCTGCGAAATCCCGCGCCGTTCTTTTCGGCGTAAGCGATCGCGCCGGTTCCCGCGATGACGACGGCGCCGTCACCTTCCGGCAACGCCGCGCGCAGTGCGATATACGCATCGTCGCGCACTTCCACGTTTGCGCCGGCAAAGCGCGATGTAAGCGCGCTTTTCAACTCGCCGGCGACGTCTTCGCGTCCGGCGCCGGCAGCGCCCACGAAGATCGCGTCCGGAAGCGCGCCGTCAAGCGCGAGCTCGATCGTTTTGGCGATGCTGTCGCCGGCCCGTTCGGCGCCGTGCACCGTCGCATTTGCCGAGCCTCCGTACCACACACCCTCACAGTGTCCGTCCACAGAGTACGTGACGGCGGTTTTCGATCCGCCGGCGTCGACGCCGACCGCTATGCGCGACATTCAGTCCGCATCTTATCAAGAAGTGCGTCTAAACCATGCGGAGCGATCGCGCCCAGCACGACCGGGCCGCTCGCGCCGGTAGAACGCGGCACGTTTGCCGCGCGTCCGCGCAGCGTCTCGTATCCGAGAATCGCAAACGCGACTGCTTCTTTTGCATCAGCCCGGAGGTTCATGACGTCGGAAGATTCGACGCGGCGATCCGGCAGACGCTGCTGCAGCTCGCGTAAAATCGCCGGATTCTTTGCGCCGCCTCCGCTGACGACGACCCGCGCCGCGCGGGGGGCCGAGGCCTGTATGGCCGAAGCGAGCGATGCAGCCGTGAGCGCAACAAGCGTCGCCGCACCGTCTTCGAGCGACAGCGCGTCGAGCCGGGTTTGGTGCTCGTCCAAAAACTGCGTTCCAAAATGTTCGCGCCCGGTCGTTTTCGGAGGCACAAGCGCAAAATACGGATCGGCCAGCATCGTTTCGAGAACGGACTGGTTCGCGGATCCCGCAAGCGCCGCTCTGCCGTCGCGATCGAAACGCTCGCGTCCGTTCGTGCGCCGGAAGATAAACGCGTCGACCAGCATATTTCCCGGTCCGCTGTCGTAGGCGACGACGTCTTGCGGCGACGACCGCCGCGGAATGACCGTGAGGTTTGCAATCCCGCCGACATTCACCGCGACGCGATCTTCGGAATCGCTAGCCAGCAATAGCGCGTCCACGTATGGCACGAGCGGCGCTCCCTGACCGCCGGCCGCGCAGTCGGCGCTGCGAAAATCGTAACAGACGGTGCGCCCGACGGCTTGGCGTATGACGAACGGGTCGCCCACTTGCAGCGTCGTCTGCGCGTCGCCATCGTGAAAGATCGTTTGGCCGTGCGACGCCACGAAATCGACGGTGCTTTTTCCGGCCACGTTGAGCGCAGCTTTCGCGAACGTTTGGCCGAGCATGCGGTTCAGCCGCGCGACCGCGCGTGTCGAGCCTTCGTTGGGCGGGAGCGCCTCGCGCAGCGCCGTGCGTTCGTCTTCGCCGTACGGCGTCGTCTGAAAATCGAGCACGTCCACTTCGTACGAGCGTCCGCGCGGCACGAGTCTGACCAGTACCGCATCCACCCCGTCCAGTGACGTGCCGCTCATCAACCCGACCGCGATCACCGCAGCCCCAAGTCTTCGACCATCGCTTCGTAAAAAGCCGCATGCAGATCGCGTGTATCGTTTCTGCCGAAATAGACCGAGTTCGTCAGCAACACACCGCTGCAGTCGCGCTGCGGATCGGCCCACACGCACGTGCCGACGAAGCCGGTATGCCCGAACGTTTGGGACGAAAGATACCGGCCGCAAGAGTTTTCGTCCGTTGTTTTCAATGCCCAGCCCAAGCCGCGGCGCAGAACCGGATCGAATGCCTGCTCGCAGAGAGCTTCGCTCGCGAGTTCGCGCGGCAGAGCTTTGGCCGCGCGGCCCGCCGGCGCCGCCAGATACTGTTCGGCCAGCGCTGCGACATCGGATGCGGTGCCGAAAATCCCCGCATGCCCGGCGGTGCCGCCCATGAGATAGGCTTTCTCGTCGTGCGCGAAGCCTTGGACGCGTCCACGCCAGCCGTCGTCTTCCGTCGCCGGAATCGCATCGCGCAAACGCGCCGGCGGAGCGTACATCGCCGGACGCGCCAGCGCCCGCAGACTTCGCTGCGCCAAGCGCTGCAAGAGCTCGCCCACGGCGATAAAGCCGAGATCGCTGTAGATGACGCGTTCGCCCGGGACGGCCGCAAGTTCGCGCTCCAGAGCGAACTGGACGACGTTGCGATCGAGCAGTTCGCGATAGTCCGCGCCCGAATTCATTCCAGACGTGTGCGAGAGCAGCATCCGCAAAGTAATCGCCGCATGAGGTTTGCCGTTCCACTCCGGAAAGACTTGCGTCAGCGAGCCGTCGAGATCGATCTTGCCTTCGGCCACCGCGCGCAGCGCCAGCGTTCCCACGAACGGTTTGGTGATCGAAGCCAGATCGAAGAGCGTATCCGCCGAAACCGCGCGGCCTCGTGCGTCCCGGCGCGTCGCCCCGTATGCGCGTTCGAAACGCAATTTGCCGCCTTGCTCGATTCGCGCGACGGCTCCGGTAAATTGTTTGCCGCACGCTTCGCGCAGAATGCCATCCGCGCGTGCGAAGGCGCGGTCAATCGCGAGCAAGGGCCGCGCCGTTCAATGGAAAGGTTCCCAGCGCCGGTTTGCCCTCGAACAGCACGGCCGCCAAACCCGCGATGCTCGGAGCATCGTCGCCATAGGTGCACGCAACGTTGCGCGCTTGCGGAAAGTCGAACGCGTCGAACGGTTCGCGCAATGAAACGAGCAACGCGCTCGGATGCGCGGCCAGGATGCGTTCGACGGCAGACTTCTGTCCGTCGTACACGTGCGCGCGGCGCATCAGCACGATCGGACGGCGCGCGCCAATCTCCGCGAGTACGCGACCGGCTTCTTCTTCGCGCGGATCAAGCGGCGCGCGTATTTGGCGCACGTTCGCGTAATCGGACAACGCGGCGTGCCGGTCGTGCGCGCCCTGTGCGCCTTCGGATGTCGGACTTTCAAAACTGACGGCGAGGTCGTCCGGCTCGCCTCGCGCTTCCCCGCGAAGAACGGTGACTGCAGCCAGCCCGATCCGTTCGCCGATTCCCGGGAACGGCGCGGAAGCTTCTAAAGGAAGAGGCGGCTGCAACCTGGAGCGCAGACCCCAAACCCGGGCGGCGGCTTCTTGAAGCCGCTCCAGCAGAAGCTCGCCTTCATCGGCCGCGCGTGCGATCCCGTCAACCGTGCGCTTCGCCAGTTCCAGATCGTGGCTCAGTAGTACGCAGTCGGCGCCGGCAGCGAGCGCTTCGACGGCCGCACGTTCCGTGCCGATACCCTTGGCAATCGCATCCATCTGCAAGCAGTCGGTGAAACAGACGCCTTTGAAGTGAAATTCGCCGCGCAACAACTCCGTGAGGATGCGCCGCGAGACCGTTGCGGGCCGTCCATCCTCAAACGCGCGCGCAACGATGTGCGCCGTCATGACCGCGCGTGCTGACGGCAGCAACTCGGCAAATGGAATGAGATCGCGCGAACGCAGCGTCGCTTCGTCCGCCTCGATGACGGGCAGTTCCAAATGCGAATCCGCGGACGTCGAGCCGTGCCCGGGGAAGTGCTTGAACGTCGCCGCAACGCCGCCGCCTTCCAAGCCGGCCGCGAACGCGCCCGCGAGCCGCGCGACCCGATGAGGATCGTCGCCAAATGCGCGCGTGCCGATCACCGTGTTCATGCGCGTAAGCGCCAAGTCGGCAACCGGAGCAAAATCAACGTTCGCTCCGGCGCGGCGAAGATCGAACGCCATCTGCTCGCCCGCTTCCCGCGCGAGTTCTTCGTTTCCGGTGCCCGCGCAAGCCGCGGCGATCGCAAGCGCCGACGGAATCTCTTCGACGCCGGCACGAATCCGCGCGACGCGCCCGCCTTNNCCCGCCTTCTTGATCGATCGCAACGATTGGCCGAGAAAGAAGGCCGCGCAGTTCGTCGCTAAGCGCGCGAACCTGCCTGACCGACTCCACGTTGCGGCCAAAGAGCACTACGCCCGCCAGGGGAGCGTCGCGCAGAAACGTTTTCAGATCGGTGGTCACGCCCGTGCCATAGAAGCCGGCGCAAACCACGCTCGCCGCAAGCTCTCGAATGTCGTTCACGGTATCGCCGCTCCACCGGCTCGATCGAAGCGACGCACGTGCTCTGGCGGCAGCGCTACGGCGACTTCGTCCCCGACCGCCGGGACCGCGGCCGACGAAACGCGGGCGATCAACTCGCCCTTGGGGGTCTGCATGCGCACGAAAGCGTCCGCACCCGTCGATTCAACAGCCATCACGCGTCCGCGAAGCGGGCCGCCGTTTTGCAGCCGGACGTTTTCGGGGCGAATACCAAGTGTCTCCATGCCGTCGTCGAGCAGATTCATCGGCGGCGTTCCGAAAAACCTCGCCACGCCCGTGTTCGCCGGATAATCGTAGACGCGTTGCGGCAGATCGCACTGCAAGATCTTGCCGTCGAGCATGACGGCCAGGCGGTCGCCCGAGGTCAGCGCCTCGGCGTGATCGTGCGTCACATGGATGACGGCTCCCCCGAAAGAACTCGAGAACGCCAAAAAGGTGCGCCGCACTTGCGAACGCAGCGACGGTTCCAAATGCGAAAGTGGTTCGTCTAATAAGAGAACGCGCGGATCGCTGAGCATCGCGCGCGCCAGCGAAGCGCGCTGGCGTTCGCCGGCAGAAAGCTCCCCCGGCCGTTTCTGCAGATGCGCGGCGACGCCGAGATCTTGCGCGGNNGTCTTGCCCGCGCCGCTCGGCCCTAATATCACTAACCGCTCCCGATCGCGCACGGAGAAAGAAACGCCGTCGAGTGCGGTGCGGTGAATACCGTTGACGTGAAAATGTTTGGTGAGATCGCGCGTGGCGACGGCCACGGCGCGTTAGCGCTTCCTAGCGGATGCGGATGATTTGCGCGACGAGCCGCCCGGCGACGTCGCTGACGTCGATGTCGACGCGCGAACCGCGTGACAATTCGGCAAACGAGGCAAAGTCTTCGCCGCGAAAGATGCTGGTGCTCGGCGTAACCGCAATCGGAACGCGTCCGTGCGAGGTTTCGACCAAGATACTGGCGCTGGCAAAATCGATTCCGACGATACGGCCGGAAACCACGGCGTGCGAACGCGCCGATCCATCTGCGAGCGGTAAGGCGTGCGCCCACGGCGGCGGGTCTGCAACGGCAAATCCGGTACCGGCGGCTCCAAGAACCGCGGCCAGTATCGCTGATGCAAAAATTCGCAGCCAAGCCATATCGCTATGTCAACGGATGAGCCCAAGTCGGCGTTCCCCTTTCGACGCACCGGCACGGCCGGCATCCCGCCGAAAGCTCGCTTGCCTTCTCACTCCAACGCTTCCTTATACGCGTTGATACCGGCGGCATCGTCACCTCCGTGCCGGACATGCTCGACGATGGCCCGGAAACTCTTCACCGAAGCATCGTCGGCCTTCTTGCCGGCCAGTACGAGGCGCAGCGCCATAAGCGAAAGATCGGGCGTCCGCGACCCGAGGATCTTCAAACCCTCGTAAAAAGGGGCGGCGCCGGGCGCCTCCGGGCGTACTTGGAGCAGGGCGGCGACGACCTCTTCCTTTGGCGGTTTGCCTTCGAGAAGGTAGCGGTCGAGCAAGGGGAAGTCCACCTGGATGAAGTTCGCCGTCGCAATCGCGCTCTTCTCCGTCTTGGCGCACATGCGGCAAGCCAACGGGGATGTGTACGCCGCGCACTTCGCCAGCACCGCCGCGGTGACGATCGAAGGCCAGGCCACGACGCAGCAGACCGATAGCCAAGGTTTGCGCTTTCTCTTGCGTCAGTGCAGCGGCGCTGTCTGTCCCGGAACGTATTTCGACGGTCACCGACTCTTCGGCGTGACGATCAACAGCACGGCGCTCCCGCGCATCGAACCCGCCGATGCTTATTTACGCGCGCTCCGGATCGTCGGTTCGCTTGAATTCCTAGCTCCCGATTTTGAGCAGCAAGGCGGCCGCATTCTCGACGGCGGTACGACGAGCCTCGGGGACTGCACGTGCCGGCGGTTTTTCGTCACCGATCGCGATGCGGTACCGATGGAGATTTTCGTCGATCCGCGCACGTGGCTGCTCGCAGCCGCGCGAAGCGCGGGCGGCGCGATCTACACGATGCACGATTACCGGCGCGTCGGTTCGTACATGCTGCCGTTCCGGATAGATCGCGATCGCGCGCCGATCGAACAATACACGACGCGCAGCCTCGTGGCCACTCCGCTGCAGCCGCCGCAAGGATTGATCGTACAATTCGCATCGAAACCCGCCACGGTCGCGCTCGATCCCGACAGCACGACACCGAGCGCGATGTGCGCGCTCGGCGGCATAACCGTCCACTGCCTTTTCGATACCGGCAACTCCGGTGTCGCAATGAGTTTGGAATTGGCCGAGGAGCTGAATCTCAATCCGGTCGGCGTCTTCAACGTACGCGGACTAGGATCGTACGCAACCGAAGTCGTGCGCGCCGGCCCGCTGCAGATCGGCAGCGCGCGTTTCGGCGACGCGGAATATGTCGTGCTCAGCGACATCCACCGCTATGGATACGATTTGGTGCTCGGCGCCGACGTTTTTGCAGCCGCCGCACCTCTAACGGTAGATTACGAGCATCACGTCCTTTCGTTCGGCGTCGACGAAAAGCAGACGGCGCCGCCGATCGCGCTTGCATTCGATAACTTCGTGCCTGTCGTCGACGTGCTGCTGGCCGGCGAGCCCGCGCGTCTTGCGGTCGACACCGGCGATCAGTCGACAGTCAATCTCGCCGACGAGTTTTACGCCCTGCACCCGCAGATATTCAAACCGACGCACACGCAAAACGTGGGCGGAATCGGCGGCGACAGCATCGAGATGATGGGAACGATTCCGACGCTGCAGATCGGACCGCTCTCCACGGGGCCGCAGGCTATCGGAACCACCAAGACGCTCCGCGGCACGGCCAACGGCCACTTGGGCGCCGGTTTTCTGTCGAATTTCCTCGTCCTACTGGACTACGCCCGAGAGCGCATGGAGCTACTGCCAAACCACTCGTGAAAGGGTGCGATGCCGAAAATCGATCTGGAAAGACCGCTAAACGAACCCGCGGTTCCCGCGCGCGAAGCCGCGTCGCAGATACTAAGAGACATCGCCGCAAACGCGAACGAGTGGAAAGGCTTTGCGCTTCACCTCAATCTCGGCGAGCTCGGATTGCCCGACGTCGGATACGTCGCGATACCGATTCGCCTGGAGATCGCCGGCGAAGAGACCGAGCCGCGCCATCAGATGAAACTCACCATTCACGCGCGCCGAAGCGCGGAGGTCTTTCCCGTCTTTCACGGCGCGATTGGTTTGGACAGCTCGGGACCTTCCGGTTCGCAAATTTGGCTCGCGGGCGAGTACGAACTGCCGATGAGCGGGCTAGGCGCGTTTTTCGACAAAGCCATCGCGCGCAACGGCGCGGCCAAAACGCTCGAGAACTTCCTGACCGATCTCACCGAAGCGATCGCCGCGCGCGTTGAAAAGCGCGAACTCGCATTCGCGCGCTACCGGCTCTTCGGTACCGGAGATTGACGGTGGATCTCGCGCAGCGGATCTGTGTTCCGTGCCGGGGCGGGATGCCGCCCATGGCCCTCTCCGAAGCCGCAGAACTGCTCAAGCAGCTCGGGGGCAACTGGGACCTGGCCGAAGTTTCCCAAGGCGTCACGGGATTACGGAAAACATACCGGTTCAAAGACTTTGCCGACGCGCTTGTCTTCGTTAATCGCGTGGGCGTGATTGCCGAAGAGCAGGGGCATCATCCGGACATAGCGCTCGCCTGGGGTCAGGTGGTCGTGAGTGTCTGGACGCACAAGATCAAAGGGCTGACGGAGAGCGACTTCATCTTTGCGGCCAAGTGCGACCGGGCCGGGCCGAACGAAATTTCCATTTCGTGACGATAAAGTAAAGGTATGTTGCGTTATTCCGGCATGCGCTTGTTTGGAATAGCGGCCCTAGCCCTCGGGTTCGCCCTCTCCGTCATTGGCCCGGCCCGGGCCGCCGCCATCTCAGGCTTCGTCCACGATCCGGACGGCCGTCCAATAGCCGCGGCGCGTTTGGTCCTGAGCGGCAAAGCCCATACGCAAGTCCACAGCGACGCCGCCGGCGCATTCCAGTTTCAAAATCTCCAGCCCGGCAGCTACGTTCTGACCGCCGACAAAGCTGGGTTTATCTCAGGCGCCGTTGACGTCACCGCCGGTGCGGCCGCAACCCAGATAGACGTCGTTCTCGAACCGGCCACCTTTTCTACACTGAAACAGATCGCAGCCGTGCACAGCGTGGCCGGCACCTTCAACGACAGCCCGTCCGCAATCACCGTTCTTCCACAGCAACGTTTCGCCGATGCGGGTCAGATCCAAATCGGACACGTGCTCGATCAGATTCCGGGCGTGGTTTCGGCCCGGCCCGCGTCGGCAGATGCCGCGGTTCCCGGATCGATCGCGTCGCCCAATCTGCGCGGCGCGCTCGACTATGAGAAGTCGACGCTGCTCGACGGGCGGCCGCTTATTAATGGAAGAAACGGCGACTACCCGACGATGCTCGTGAATTCGCTGCTCTTCGATAGCGTCGAGGTGGTCGAAGGACCGACCGCATTCGCCCCGCAGATCAACTACGGTATCGGCGGTACAGTAAATTTTGTAACCGGCAACCCAACCTTGCACCGCAGCGGGCGCATGACCTACGGCATCGACAACATGGCCGGCTCGTTTGCGCAGCTGCGTCTCTCCGATACGATCGCTAACGGCAAGCTCGGGTATTTGATGACCTTCGCGACGTACGGATCGCAAGGCCCGCTCAACAACTATCAAAGCAATTTCGCGCTGCCGGCGGGCACGAGAATTAACGGCAACTCACTATCGGGCTCGACGACTAGCGGCAACCCCGTCAACGGACAGCACGGCATCTATCCGATCGCGGGCGCGCTCGGCAATCCCGCCAACGCTTACGTCACGCTGTTCGGCTGCTGCCAAGCCGTCAGTTCGAGTTTTCTCAATCGTGGCGAGCTCGCAAAACTTCAATACCGGTTTTCGCCGTCGACCCAATTGACTGTCGCGTACATCGGCATTCAATCGCAGTATGACGGACCGGCAGCCGGTTTCACACAAATCGGTTCCGTCTTCGCACCCGCCTCGGCGTATTCGGGGGCGGCGTTTACTCCCGGACAGACGATTCTGCTGAACAACCGGACCACGCTTCCCGACCAGCGGCTCTACGACAACGAGCCGATGTTCGAAGCCGAGCTGCGCACGACGCTTCACCAAGACACGGTGCTCGCGCGCTTTTACAGCGCTATCCTGGCGCGCCAAACGACGTCCGATCTGAGCTCGCCTTCGGCAAATTACATTACCGGCCCAATCGCGCTTTACGGAACGGCAACTGTCGGCGGGACGCCCACGACGTTCAACGGAACGGCCGCGTCGCTGACGATCCCGACGCCGTACTCGAACACCGTCGAACACGACGCGCTTCGCGGCATGTCGTTTGAATACGATCATCCAGCCGGCCCGAACGTCTACACCTTCGCGTTCGACCGAAACTCGTCGCTCACGAACGCATACGGCATTACCGGCAGCGCGTCCAGCTCGCAGGGTAATCTTTCGACGACGATCGCCGGCGGCACGCGCCAAGATTTCACGACCTATCTGCTGCGCGGCCAGTTCGCATTGAGCGATAAACTGCAGCTGACGCTGGCGAATTACTACAACACCTATCACAACACGTATACGCCGCAAGTCGTGGCCGGCAACTTTGTCTTTGCGACCGACGATTCAACCCACGACGATCCGCGGATCGGCGTAACGTACCGGCCGAACGCTGCGCTTTCGCTGCGTCTCTCCGCGGGCTCGGCGATCGCGCCGCCCTACCCCGCGCTCATCGACAACCTGACGCAAACGCCGGCGCAAGTCTTCACGACCGGGGCGCAAACCGTCACCATCGGCAACAATTCTGGTGGACTGCTTCCGGAAACGTCGTTCGGCTACGATCTCGGCGGCGACTGGCGCATGCCGCCAGGCGACGTCTTCTCGCTCGACGCCTATCTGACCAACCTTCGCAACCAATTCGTGGCGGTCGTCTATCCGAGCGGAACGACGTACAATCCGCCCGGTACGACCACGCAGATACCCGTGTACATCAGCACGAACCAAAACCTCGCGCAGAGCCGCTACGAAGGTATCGACGCGACCTGGCGCCGCGATCCGGCGCGCGGTGTAGGCTACACCTTTTCGATGGCGCTCCAGCGGGCGTTCGCATACAACCTGCCGCCGTCGTTTTATTCGAGTGCAGCGGGGCCGTTTACGACGAATCTAGGCGTTGTCAACGGTACGAATTTCTATTCTTTCAACTCGCCGTTCTTTAACGGCATCTCCAACAAGAGCGAAGCGTATTCACAAGGTTACGCGGCAATACACTACCGCGGCTCATATGGACAGTACGCCGAGTTCGGATTCAATCTCTACGGCTCGAACAACACGTTCAACATCCCGGCATTTGTCATCGCAAACGCCACGTACCGTCAGCCGATCTTCGGGTCGTCGCTGTCGCTGCAAGTCTCCGCGGATAATCTCTTCAACAGCAACTCGGCACCCTACGTGACGTACGGCACCGGAATCGGCGCGCCGCTGGCAAACGGTCAGTTCGGTATTCGCAGCTCCATTCCGTACGGACCGGCCTCGCTGCGGTTCACGCTCGTGCGGAGTTTCTAGACGCCTTTCGTTTGGGCTTCGAGTTTCTCGTAAGCCTCCTGCATCGTCCGCATGATCTGAGAGAACGTCGTCGCCATCGCAATGGAGCCGCGCGCGAATTGGGCGACCGATTCGCGGAGCTTTCCGCCGAGTTCCTCGGAGAGCGGCACGTCGGCTAGACCGATCAGGTCTTGATATTTGCTACTGGCGGCCGATGCGCTCTCGGTGACGCGTTCGACCGTCGCCAAATACTCGATGATCGCCGAGCCCAAGTCGGAAACCGCGGTCCGGCCTTCCAGAATTTGTTGACGCAGATCCTCGTTTTCATCCGTCATGAGTTTCGCCGTTCGCTTCGCCGTAAGGTTAGCCTTCGTGCAAAAGAGGGAACCCTTGCTCCGTAAAGAGCACTCTATTACAATGGCAGCTCGCAAACGCAAAGCTACCCGGAAATCTTCCCGGAAAACCGTGAAACGCTCGTCCGGCACAACGGTTCGGCGCGCGCGCAAGGCGACCAAACGCGCCCGCCCGGCGGCCAAAACTGCAGCCAGGACCGCCGCCAAGACTGCGTCAAAAACCGCGCGCACAGTTGCGACCGGCATGAAAGTCGCGAGCGCGGTGCTCGATGAGGGCGCCAACTTCGTCGACTCAATGGCCGGCGGCCGCAGCACAAGCCGCAAGCGGCGCTAAGGCGAGACCAGCGCGTTCCAAGAGCGCGCTCCGGTCCGGGGCAGCATCCCGACCTGCACGCGGTGGATGCGGCACTCCGTCGTCGCGCCGCTGCGGTTGCGAAAGAACGTCGCGGCGCGCACGGTGACCGTGCCGCCGGGTGCGAGATTCAGCATCAACGGTTTCGTGTAGACCGGCGCACTCGAGCTTGGCAACGTGCCGTCACGTGTATAGCGCACGGTCCCGGCGATCGGCGCGGATAGACGCACGGCCGCGCTGCCCGCATCGGTCCATGCATCGACGATCTGCACTTGCCCCGGAACGGCCGTGAAGACGACACGCCCTCCGCTGACATCAAATGCCGCATTCGGAATGCGGAATGGGTAACCATGCGCGTCGAGCCACGCGAACTGCGCCGGCAAACGCTGCAAGAATCCGGTCCAGCTCTTGTTTTCGTGCGGCGTCCAAAGGATCTCCGCCAGCGCGAGTTCGCGCGGTAGGAGCATGTAAAACAGATGTCGGGGCGTGCGAATCCGCTCGGTCCACAGCGCAGCCTCGCCGCCCAGCACGTGCAACTGCTGTTCGTGCGTCAGTCCGTCCGGCATGACGCTCCAGGAATAGACTTCGGCCAGCGTACTCATGTGCACCGTCGCGCGCGGCTCTTGCGCCGCATCGCCTTGCGCGGCGTCGAAATAGAGCGGCCACCCGGTGACGACGGTATCGTTTCCGCGCCGCGCAGCTTCGGCCGCGCGCCGCATCGAGTTCCACGCCATGACGACGGCACTCGTCGAAAGTCGCGGGCTCAGAATCTCGCTCCACCCCACCATTCTGCGGTCGTGCGCGCGCACGTAGGGCTCGACAGGCGCAAGGAACGCCGGTTCGTTGAACGTTCGCGGCACTTCGTCGCCGCCGGCGTGCACGTATTCGCCCGGAAAAAGCGTGAAGACGTGGTTTAGCGCGGCTTTCAAGAACGCGTACGTGGCCGGCGTCGCGCAGAAGAGATCGCTTCTTCCGCAGCCGTACGCCGGATAAGCAGCTATCGCAGCCGCCGAGTGCGCGGGCATCTCGATCTCGGGCAACACGGTGACGTAGCGCTGTGCCGCGTAACGGACGACTTCGCGCACCTGCTCGTCGCTGTACGAGTAGCCGCGCGCGATCAAAGCCGGATAGCCCGGAACCGGAAGGCGCCAGGCCTGGTCGTCGGTGAGATGCCAATGAAACACGTTGAGCTTGTAGTGCGCCGCGACGTCAAGGTACCGTTCGACCGTGCGCACGTCGAAAAAATGGCGCGCGGCGTCGAGATGCACGCCCCGCCAGCGGTAGAGCGGCCGATCGCGGATTTGCAGGGGGTGCGTGGAAGCGCCGGCGCTCAGATCGAGCTGCGCGAACGTCTGCATGGCGTAAAACAGCCCGGCATGCGTATTAGCCCAAGCTTCCGCGTGCTGTGGCGTCACCGACAACGCGTACCCTTCATCGCCAAGCGCGGGATCGCGGTGAACGTACAGGTGCGTGGCAAGCCGGGGCGTCCGCTGCCAGGTGAACGTGCCCGTTCCCACTCGAACCGATCGCGGCCACGGCACGATCGAAGGCATCGCGGCGAGCAGGAAGGCCGCGATCATCGCGTCTGCATTCTCGGCAGAGAGACCAGCACCGCGGCGGTGGCCGCCGCAACGATCGCGCAAAACATCAAACCCGCGTACGTAAGACCGGCGGTCTGGCTCACCAGGCCGACACCGATGACCGGCAACGCCAAGCCTGCGTAGAGAAAGACAAAATAGGTTGACGAAACCTCGCCGCGCCGCACTTCCACTTCTTCATTGATCTCGGCTAGGCCAAAACCGATTCCGAGTCCTTGGCCAAAACCCGCAACGATGGCAGCGGCGAACAATCCGGGAATCGATGCGAGCCAGATGGCCGCCGCAAGCAAGAGTATTCCCGCGAGCAGAGCGGCGAACGCGAACGTCAGCGCGTGCCGCTTCGGTGCGCGGTTCACCGCAATTTGTCCGACTGCGGAGAACAAAAACAACACGAACACGAGCAGCCCGGGAATTGCGTGGTTCGGCTGACCTAAAACGACGACGAGATAAGAGGGAACCACCGCACTGAAAACTCCCGAAACGGCGAATCCGCACATTCCCGCAACGGCGGCGCGCATGAAGATGCCGCGAATCTCCGGAGGGATGCGCAGGCGCTGCACGCTGAGATGAAAACGCTCCCCCGTGCGCTTTACGGTTTCCGGCGCGAACGCAACGCCCGCGAATGCCGGAACGAGCAACGCAAGATCGACCGCAAACGGCAGACGCAGCGGAGATGGCCCGTACTGCGCGAGCACGCCGGAAAGCAGCGTGCCGGTTCCGAGACCGCCGATGTTCGCCGCAACCGCAAGACTCGTCGCCAGCGTGCGCCGGCCTTCGCCGGCCAATTCCACAAGCGTGGCCGTCGCGGTTCCCGTGAAGATGCCGGCCGAAAAACCGGAGAGCACTCGGGCCAGCAAGATTGCGGCCAATCCGTGCGCGTTCAAGAACGCCGCCGCGCTCAGCGCCGAGAGCATCAAGCCTGAAAGTAAGATGCGTTTGCGGCCGATGCGATCCGAAAGATGGCCGAAGAGCAGCAAGCCGGCGACGACGCCGAATGCATACGTCGCGAAGATCACCGTGACCAGCAGCGGCGCAAATCCGAATTCGCGCTGATAGATCGGATAGAGCGGCGTGGGCAGCGTGGTTCCGAGCATCGCCACACCGAACGCGGCGGCGACGAACCAAAAGGCCGCCCTTACGGCTCGCCCAGCTTCTGCAGCAACCAGTTCGCCGACGTATCGTAGAGTTGCAGCATGTGCGCGAACCTTAGATTTTCGTGCGTTTCGTTTGGAAAGACCATCTCTACCACCTCAACGCCTTTGGCGCGCAGGCGCGTCGCGAGATCCACGCCTTGAGAAAACTCAACATTGCGGTCGTCATCGCCTTGACTCATGAAGACCGGCGAGCGCCACGTGTCGACAGCCGAAACCGGCGAAGCGTCTTGCGCGATCTTTCGTTCCGCCGGTGTTCCGGCGGCGCGCCCGTAATCCGCATCAACCGTCGTCGCCCAATTGTGGACGCCCGCCATATCGACGCCGGCTTTAAAAATATCGGAGTTGCGAGCCAAACCAAGCGCGGTCAGATAGCCGCCGTACGAAAGTCCATAGATGCCGATCCGCGACGGATCGACGTCGGGACGGCTCTGCAGAAAGCTCGCGCCGGCGAGTACGTCCTGGTATTCGCTTCCGCCCTCCGCTCCGTAATTTTTTGCTTCACGGAAATCGTGACCGTACATGATGCCGCTGCGATAGTTGATCGAGAGCACGACGCAGCCGTGGTTTGCGTAGTATTGATTCGATTCGTAGAGATCCGTGTAAAACTCCAGATAGTGAAAGCCGGGAAGCATCTGCCGTCGCGATCCGCCGTGATCGAAAATGATCGCGCAATGCTTGCCGGCGTCGCTCTGAGGCACAAAGACTTGTGCGTGTATCAGGAGACCGTCGGGAGCATGAAATGTGACGAGCTGCGGCTCGACGAGATCGTTGGCCGGAAATTCCGGAGGTACGGGCGGCCCACCGGCTGCCCCCGCCTGGCCTGCGCGCAGCGTGTAGACGGCCGGCGGATTCTTGTAGCCCGCGTCCACGTAGGCCACAATGCCGGAAACCAACGCCACCGGAGTCCACTGACTATCCGGCCCGGCGGTTAATTGCGACGGTGCTCCTTGGAATGCCGATCTCCAAATATGTCGGCGGTCTATGTCGCCTTGATTGCTCGAAAAGACGAGTTGCGAATGGTCGGGGGAAACGGTGACGTTCTCGATTTCGAATGCTCCGGGCGTGAGCAATTGGGCCGCGCCGCGTAGCGAAGAAACCGAATACAGATGACGCCAGCCATCCTTCTCCCAAGGAAACGCGATGCGCCCGTCGCGGGACCAGAATAACTGCGCGTCGCTGTCGGCGCCGTAGAACTCGCCGCCCATTCCGCGATCGGCCTGCCAAATTTGGCGGCCGTTGTTTCCGTCGGCATCAGTAGTCCAGATTGACCACGGCTCCTTCACATAATGGACGTAGGGATCTTCGTTTTCCAGCGTCCCC
>PLED01000105.1 GCA_003136355.1 Vulcanimicrobiota bacterium | reverse complement strand
AGGCGTTGCCGGTGACGACGCGCCGCTGCGTTTTACGCGCAATGCGATCGAAGCCGCTTTCGCATCCCCGCAAATGAAAACGCGCCTGCGCGAGCGCCTGGCTTCCTTTGGCCCGGAAGCCTAAGCCCGGCGTCGAAAGGACCGGGCATGTCGGGGCATAGCCACTTCGCGGAATCTACCGAGGAGTATCTCGAAGCCGTCTACAGGCTCGAACGCGAAGGGCCGGGCGTTACGACGTCGGGGCTGGCTTCCGAATTGGGCGTCGCGCCGGCGTCGGTTTCCGGGATGCTAAAAAAACTCGCATCCGAAGGGTATTTGGAATACGTCGCGCGCGGCGACGTGAAACTCACGCAAACGGGACTGGAAGTCGCGGTGCGTGTCGTGCGCCGGCACCGGCTAGCGGAGTGCCTGCTGACCAACATTTTGGGCATGCCGTGGGACGAAGTGCAGTCCGAAGCGTGCATGCTAGAACATGCGATCACCGAAAAAATGGAAGCGCGACTGATCGAGATCCTGGGCGATCCCAAAGTCTGTCCGCACGGCTTGCCGATTCCGCCTAAAGATTTGAGTGCGCCGCAGCGTGCCGGCGTTCCGCTCGCGCAGATCGAAGTCGGTAGCGATGCGATCGTGCAAGGCGTCACCGAAGAAGTCCCGGAGATTTTGCGATACTTGGGCGACGTCGGCTTGCGTCCCGGCGCGCATGTGACCGTGCACGAGAAAGCTCCGCTCGGCGGACCGATGACCGTGGAAGTCGAGAAGCGCCGCCACGCCATCTCACTCGAACTTGCGCGCATGGTGATGGTGGCCGGTTGATCACTCGCCTGCTGATCGTCCTCAACGTCATTGGTTTTCTGTGGGAAATGTACGTCGGCGGCTCCGGTGTCTTTGGCGGCAATATTCCGGCGAATTCACACGTCTATGATGGCATGCTTGCGCCGGTTACGATCACTCACGATCATCAGTACTACCGGATATTTACGTCCGCGTTTTTACATGGCAGCATTATTCACATCGGGGTCAACATGTTTTCGCTCTACATGCTCGGGCGATTCATCGAATTGGTCCTGGGCTCGCCGCGCATGTTGGCCATCTATATCGGCTCGTTGATCGGTGCCGGTGTGGCGATCGTCTATTTTTCGCCGCCCGACGCTGCCACGCTCGGCGCAAGCGGCGCGATCTTCGGCTTGTTCGGGGCCTTGTTCGCGATTGGTCTAAAGCTCGGCGAACGGGGCTTCGATCTGGTGCGCTCCAATATCGGAATCCTGATTCTGAATCTGATTTACTCGTTCTCGTTTCCCGGTATTTCCTGGCAGGCCCACGTCGGTGGCCTGATCACCGGGTTTCTCTTAACGCTCGTACTTTTCTGGCCGCCTAAACCGGTGCGCACGCGCGCTTACGATCCGAACACCGGCGCGGTATACGAGTCTCAACTCGAGTCGTGACGGCAATCGACGAAGTCTTTGCGCCCGGCGGCCCGATCGAAAAATCGCTCGCCGGCTTTGAAGCGCGTCCGGGTCAGCTGCAGATGGCGCAGCTCATCGAGCGCGGTTTTCTCGAAGGCATGCACACGATCGTCGAAGCCGGCACCGGCGTCGGCAAGTCGCTGGCGTATCTCGTGCCGGCGCTGCGCAGCGGAAAGAAGATCGTCGTTTCGACGGGTACGATCGCGCTGCAAGAGCAGCTCTACAACAAAGACATTCCGCTGGTCACGCAGGCGCTCGACATTCCCGCACGGGTGACGCTGCTCAAGGGCCGCAATCATTACCTCTGCAAGCAGAAGCTCGAGAATATGCGAGCGGACCGGCTGCTGGCTCCCTCGCGCAAGATGCAGCAGATGTGGGAATGGGGCGCGCGCACGCAGACCGGCGATCGCGCCGAATTGCCGTTCCTGCCGGCATATGATGAATGGGAGCAGCTCGACGCCGATGCCGACGACTGCGTGGGCGAGTACTGCGAACACTTCCGCGAGTGTTTCTTCTTTAAGAAGCGCGACGAAGCGAAGTTCGCCGATATCGTGATCGTCAACCACGCGCTGTTTTTTCTGGACCTCGCCATGGGCGGCGGACTCTTGCCGCCGTACGACTACGTGATTCTTGACGAAGCGCATCAGTGCGAACGCTGGGCGACGGCAGCGCTGACGGCCACGCTCTCGCGCGGCTCGATCGGCCGCATGATGCGCAAACTGCATCGTTCCTATACCGTTCCCGGTCATTTCGACGCCGAGTTCGACCGCGGGATGCGCGGCTTTGAATCGGCGCTTGCAAGCGTGCCGGGCGACCGATATCCGCTGCACGCGAACGAATCTGCCTGGCCCGCGCTCGAGACGCTGCGCGACTCTCTGTATAAGTTGGAGAACTGGCTTTACGCGAGTTGGCACGACGCGCTCAAGCGCAAGCCGCAGAACGATGCGGAGGCGGAGCGCCGGCGCGACCTCGCGATGCGCGCGATTTTGGCGCATCAGGCCACGATCGAGCGCGCGCAATCTCCGAGCGATACCGCCATCGCTTGGGTGGAGCGCTCCGACGCAGATAGTTCCTACCAGCTCAACAGCGCGCCGTACGATGTGTCGGAATATCTGCGCGCGATGCTCTTCGAACGGAAGCAAAGCGTTGTGCTGACGAGCGCGACGATCGCCGATACCGGTTCGCAAGACGGTGCCTTCGAGTTTCTCAAACGTTCGCTGGGCGTTAACGAGGCGCAAGAGCTGGTCGCGCCATCGCCGTTTGATTATCCGTCGCAAGCACGACTCTACGTCGCGCCACCCGAACTCAATCCGAAGATGCCGAATTTCGCGAAGCTTGCCGCGCCGCTGGTCGAGGAATGCCTGGATCGCAGCCGCGGCCGCGCGTTCGTTCTCTTCACGTCGCACGCGCGTTTGCGTGAAGTCTACGCGCTGCTGCGAGAGCGGATCCCGTTTCCGGTCCGCCTGCAGGGCGAACTTCCGCGCATGCATTTGCTGGAATGGTTCCGCACGACGCCGAATGCCGTGCTCTTCGCTACGGCGACCTTTTGGGAAGGTATCGACGTCGTGGGCGAGCAGTTGTCATGCGTGATCATCGACAGGCTGCCGTTTCCGTCGCCCGGCGACCCGCTGGTGCAAGCGCGCATCGAATCTTTGGAAGCGCGCGGTTTGAGCGGCTTCGACAACTACATGATCCCGTCGGCGATCGTGCGACTCAAACAAGGCTTTGGGCGGCTCGTGCGCAGCAAGAACGATCGCGGCATGGTGGCGCTACTCGACGGACGCGCCGCTTCGTCGCGCTACGGCGAGCTCATCTTGCGCGCACTCCCGCCGGCAACGCGCATCACCCACCTCGACGAACTCGCGGGGTTCTTCGCCTAAAATGCCATTTTTCGAAAAGGGGAAACATGTTTCGTAAAATTATAGCCGCCACGCTGGTATCTGTCTTTGTGTGCGGCGCGCCCGCATTCGCCTGGGGAGACAAAGGGCACGAAATCATCGGACAGTTAGCGGGCTCGTCTTTGCCGTCGGCCGTGCCGGCCTTTATGCGCACGATGCCGGCTCAGTATGAACTGATGTATCTCGGGCCGGAGTTGGATCGCCTTAAGGGTTCGGGAACCGCATGGGATGCCGAAAACGATCCTGGGCATTATATCGATCTGGACGACAATGGAATGATTGCCGGCGTCATCTCGCTCCAAAAGTTACCCGCGACGCGCGAGGATTACGACACGGCTCTACGCGTCGCCGGCACCGATCAATACCGTCAAGGGTATTCGCCGTACGCGATCATCGAGGGTTGGGAACAGCTCCGGTACGATTTTGGATACTGGCGCGTGGACAACTATCGCGCGAGCCATGGAGCAACTTCGGGCGCACGCGCTGTCGCGGCGACGGATCGCGCGATCGACCAAGCCCTAATTTTACGCGACGCGGGCGTCTGGGGACACTTTGTCGAGGACGCGTGTCAGCCGCTCCACGTGACCATTCATTTTAATGGTTGGGGAAAATATCCCAATCCGAACGGCTACACGATGTCCACTCGGACGCATTCGTTCTTCGAAAGCACGTTTGTGGACCGTTACATAACGCCGGGCATAGTGAATCAGCAGATGGTCCCTTCCATGATGATGGCGCCGGACAAGCTTTTGACGCAAGATCAGATTGCCACGCTCGTGGCCGGCTACATACGGGGCTCGGTGCAAGCCGTTGGGCCGCTGTACGATATCGAGAAAGCGGGTGGCTTCGCGAATGGCTCGCCGGCAGCGGTTAAGTTCACGGCGACGCAGCTCGCGCGCGGCGCCGACGAACTGCGCGATCTCATCACGCTGGCGTGGTACGATAGCCTGAACGCAAAGGTCGGCTATCCGTATCAGAGCGTCCGCGACATTTTGAAAGGCTTACCACCACCAAAGGGCAGCGGCGGCTAGTCACACGGCACGCGGTAACGGCCTTGCTTAGTAGCGGGCAATGCGTTGCGGTCGGCCGTCCTTCGACTGGGGCGCCTTATGGCGCCCGCTCAGGATGACATGTTGTGGTGCGCCCTTCGACTTGCGCGCTACGCGCGCTGCTCAGGGTGGTTCGACAAGCTCACCATGACATATTGGCTACTCCTCGGCGGTTGACGCCTCGGATTTCGCGCGATCTTGTAAGTCTTTAACAATCGTCGCGTCGGCGAGCGTCGTCGTGTCTCCGAGCGTGCGGCCCTCCGCGACGTCGCGCAGCAGACGGCGCATGATCTTGCCGCTGCGCGTCTTCGGCAACTCTTGCGTAAACGTGATGTATTTCGGCCGCGTGAATTTTCCGAGTTTGTTTCCCACGAATTCGCGCAGCTCGTCGGCGAGCTCCGTGCTGCCGGGATCGCCGCCGCGCAGTGAAACGAAGGCGTAGATCGCCTGTCCGGTAACGTCGTCGAGCTTTCCGCAGACGGCGGTTTCGGCAACCTTCGGATGCTCGACGAACGCGCTCTCGACTTCGGTCGTCGAGATGCGGTGGCCGCTAACGTTCATCACGTCGTCGATGCGGCCCATGAACCAGAAGTTGCTGTCGAGATCGCGTCGCGCGCCGTCGCCGGCTAAATACTTGTGCGGGAACTTCGACCAGTACGTCTGTTTGTAGCGCTCGTCGTCACCCCAAATGCCGCGCAGCATGCCGGGCCACGGGCGCGTGAGCACCGCATAGCCGCCGCCGCCCAATGGAACCGATTCGCCCTGGTCGTTGACGATGTCGGCCGCAATCCCGGGAAGCGGATAGGTCGCGCTTCCGGGCGGCGTCGCCGTCACGCCGGGGAGCGGCGAGATCATGATGCCGCCCGTCTCCGTTTGCCACCACGTATCGACGACCGGACACCGATTGCCGCCGATGTGTTCGCGATACCACATCCACGCTTCGGGATTGATCGGCTCGCCCACGGAACCCAAAAGGCGCAGCGTCGAAAGATCGTGCTTGCGCGGATACTCGTCGCCCCATTTCATGAACGTTCGAATTGCGGTCGGCGCAGTATATAGGATGTTGACTTTGTAGCGCTCGACGATCTCCCAGAGGCGATCCTTGTCGGGAAAATCCGGCGTGCCCTCATAGATCACGCTCGTCGCTTGATTGGCAAGCGGCCCGTAGACGATATAGGAATGGCCCGTCACCCAGCCGATGTCGGCGGCGCACCAGTAGACGTCGGTGTTTTCTTTCAGATCGAAGACCAACTTGTGCGTCATCGTAACGTGCGTCAGATAGCCGCCGGTCGTGTGTTTGATGCCCTTCGGTTTTGCCGTGGTGCCGCTCGTATAGAGAAGATAGAGCAAATCCTCGGCGTTCATGGCTTCGGGCGCGCACTCCGCGGGTTGATCTTTGACGACGTCGTCCCACCAAACGTCACGCCCGGCCTTCATGTCGATCGGATCGCCGACGCGCTTGGCGACGATGCAGTGCTTGATTGACGGCGTGCTTTCCATTGCCGCGTCGCAGTTATGCTTGAGCGGAACTTTGTTGCCGCGACGCCAGCCTTGATCGGCGGTGATCAGCGCAACGCACTCGGCGTCGTTGACGCGATCCACGATCGAATCGGGTGAGAAGCCGCCGAAGATAACGGAATGCGCTGCGCCGATGCGCGCGCAGGCCAACATCGCGACGGGAAGTTCGGGAATCATCGGCATATAAATGGCGACGCGGTCGCCTTTCTTCACGCCGAGTTTGCGCAGGCCGTTGGCAAAGCGGCAAACGTCCTCGAGCAATTGCTTGTAGCTGATCGTCCGGCGATCGCCGGGCTCGCCTTCATAGTAGTAGGCGATCTTTTCGCCCTTACCGGCGCGAACGTGACGGTCGAGGCAGTTTACCGACGCGTTGAGTTCGCCGTCGCCGAACCAGCGCGCGAACGGCTCGTTCCACTCGAGGATCTGGGTGAAGGGCTTCGACCACTCCAGTTTGCGTGCCCAGGACTCCCAGAAGGCCAAGTAGTCGCGCTCGGCTTCCTTATAGATGCCCGGCTGAGCGTTGGCTTGAGCGGCAAATTCCGGCGACGGCGGAAAGCGCCGGCTCTCTTGGGAGAGGGCCTCGATTGATTGGGCGGACTTCATGCCGCGAGTTTACCGGGAGCCGGGTGCGGCGCCTGCCGAAAAAATCCGTGCCGGGTGCTAGCACTCCTCGCCCCCGATTGCTAAGATAGAGCCATGAACCCTGGAGGTCCCGGCGGCCTGGATAAGCGCAAAGCGTATATCTTGGCGACGGTCGTTTACGAATACATCGCGACCGCCGAGCCGGTGGCGTCACAGACGCTCACCCAAAAATACCATCTGGGCGTGAGCTCGGCGACGGTCCGCAACGAATTGGCCGACCTGGAAGCGGGCGGGTACCTTGTTCAGCCGCATACGTCGGCGGGCCGCATTCCGTCGGATGCCGGCTACCGCACGTTCGTCGATCAGCTGATGCAGCCGGAGACGCTGCAGGCTGCCGACCGGCGGCGCATCCGCGATGAACTGCGCGACGCGAGCCGCGAACTCGACGAAGTGATCGAAAGCGCTACGCGCTTGCTCGGCAGACTTTCCAAAAATCTCGCGTTTGCGACCAAGCCTTCCAACGACGCGCAGACGTTCCGCCATCTGCAGCTCATTTGGCTCTCCGCGCGAACGGGTATGGCGATCGTTGTGACGTCGATGGGAGTTACGGCGCAAAGTCTGTTCGAGCTCGCCGTCGATGCGGGCCCCGACGAACTCACGCGGCTTTCGAACGCGCTCAACTCGCGGCTCGGCAATAAGATGCTGCGCGACATTCGTGAAAGTGACGTTGCGGCGGCGGTTGAGGAGCTCGGCTTGGCGGGCGAGTTCAAAAACGTGATCATGACCGCGCTGCGCAGCGCGCGTTCGGGCGAGCAGTCCACGCTCGCGGCGTCGGGCGCGCAGAATCTGCTCGATCAGCCGGAATTTCAAGACGCGCGCAAGCTGCGTTCGATACTCAACATCGTTGAGGAACAGAAAACGCTGTACGATTTGGTCGCCGATTCGATGACCGCCGAAGCGCCCGCAGTGAAGATCGGCCACGAGCTGGGCGTCGACGAGATGAACGACTTCAGCATCGTCACCGTACCGTACCGTTTTGGCGAAAGCGCGATTGGTATGCTCTCGGTCTTGGGTCCGCGCCGCATGCCGTACGCGCGTTTGATGGCGCTCGCGTCGGGTACGGCGGAAACCTTGTCCTCGCGTCTCTCAGACGCCGAGATCAAATAGCCGATGTCGCGCGACCTGTACGAAGTGCTCGGTGTAAACCGCGCAGCGGATGCCGACGAGGTGCGGCGCGCCTACCGCAAGCTCGCGCGCAAGCATCACCCCGACGTTGCCGCCGACAAGTCCGATGCGGAGCACCGTTTTAAAGAGATCAATCAAGCTTACGAGGTGCTTTCGGATCCGCAAAAACGGGCGCAATACGACCGCCACGGCACGATTGGAAACGGCGCGAGCGTCGGGGCGGGCTTCAGCGACTTCGGTTTCGGCCAGGGCTTCGGCTCGAGCGGCTTCGGCGACATCTTCGATATGTTTTTCGGCGAGCGCGGCGGTGCGCAGCAAACGATGCGCCGCAGCGGACCCATTCGCGGCGAGGACCTGCGTTACGATCTGCGGATCACGCTCGAGGAAGCGTTCGCCGGGGTTACTCGTGAGATCCAGTTCTCGCATTTGGCGTCTTGCGAAACGTGCCGCGGATCGGGCGCTGCCCCGGGCACACTGATTACGCCGTGCGATCGCTGCGCCGGAACGGGCGTCATGCGGACCGTCCGCCAAACGCCGCTGGGCCAATTCGTCACGCAGTCCGCATGTTCGAAATGCGGAGGCGAGGGTCAAGTCGTCGAGCATCCTTGCCCGGACTGCGCTGGGCGCGGCCGGCGCGAAGTCGAGCGCACGCTGAGCGTGAAAATCCCGGCCGGTGTTGACGAGGGGAGCCGCATTCGCATTAACGGCGGCGGCGCGTCGGGAACGCGCGGCGGCAGTGCCGGCGATCTCTACGTCTACATTACGATAGCGCCGCACAAAGTCTTCAGACGCAATGGACTTGACACATACGTCGACGTGCCGATCAGTTTTCCACAGGCCGCACTTGGCGGAGCGATCAGCGTTCCTTCGCTCGAAGGGCAGCTCGAACTCGGCATTGGTGCCGGCACGCAGTCCGGCGTCAGCATCAGAATGCGCGGGCGCGGGATGCCGACCGTCCGCGGAACGCAGCGCGGCGATCATATCGTGACGGTGCATGTTGAAATCCCAGGAAAATTGACGCACGGCCAGCGCGAATTGCTCGAAGAGTACGCGCGGCTCGGCGGAGATCGCATCCAAGAGCGATCCTTTTTCGATAAAGTCAAAGACGCGTTCCGGCCGGAGTAACGATGGCGGCTCCGCGATTTTTCGTCGATGGCGTTTATGGCGCGGGCCAAACCGTGACGTTGGCGGGAGATGACGCACACAAGATCGCTCATGTCTTGCGAAAACGATCGGGCGATGCGATTCAGATCATCGATTCCGCGGCCAATCGTTTCGATGCTCTGCTCGAGATAGAAAATGGCATGGTGCGCGCGCAACTCGGCGAGCCCGTCGCACCGAACGCCACGCCTCGCTTGGAGATAACCGTCGCGCAAGGCGTGCCGAAGGGTCAGAAGATGGACTTCGTGGTGGAAAAACTGACCGAGCTCGGTACGGCGACGATCGTTCCGTTTTATTCCGAACGATCGGTCGTGGTCGAAAGCGGGCCGAGTAAACTGGATCGCTGGCGTCGCTTGGCAAAGACCGCTGCGGCGCAATGCGGGCGCGATGAAATTCCGGAAGTGCGCGAACCCGTCGAGTTCGCGGCGCTGCTCGAAACGTTTTCGAAATACGACTGCGTGCTGTTTCCGTGGGAGCTTGCCGGCGATGCGCCGCTACGCGATGTGCTTCCTTCGATGATTGCCGGTGCGCGGCGCGCTCTGATCGTGGTGGGGCCTGAAGGCGGTTTCGCGCATTCGGAGGCAGAGGCCGCGGAGCGCAGCGGAGCGCACGTGATCGGTTTGGAAAGGCATATTTTACGCACGGAGACAGCGGCGAT
>PLED01000067.1 GCA_003136355.1 Vulcanimicrobiota bacterium | reverse complement strand
CCGCGCTCGCCGCTCTATAGCGGACAGATCACCGGCGTCGGGCCGCGCTACTGCCCGTCGATTGAAGATAAGATCGTCAAGTTTCCCGACAAAATTACGCACCAGTTATTTCTCGAGTCCGAGGGCCTGAACACCCACGAGATTTATGTCAATGGCATGAGCACGTCGCTTCCGGTCGAAGTGCAAGTGGCCATCTTGCAGTCCATTCCCGGACTCGAGTCCGCCGAGATGCTGCGCCCCGGATACGCCATCGAGTACGATTCGGTGCCGCCAACCGAGCTCTTCGACACGCTCGAAACGCGGCGCGTGCGCGGGCTCTATCATTGTGGACAGCTCAACGGCACGTCCGGCTATGAAGAAGCCGCCGCGCAAGGCTTGATCGCGGGAATTAACGCCGCGCGAGCGGCACTCGGACGCGAGGAACTGCGCTTAAGCCGTAGTCAGGCTTACATCGGCGTGCTGATCGACGACTTGGTCAACAAAGGCGTCGACGAACCATACCGCATGATGAGCTCACGCGCCGAGCATCGCATTTTACTCCGCCACGACAATGCCGATCTTCGCCTCACGCCCGTGGGGCGCAGCATCGGCCTGGTCGGCGACGCGGCTTGGGCGCGCTTCGAGGCTCGCGCCGCGGAGCTTGAGCATGCGCGGCACTTCTTGGTATCCACTCGTATAGGCGTATCGAAATCGGTAGCGGCGGTGGGTCCGGGCGCAACGCTGGCGGACGCGCTGCGACGGCCTGAGATCGAATTCTCCAATATCGCCGACCAGGCGCCCGACGTCGAGCGTGTCAACGGCGAGCGCGTGGCGATTGAAATAAAGATTGAGGGTTACGTGCGCCGCGAAGAGCTTGCAATCGAAAAGGCGGCCAAGAGCGAGGGCGCGGCGCTGCCCAACGCGCTCGACTATGCCGGCTTGCGCGCATTGTCGCGGGAAGCGCGGGAGAAGCTCGCTCTCCGGCGGCCGGCAACGTTAGGAGCGGCCTCGCGCATTCCCGGCGTCACGCCCGCGGATATCGCCATCCTCTCGCTCTACGCGGGCGCCGAACCTCAACCCGCGTGAGCGCGGAGGAAGAGCGGCTCGCCCTCTACACCCGGCTGGTACTCGCGGCAAACGCCCAGTTCAACCTTACGGGCGCCAAGACTGAGGCTGAGTTCGCGCCGCACATTGCTGACAGCCTGACGGTGCTGCTGTATATCCGGGCCCCGTACATCGACATCGGCAGCGGCGCCGGCCTCCCCGGAATCCCGGTGGCGATTACTAGCGGAGCCGAGACGGTCTTGCTCGAGGCGACCCAAAAAAAGGCCAGGTTTCTGACCGAGACGATCGAAGCGTTAGGCCTGAACATCCGTGTCGTCAGCGCGCGCGCGGAGGATGCGGGGCGCGACCCGCTATGGCGGGAGCAATTCCAGAGCGCCACGATCCGCGCCGTCGCCTCCGCCCCCGCAGCACTTGAGTTAGCCGCGCCGTTCCTGGCCACTGGCGGCCTGGCAGTCTTGCAGCGCGGACCGGCGGAGCCTGGAGAAGCCGAGGCGCTTTCGTTAGCCGCCGGGGAGTCGGCGTGTAAGGTTGAGTCGGAGGTCCAGCTAGATGGCGAAAGGCGGCTGGTCCTGATTCGGAAGACCGGCCCTACCCCCGGACGCTTTCCCCGCCGGTCTGGAGTTGCCCAGAAGCGACCCCTCGGCGGCTAACGGCAATGTTCCACGGGGAACATCTTAGCAGGCAGGGCCTCTGCCCGGGGCTACATGCAAACTGGTGAACAGGTTAACGTATAAAGGACAGCCGAGCCGGTCAGCACGGCTATGCCAAAGGAGATGACAAGAACGACGATCAGCGCGGTGCGCGCCCAGAGATTATTCCAATAGGCCCGAAGGAAAAGCGTCGTCACCGTCGCGGCTACGAGGCTGAAGATAAGAACTGGAAGCAGCCCCACTTCTAATTGCTGCTCGTGAGTTTCAGACCGCGAGCCATAGATTCATGGTAGCACCTATTCTCGCCGGACGTTCCCCGTAGAACATTGCTTGCCCATGGTACTCTCATAGTCGCTGATGCCACAGCTCCTCGACATCGATCGCGCTCTATCTGCCGCCCTCCCTGCCGGCTCGCTTTATGCTGTCGGCGGTCGGGTGCGGGATGAGCTGCGCGCAGAGATCGATGGCTTCGCCCTGGACGCGAAGGACCTCGACTACGTCGTCACCGGCCTGCCGGTAGGCGAACTGCAGAAGCGACTCGAGGTCTTGGGCCGAGTAGACCTCGTCGGAGCCTCGTTCTCGGTTCTCAAAGTAACCATCAAAGGCGTTACGGTGGACATTTCGCTACCCAGGCGAGAGCGGTCGACCGGCGCGGGCCACCGCGAATTCGAAGTCGAGAGCGGCCCGGACGTTTCGCTTGAGGACGACCTCGGCCGGCGGGACTTTCGCATGAACATGATCGCGCGCGCGCTGCCTTCGGGCGAGATAGTGGACCCGCATGGCGGCCAATCTGACATCCGTGCGCGACGAATCGATATTCTGAGCGAGCGCGCCTTCGACGAAGATCCGCTGCGCATGCTGCGCGCCGCGCAGTTCGCGGCACGCTTCGAATACACGCCGACGGAGCGTACGCGTGCGGCGATGACGGCGGCCGCGCCGGCTATCGCGACCGTTTCGGCCGAGCGCATGGCCGACGAACTTACGAAACTTTTGACGCTCGCGCGCAAGCCGTCGATCGGCATCGAGCTCTTACGGGAAACAGGCGTGCTGCAGCATGTTTGGCCGGAGATCCTCGAGGGTGTGGGCGTCGAGCAGAATCAATGGCACGCCTACGACTGCTACCGCCACAGCCTGGCGACGCTCGATGCCTCGCCGCCCGGCGACCTGGTCGTGCGTTTGGCCGCGCTTTTACACGACGTCGGGAAGCCGCGAACGAAGGACGGCCCGCACTTTTACCGCCACGAGCAAGTCGGCGCCGATATGGCGCGGGATATGCTCGGACGCTTGCGTTTTTCGAACGATGTCGTTGACCGCGTCACGCATTTAATACGCCAGCACATGTATGTGGGTGATCCCGAGCTCTCCGATCCGGCTCTGCGCCGTTTCATCAGGCGTATCGGACCCGAGAATCTGGACCGGCAGTTCGCCGTCCGCGCGGCCGACATTGCGGGAAGCGGGCTGCCCAAGCGCGACGATTCGAACGAGCGTTTTCAGGCACGCGTGCATGAAGAAGTCGCGCGTAAGCCGGCCTTTTCCGTCGCGGATCTTCAGATTGGCGGAAGCGATGTGATCGCGGCGATGGTGCGAAAAGGCCTGGCGCCACAGGGGTTTGCGGGCGATACACGCGTCGGCGAGGCGTTGCGCGAGCTCTTCGAGCAGGTCACCGAACAGCCCGAGCGTAACGAGCCCGGCACGCTGCAACGGCTTTTGGAAACCTACTTGGACGCGCAGCGCGATGCAAGCTAAGGAGTCCACACTGTCGCGAATCATCGCACTCGTCAATCAAAAAGGCGGTGTCGGCAAGAGCACAACGACGGTGAATCTCGGCGCGGCGCTCGCGGTGCTCGGCAAACGCGTGCTCGTGGTCGACCTCGATCCGCAAGGCAATACAACGACCGGACTGGGCATCAATAAAGCCGCAATCAAGCGCGACATTTACGATCTGCTGATGCACTTCGCATCGATCGACGAAGTGCTGTGCGAAACCGAAATTCCCGGGCTGCAAATTATTCCCGCGACGATCAATCTGGCCGGTGCCGAAATCGAACTGGTCTCCGCGCTCTCGCGCGAAAACAGGCTCAAGGGTGTCGTCGAGCCGATTGCGGGCGCTTACGATTTCGTGCTCATCGACTGCCCGCCGTCGCTCGGCTTGCTGACCATCAACGCGCTGACCGCAACGCGCGAGATCATCATCCCGGTGCAGGCCGAATACTATGCGCTCGAGGGCTTGTCGCAGCTGACGAACGTGGTGCGCCGCGTGCAAGAAGCGCTCAATCCCGGCCTGCTCGTGACCGGCGTACTGGTGACCATGTTCGACGGCCGGACGAAGCTTGCGATGGAAGTGCTCGAAGAGCTCAACGCCTACTTTCCACAGCAAATGTTCAAGACGCAAATTCCGCGCAACATTCGCCTTTCGGAAGCGCCGTCGTACGGCAAACCGGTGATTCTGTTCGATCTGAAATCGCGCGGCGCGCAAGCGTACATGGCACTGGCGGCAGAGATGCTTGCGGCGGAAGCCGCAGCGGTGGCGCGATGAGCAGCGCTCCCAAACGCGGCCTCGGGCGAGGGCTGGGCGCATTGCTCGGCGACGCACGAACGACGGCAGCGCCCGCTTCGATGGCCGAAGGCATCCGCGAGATTCCGATCGATCGCATTCGTCCAAACCCGCATCAGCCACGCAAGCGTTTCGATGCCGAAGGGCTGGCCGAACTGCAGGCGTCGATCGCCGAACTTGGCGTGCTCGTTCCCATTCTGGTTCGCGAGCGCGGCGATTCTTACGAGCTGATAGCGGGCGAACGTCGCTGGCGTGCCTGCGCCGCCTTGCAACGCTCGGGCATTCCGGCGATCGTGCGCCGCAGTGACGATCGCGAAAGCCTGGAAGTTGCGATCGTCGAGAACTTGCAGCGCGAAGATCTGAACGCGCTGGAAGAAGCCGCCGGCATTGCCGATTTGATCGAATCGCATAACTTTACGCAAGAGCAAGTCGCGAAGCGTTTAGGAAAGAGCCGGCCGTCGGTCACCAACGCCCTGCGCATCCTGACGCTTTCGGAGTCGATTAAGGCCATGATTGCTGAAGGCAACGTGACCTCGGGGCACGCTAAGGCGCTGCTCGGCGCGCCCGAAAACGCGCGCTTGCAGCTCGCGCGTCGCGTCGCAAGTGACGGGCTCAGCGTTCGCGCGCTCGAGCGCATCGTCGCGCGCCTCCAATCGCCGCCCACAACCGGCAAAGCTCCCGTGCGCAGCGGCTCCCCCGACGATCGCGACTTCGAAGATCGCCTGCGGCGCCGGCTCGGAACGCGGGTCGCGCTGCGCAGGTCGCATCAGGGCGGAACGATTGAGATCAAGTATTCCGACGAATCCGAACTCATTCGCATCGCGGAGCTGTTGCTCGAATCAGACTAGAACGGCTGCGCGGCATCTACGCGATCGTGAACGCGGAAGGCGATCCGCTCGGGCTGGTGCGCGCAATTGTGGAAGGCGGCGTGCGGATCGTTCAGTATCGCGCGAAAACCGGAATTGTTCCGGCGCAGGCTACGGCATTGCGCGAACTCACGCGCGCTTGCGATGCGCTCTTCCTTATAAATGACGATTGGCGCGCGGTGGAGCGCTTCGATGCCGACGGCGTGCACCTGGGTCCGGACGACAACGGCTTCGATGCACTGCCGGAGATCCGGCGCGCGTTGGGCGATCGCATCATCGGCGTTTCGTGCGGGACTGTGGACGAAGCGCGGGTGATGCAAGCCGGCGGAGCCGATTACATCGGCGCCGGATCCGTCTACGCAACGCGCTCGAAGAGTGACGCGGGCGCTCCCATTGGGCTCGACGGACTTCGCGACATTTGCGCGGCGACGTCGCTCCCGGTAGCGGCCATCGGCGGCATCGCGGCCGAGAATCTCCGCGACGTGTGCGCGACCGGCGTTGCGATGGCCGCGATGATCTCTGCATTGTCGTCCGCTGCCGATCCGCGCGCCGCGGCGGCTGCCTTGGTCAGCGCATGGAACGCCGCATGAGCGTCATCGTCGCGTCGATCGGATCCACGCATCCGTGGAACATTGCCGGAGTCGGACTCGACGCGCGCGTCGCCGCAGAATACGGCGTCGGGCACGTCACGGCGGTTGCGGGAATCAGCGCACAGGACGCCGAGCGCGTGACCGCGGTGCTGCCGGTTCCCGGCCGCATACTGCGCGCGCAGCTCGAATCGCTTCCGTCCGGCGTTGCGGCGTATCGCGTCGGGGCGTTGATATCGGCGGAGAACGTCCGCGTGGTTGCGGATTTTTTACGCTCGCGCGCGGGAATGTGCGTTGTCGTGGATCCGGTGCTGGGCTCCTCGACGGGTCAGGCGCTGTGGATGAACGCCGCCTACATCGACGAATTGCGCGACGTGCTGCTGCACCTGCCGGTCATCGTGACGCCGAACCTC
Organism: Vulcanimicrobiota bacterium; assembly: GCA_003136355.1. Taxonomy (GTDB): domain Bacteria; phylum Vulcanimicrobiota; class Vulcanimicrobiia; order Vulcanimicrobiales; family Vulcanimicrobiaceae; genus Rubrimentiphilum. Next base: position 56,248 of record PLED01000067.1, on the reverse strand, counting down.
GACGAAGCCGCGCTGTTGCTTCACGCCAAACCGTTGCGCGATCGAGAAGCGATGATTACAGCCGGAACGCAGCTCGTCGCCGCCGGCGCGCGCGCAGCGCTCGTGAAGGGGGGGCATCTTGCGGGCGATCCGGTCGATATCCTCACGACCGCCGGCGGCACGGAAACCTTCGAAGGATCGCGCCTGGCAGGATCGATGCGCGGAACGGGCTGCGTTTTGGCGATGTCGCTGACATGCGAACTCGCGCTGGGACGGGAGCTTCCGGCCGCGGTTTCCAACGCGCGCGCCTACGTGCGTTCAAAAATCGAAGCAGGTACGCGCTTCGGTCCACTGCAAACCGCGTTCTGATGGCGACCGCAACTGCGAAACGTCCGCGCGTGATGTCGGGCATGCGCCCGACGGGCAACCTGCACCTCGGGCATTATGTCGGCGTGCTGACGCAATGGGTGAAGTATTGCGATACGGCCGACGCATTTTTCGAAATCGCCGACCTGCACGCGTTCACGACTGCCTTCGCCGATCCGCAGTCGATCCGCGACGCGCGCAACTCGATGGTCGTGGACTGGCTCGCCGCCGGCGTCGATCCGCAGAAATCCACGTTCTACCTGCAATCCGGCATCCCGGAAATCTCCGAGCTCGAGGTCTTGCTCGGAATGATCACGCCGATCTCATGGCTCGAACGCGTGCCGACGTTCAAAGGGCAGATCGAGGCGCTCGGAGCGGAAATTGCAACCTACGGCTTTTTGGGGTATCCGCTGCTGCAGCTGTGCGATATTGCGATCTTTCGCGGCGAAGTTGTCCCGGTCGGGAAGGACCAAGTCGCGCATCTGGAGTTCGCGCGCGAGGTCGTGCGCCGGTTCAATTACCTCTACGGCGCCGGCGACGCGATCTTGGTCGAGCCCAAGGCGATGCTTTCGGAGTTTCCCGAAGTGCCGGGCATCGACGGGCGCAAGATGAGCAAATCGTATGACAACGTTATCGCGCTGTCGGACGACGAAGCCACGACGACCGAAAAAGTCCGCCGCATGATAACCGATCCGCTGAAAGTCCGCCGCAACGATCCGGGACGGCCCGAGATCTGCCCGGTTTTCCATCTCTGGAAATTCGTAAAGCCGGCGCACGTGCCGATCGTCGAACGCGACTGCCGCTCGGGCGCGCTTGGCTGCGTGCAAGACAAGAGCGATTTTGCCGAAGCGCTCAACGAATTCTTACGCCCGTTGCGCGAGCGCCGCACAATGTTCGCGGCTGATGAAACCTATGTTGAAAAGGTTATCTCCGAAGGGACGGCTCGCGCGCGCGAGATCGCCGCACAAACGTTAGACGGCGTCAAACGCGCGATGAAGCTGAACTAGCTTTCTGCGACTCCAGTACATACATCGGATCTTTTGCTGAGGCGCAGCCCGCTCGATAGACGGCGAAGCGTTCGGTGAGGCCACCCGCCAGCAGCAGCGCGCCGGCGATTTTTGAGATGGCGTTGGAGTTTTTCCCGAGCGCCGCGCAGACGATGCCGCCGATGTTGAGCAGCCGGGCCGACCGGGCGAGCGCGCCGGCTTCGCCCTGCGAGTATGCTTGCGCTTGAGCTGGACCAATCTCGTGATGCAACGCTTGCAATATCGCGACCATCGCGGTACCGCCCACAAGCGCTAAGCGGCGCGCCGAACCGCTGTCGCGCGCGGATGCGAAGAGCAACCCCCACGCACCTGCGCTCGCCGCCGATGTTGCGGCAAAAAGTCCCGGCAACGTCTTGCGCGGCAGATACCACGCCGGCATGACCGTGTCGCCCACCAGAACAGCGGTGTAAACGGACATGACGGGCCCAATGAGTCCCGCGATCGCTTCAAAGAAACGTCCGGCGGGTCGAGCGATTCCCGTTACCTCGGAACCCGCGGCGATAAACACCGAGCCGCTGAACGCGGAGAAGATATAGACGCCGACACTCATCGGCGACGTCGGCTTGACGACGCGCAGCATGTTGACGAAGCGTTCGGGTTTTTTTAAGTCGGCGATCAAACAGAACGCGCTGACCGCGCATCCGGCTGCTGCGCCTAAGATCATCGTCCGCGCGAGCCGATCGTTACGCGCGGTTCGTTCCGCGAACGCGAGCGTCGCGGCCGTGCCGGCTAATCCGCCTGCGAAGAAGTAGGTCGGAATGAGATCCGTCCACGCCGGCGGCTTGACGATCGGGCGGCCGTAATAGCCCTCACTCATCGTCGCGACACCGCACAGAGAACGACTGCGCCGAACAACGCTGCCGCCGCGATGCCGGCCGTGCGCCAGCGCTGCGGAAGATCTTTGGTCGGCACGATGGGATTGGGTGGAAGTCCATAGACCTGCGGTTTGTCGAGCAGCAGAAAGAGCGAACCGCCGCCGCCGATGCCGTCGTTCGGATCATTTAAGTAAAGCTGCGCGCCTTCGAACTTTTGCTGCACCTTTTCCAAACGCTTTTCGGCGCGTTCGCGCAATTCGTCGACGACGCCGTACTGAATCGATTCGGTCGGACACGCTTTTGCGCACGCTGGCTGCTCGCCGACTTTCAGCCGATCGTAACACAGCGTGCATTTGCCCATCGTGTGATCCTCTTGCTTCTCGCCGATCACGCCGAAGGGACACGCAACCACGCAGTAGCCGCAGCCGTTGCAGATGTCGTCTTGAATGACGACCGTACCGAACTCTGTGCGGATGATCGCGCCGGTCGGGCAAACGTCAAGGCATCCTGCATGCGTGCAATGTTTGCAGACATCGGATTCCATGAGCCAGCGGCCGGTCTCGCGCTCCGGCTCCATCTGTTCGACGAAGGCGACGTGCCGCCAGGTGTTGCCGCTCAACTCTTTGGTGTTGTCGTACGACTCGCCGGTGAATTCGTAGCCGTCGCTCGGGAGTCGATTCCATTCCTTGCACGCGACTTCGCAGGCTTTGCAGCCGATGCAGAGCGTGGTGTCGGTGAAGAAGCCCATGCGGTCGCGCTCATCCGCGCCGTAGGTCGCTGATTCGGCGGCTGCAGACGTCAGGTCGATGAAATCGCTCACGTTCGGTTTTCCAGATGTGACCGCGTTCGCACGGCATTCATGAAGCCCGGAACATCTTTTCCGCGCGGGCGGCGCCCGGAGATGATGTCGCACGTCAACCCTTTTGTTTCTTGGATGTGCACGTTCGGATCGAGCGTGATGCCCAGGAGATCGTTGGCCGAGTCGCCGGTCACCAAGCCGCGCGAGCCCCAATGATAGGGAAGGCCGACTGAGTGCAGCGTTTTTCCGTCAACGTGCATCGGTTTCACGCGATCGGTCACCATGACGCGCGCTTCGACGACGGCGCGCGAAGTGAAGATCGTCGCCCAGTCACGGTGCGTCAGTCCGCGCAGCTGCGCCAATTCCGGACTCACCTCGCAGAAAAACTCCGGCTGGAGCTCGCTCAGGTGCGGGACAGTGCGGCTCATACCACCGGCGGTGTGATGTTCGGTGAGCCTGTAGGTGTGCAGCACAAACGGAAAGACGTTGCCGTGCTCATCGCTCGGCGAAGGATTCGATTCGTTAAACGTGCGCGGAAATTCTTGACGGCACGGATTGGCCTGCTGCGAATAGAGCGCATTTTGCACGGGCGATTCGTGCGGTTCGTAATGAACCGGGAGCGGCCCGTCAACGATGCCGGCCGGAACGAATAGCCATCCCAAGCCGTCGTCTTGCATGACGAACGGATGCCAGCCCGCGATCGCATCTTCAGCTTTCGCACCGGTCTTCGGAATGTAATCGGGACGCTTGGTTTTGTTGAAGTCTGGGACGTCGTGACCGGTCCACTCACCGTTCTCCTCATCCCACCACACGTATTTCTTGCGTTCGCTCCACGGCTTGCCTTGCGGGTCGGCGGACGCGCGATTATAAATGATGCGCCGGTTTGCCGGCCACGCCCACGCCCACTCGGGAGCAACCCAACTCTGTTCCGTTCCAGGTTTGCGCCGCGCGGTTTGATTGACTTCGTCTTTGAAGCAGCCGCAGTAGATCCAGCATCCGCACGCGGTGCTGCCGTCGGATTTGAGGCTGTTGGAATCCGAAAGCGCCTTGCCGCTTGCATCCCAGCCATTGATCTCGCGCAGCACGGCCTGCGCATCGGGATCGGACGTCTCGCCCTTTTCGGGATAGTTCCACGTGAGGAATGCAACCGGCTCGGAGAACGGCTCTTCCTGCTGCGCGATCTTTTCTTTGATGCGTTTGCCCAAGTGATAATAAAACCACAACTCCGAGCGCGCGTCGCCTAGCGGTTCGACCGCCTTGTGATGCCACTGCAGCAGGCGCTGCGTGTTGGTGAACGAGCCGTCTTTTTCGGTATGCGCAGCCGCCGGCATCCAGAAAACTTCGGTGGGAATCGATTCGGTGCGCAGCTCGCCGGACTCGATCTCCGGCGCGTCGTACCAAAACGAGGCGCTCTCGATTTCGCTGAAGTCGCGCACGACCAGCCAATCGAGATTCGCCATCGCGCGGCGGTGAAGCCCGGAATTCGCCGAGCCGACCGCCGGATTTTCGCCGATGCAAAAGAAACCTTTGACGGTGCCGTCGAGCATGCCCATGATGCTGCGGTACGTCGAATGATCGCCGCTGATGCGCGGCAACAGATCGAAGCAAAAATCGTTTTTCTCGGACGCGCGCTCGCCGAACCACGCTTTGAGCAGACTGACGATGTACTTGTCCATGTTGCCCCATGAGCCGGTCTTCGCGCCTTCGGATTCGATGAAGTCTTTGAGATCATCGTGCGCGAGCGCGTGCGGCATCGGAACGTATCCGGGCAGTAAGTTGAACAAAGTAGGAATATCGGTTGAGCCTTGAATCGAAGCGTGACCCCGCAGCGCGAGAATGCCGCCGCCCGGCCGGCCGATGTTTCCCAGCAGCAGCTGAATGATTGCCGCGCCGCGGATTGTCTGCACGCCGGTCGTGTGCTGCGTCCACGCAACCGAATAACAAAATGCCGACGTGCGCTCGCGTCCGCTGTTGGCGCAGAGCGCTTCGGCGACGTCGATGACGTGCTGTGGATCGGTGCCGCAGATGCGCGCGACAGTTTCGGGCGTGTAACGTGCGTAATGGCGTTTGAGAACCTGGTAGACGCAGCGCGGATCTTGTAGCGTTTTATCCATATTCGGCGGCTCGCCGTTCTTGAGCGCGTCTTCACCTGGCTTGAGGCCTGGTACCTTAGCTAGCAACGATTGATCTTCGCGCTGGCCGGCCGCGCCGTGCATCTGCATGCCTTTGTACTGCCACGTTTCGAACGTATAGCCGTTCGTGTCGGGGTGCCAGCCCGAGAAGAAGCCGTCGAGCTCTTCGCTGTCCTTGAAATCCTCCCGCAAAATGACCGGCGCATTGGTGTAGTTGACAACGTACTCTTTGAACGCGCGATCGTTCTCGAGGATGTAGTGAATGATGCCGCCCAAGAATGCGATGTCGCTGCCCGCGCGAATCGGCACGTGCTTGGTGGCGACGGCGCTGGTGCGCGTGAAGCGCGGGTCGACGTGAATCACCTGTGCACCGCGTTCGCGAGCTTCCATGACCCACTGGAATCCGACCGGATGATTCTCGGCCATGTTGGATCCCATGATCACGATGCAGTCGGAATTCTGCAGGTCTTGCTGGAACGTCGTCGCGCCGCCGCGTCCGAACGAGGTTCCCAAACTGGGAACCGTCGAGCTATGTCATAATCGGGCCTGATTTTCAACCTGCACGACGCCCAGCGCCGTGTAGAGTTTTTTCATCAGGTAATTCTCTTCGTTATCCAGCGTCGCGCCGCCGAGGTGCGCGATCCCGTAGCAGCGGTTGAGTGTGTTGCCGTCGTCGTCTTTGGCTTCCCACGTTTCGCGCCGCGTCTTGAGAACGCGATCGGCGATCATCTCCATCGCGCGTTCGAGCGGTAGCTCTTCCCAGTGCGTGCTGAACGGGCGCCGGTACTTGACGTGATATTCGCGCAGCGGGCTTTCGACGAGCGAGAGGGTGGCCGAACCTTTGGGGCACAGCCGGCCGCGCGAGATCGGACTGTCAGGATCGCCTTCGATCTGCACGATCTTTTCGTCTTTAACGAAGACCTTTTGTCCGCAGCCGACTGCGCAGTACGGACAAATCGACTTGACGACTTTGGCGCCGGCGGTGCGCGCTTTCCAATCGGCGGTTCGCTGCGACTGGGCGGCAGAACCCAGCGCCAGCGGATCTTTTCCGCCGGCTTGGCGCAAGACAGGCCAAAGTGCGCGATCATTCATGCTTTTGCGGTTCTGCGCCGTTCTTACCCGGAATTCCGCCAGTGTGCGGCGGCGCAGGGCTTCGTCCGCGAGCGGACCAAGACCCGTGAATGAAGCGCTCGCTTATTTTTGCCGCGATACTCTGCTGCGTAGCTAAGACTTCGGTTCTTCCGGCCCTCGCCAAGCCGGCGCTCCCGGCGGAGCTACAAGCAATCGTCCATCGATATCCGCAGACGCAGTTTGGGATCGCGATCTACGATCTCGATGCGGGCAAAATGGTATACGAGTTGAACGCACAGCGCTTTTTTGTGGCTGCCTCTACGACAAAACTGCTGACCGAAGGGACAACGCTCGCGCTTCTTGGTCCGGATTATCGTTTCACGACGAATATATACCGCACCGGACCGATCGATTCGAACGGCATATTGCAAGGCGACGTCATTCTCCAAGCTTCGGGCGACCCGAATCTTTCCGGACGCATACAACCCGACGGCACACTTTCATTCGAAAATGAGGACCACTCGTACGACGGATCGCCCGACACGAAAGCCGTGCCTGGAAACCCGTTGGCGGTCATCGATGACCTCGCGGCGCAGATCGCGGCGCATGGCGTGAAAGCCGTCACGGGCCGCGTTATCGTGGACGACTCGCTCTTCCAGGGCGGCTATCCCGAATCAGGAACCGGTGTTGTCGTTTCACCGATTGTCGTCAACGACAACATCGTGGATGTCACCGTAAGTCCCGGCGCGCGCCCGGGCGATCCCGTAACGCTGGCAGTTTCGCCGCAGACTCCGTACGTCACGTTCGTCAACAAGGCCACGACCGGCGCCGCGCATACTGATCGTACGGTCTCGATTCCCAGCGACCAAGCCGATTCAGTCGGAATGCGAACGGTTTCCATCGTCGGGTCGCTGCCGGTTGGATCGCCGTCCATACTTTACGCGTACGACGTTCCGTCGCCGGCGCGATTTGCAGAAGTCACGCTTACGGCGGCGCTACAAACGCGCGCCGTCGCCGTGCAAAACACGAGCGCGGATGCAATACCGCTGTCGGCGTCGGAAACCGGTCCGAATGTTATCGCGGCGCACGTTTCACCACCGCTGAGCCAAGACGTGAAAGTCACCCTCAAAGTGAGCGACAACTTGCATGCGTCGATCATGCCGTACCTATGGTCGCCCAAACATACGCTTCAGGCCGGCTTCGATCTCGAACGCGGTTTCATGCAGCGTGCGGGGCTCGATACGACGCAAATCGTGCAAAACGACGGTCTCGGCGGTTTCGCTTTCATCGAACCGCAGTACATGGTGCACTACCTTGCGTATCTTCGCACCCAGCCGTACTTTCAGGCGCTCTATACAGCGCTGCCGATCCTCGGCGTGGACGGCACGCTCTTCAATATCGCGAACAACTCGCCGGCGCGCGGAAAGGTCCACGCCAAGACCGGGACGTGGAGCGGAGGCGATGCGCTCAACCGGCGCGTCTTAGTTTCGGGCAAGGGTCTCGCCGGATATATGACGACCGCATCCGGGCGGCACATCGCGTTTTGTTATTACATAAACAATCTCGCGGTACCGCACGGTCAGGACGCCAGCCGCGTCTCTGGTCAGATCAACGGCGCACTTGCGACAGCAACGTATTTGTATGCACCATAGAATTCTGACGAGATTTACGAGACTTTTTCAAGGCCTCCTAGCAATGGCGATTATTCTCGGGCTCATAAATACGTTCGTTCGTCCAGCCCCGAACGTATCGGATTGGCTGGCTTTTGTGAGCCTCGCTTTGGCGATTGCGGCTCTTCTGGTCTACGGTATTACCTTCGGAATGAAGATCGAGCACTAGTTTCCATGGTCGTCCATTCCGCGGCGGTGCTCTTGCGTTTTCTGCTCACCATGTTCGTTCTCGCGACGATCGTATTTCTTACACTGCGCACGCCGTCGGCCTGGATCGGCTACATCGCGATCACATGTGGGGCTGTCGTCCTTTTTGTGCTCGGAATTCTCGTGGGTTTCTCAGTGCGCCGTTTGCGTTAGCAGCTGCGCCAAGTATTTTTGCCAAACCAACGGCAGCGTGTGCGTTCCGTGCCCGCGCGTTTGCGATGTAATTGGCAGAAGGACGAACTTGGCGTGCTTGACTTTACCGATCTCGCGTTCCACGATGTGAAGTTCCGGTGGATTGATTTGATCGTCCGCGCTGTTCACCGCCATGACCGTCGCCTGAATCGACCCGAGTAAGGCTTTGGGGTTGTAGTCGCGGGACGACGCGACCTGATACAGCACGTCGTTCGCGTCTTCGCCGGCGGGCATTTGCGAGAGCCTCGATTTAAAATAAGCGTCGGCGGTGTCACGGGTCGGCATAATCGACTGATCGTACAGTGGTGCGCTGCCGACGAACCACGTGATGTCGTTGACCGCTTTCAGCCCGGAGGGCTCGGTAGTGTAATTGCCGTTGTTGTAATCCGGCGAACTCGTGATGAGATCCATCTCCATGTCGCGCCAGACTCGGTTTCGCCCGGATATTTCGATTGGCAGACAGGCCAGCGGCATGAGCGCGTCCATCATCGTCGGGTACGCCTCTCCCCACATCCAGCTATGCATGCATCCCATTGATGTTCCCATCACCAGGCGCAAATGGTCGACGTGAAGTTCGTCGCTCACGAGCGCATGCTCCGCGATCACCATGTCGTGGTAGTCGTAGTGCGGAAACTTGGCGCTCAGGCCGTCGCTCGGTTTGCTCGACTGGCCGTGTCCGATATCGTCGGGAAGAATGATGAAATACTTGCTTGCGTCGAGCAGACCGCCCGGCGCAAAGAGTACTCCGGCAAAACGTTCAGGCGGAGTAAGAAACTGCTTTCCCGAGCCGCCGGTTCCGTGCATAATGAGAACAGCGTTGGAATGTCCGCTTGCGTCGGTCCGCAGCGTGCCCAGCGTGTAGTAATGAATCCGCAGTTCGGGCAGCGTTTCACCGTCGTCGAACTTGAAGTTGGGAATCGTGTAGTTTCCCTCGACCGGCGACAGAAACGTCGCCGCGCTTGCGAAGGTCCTAACGCCGCAAGCGATTATCGCGAGGCAGGCGATTAGCCCGAATCTCCTCATCTCATTCCTTAAAAATCGAAAGCGCGCGCGCGATTTCGTTTAGAGGTTGTAGGTTTTCTCCAGCGTTTGCGATCAGGGCAATTCGCTGGTCTTCGAGCAGCGGACCAATCCAACTTGTGGCGGCATCGGGCGGGGAGCCGAATGCCAGGACCTTTTGCGGTGATTCGAGCTCCGCTCTATATCGATATTCGTAGTCCGCTAGTTGTCCAATCCCATAGCGCATTCTGTCGACAGCAGCCCTCACGTCCAGTAGGCTCTTCGCCTCTATGAGCATGCGAGTTTCCCCGATCCGCGCATACAGGTCGATGTTGTTGTTGTACCAGGTAGTTCCCCCGCGCTTTAATACCTCGTGTTGCACGAGTTGAAGAACGCGTTGGTGATCGGCCCGCGCTCGCTCTTGCAATGCTGCAGACTCATAAACGTTTAAGCGGTTATCACCACTCGGCTGATATCCGGCGCCTGGCGGAATGGTTGTCGTCGATCGGAACTTGTCGACAGGCGCGCCCGCTACGGCCGCGTAGGGTTGTGCGGCGATTGCTTCCGTGTTTGGCGAAAGGGAAACGCCAAGAGCGCTGGTATCCGCCGCGGCAAGGATCTTCCAATAGGCCGTCTCTGAGATGGATCGCACGGCCGACTGAAAGGCCGGCGGCGTAGCCATTTCGGTCTCATAATATGTGCCGCGAGAATCCATCATCGGCACGCGCCGCGGAAAAGCGTCGCCTTGAATTATCGGAACGAAACGGTGGTCGGTTCGTCCCGGATCGGGCCACCATTGGCCTAGAATGCCGTAACCGAAGTATGTTTTTGAATCCGCACGCGCGGCGCTCTTACCGAGGGGGCGGTAGTAGATGAACCGATCGTACGCGTTGACCCGGCTAAAATATTGCTTCGGGTAGTGATACAGTGAGAACTCCGCGTCCTCATAGATCCGATCTGCCGGCGAATAATGCTGTGTAAGAATTACCGGCACGATGCTCTACTTGCCGCGCTAACCCTTAAATTGCGGTATTTTCAGCGCCATCTGTTCGAGTGCGTAATGAATGTCGTCGAGCGAGGCGGCGTAGGAGAAGCGCAGATAGCCTTTGCCGGCGGCGCCGAAAGCGGAGCCGCCCAGACACGCAACGCCCGACTCCTGTAAGAGATATGCTGCGAGCGCCTTGTCATCCGACGTGATTTTCGTGACGTTAGGGAAGGCGTAAAACGCGCCTTCGGGCATTGTACACGACATGCCGTCGATCTTGTTGATTCCGTTGATCAACGCGTCCCGGCGCTCGCGGAAAATATTGTTCATGCGCACGACGGGCTCATCGTCGCCGGTCAGCGCGGCGATACCGGCCTGTTGCACGAAGCTGGCGACGCACGAGAACGTATTATTATTGAAGAGCGTCACGTACTTGGCATATTCGGGCGCCATGATCGCGTAGCCCAAGCGCCAGCCGGTCATGGCGTACGCCTTCGAAAAGCCGTCGATGACGATCGTGCGGTCGCGCATACCTGGAACGCTGACGATCGAGTTGAACTCGCGGTCGTAAAAGTTGCGGCTGTAAATTTCATCGGATATGACCACGAAGTCGTGGCGCTGCGCCATCGCCGCGATCCGCTCGAGATCTTCTTTGGTGAGCACGCCGCCGGTCGGGTTGTGCGGCGAGTTGATCATGATGGCTTTCGTGCGGTCCGAGACGCGGCGCTCGAGCTCGTCCAAGTCCATGCGCCAATTCTTTTCTTCCAACAGCGGAATCGGTACCGTCTTCGCCCCCAAGTAGTTGGCGCACGACGCGTACGCAGGGTAGGCGGGATCGAAGTAGACGAATTCGTCGCCGGGACTGAGCAGCGCGCTGAGGATGTTCCAGATGATCGGTTTGGCGCCGGGCGAAAGCACAACGTTTTCCGCAGTCCAAGGTTCGATGTGGCGAAACTTCGACGCGTAGGCCGCAACGACGTCGCGTAGTTCGAGTATGCCTTGCGACGGCGTGTAATGGCTGTGGTTTTCGCGGATCGCACGGATGCCCGCTTCCTTGATGTGATCGGGCGTATCGAAATCGGGTTCGCCGATCTCCATATGCACCACACGCTTGCCTTGCGCTTCAAGCGCCCGAGCGCGCGCAAGAACTTCGAAGGCGCTTTCCGATCCGAGCCGCGACACGGCTTCGGCGAAACGATCGGCTTTCGTTGCGAGCATCTTACAGTGCAAACCTTTCGCTAAGAGGTCAGTAATGCGTCAAGGGGCCGTTGTGCTTGCGGCGAAGACTCGCGGACGGTCATGCGCACCCTGACGGACGTGTTTGCGCCGGGTACACCGACGCTTCCCGAGGGTCTACGAACCCTCGTCGTTTCGCCTGAGCGCGAGTTGGAACCTGGAATGACCGTGCGCGCAACGTTCACGTTCCGTAACCAGGGCGGCGCGCCGGCAACCGGCGTGCGCGTACGTTTTAATCTCCCCGAAGGATTGGTCTATCTCGTCGGAAGCGGTAAGCTCGACGAAGAGGCGCTCGACGACGAGCAAGGGAGCTCACCGCTGCTCGCGCGTGCCGGGGCGCAGATCGGCGATGTCGCGCCCGCCGAAGAGCGTCGCATCGACATTGCGTACAGCGTCGCGGGTGCGATCGAAAATGGTTCCACCGTCGAGTTGCAGGCCGCGGTCGCCGCGTTCGAGCTCGCTCCGGTGGGATCGAACGTCGTCCGCTTGGTCGCTCACAGCCGGCCGGCACTGGAAAATGCGCTGACCAACGTCGCGATCGAAACGCGTCATGGCGCCTCCGGCGGCGCCGCGCCGGGAGGCGAAGCAAACGTTACGGTCCGCGTTCACAACGCGGGCGAATCCAGCGCGCACGATGTCGTCGTCGTCGCGCCCATTCCCGAACATACGAGTTACGTCCCGAATTCCGCCCGCGTCAACGGGCGCGAGTTCGAACGGGAGCTGCTGGCGTCGTTCGATCGCGTGCATGCTCCGATCGTTGCGCCGTCGCTGCCGGCCAGCGCCACGGTAACGCTGCAGTATCGCGTGCGCGTCGACGATCCGCTCGCCGACGGAACCGCTATCGTCGCTCGCGCGCAGATCGCATCGCAAGAAACGGCGGCGTTCGCGGTCGATCCGGCGAGTTTGACCGTGCGCGCGCAAGCCGATTTTGAAGACGACCGCACATCGGTCACCGTCGAACCGGAGTACGACGTTACGCCGGGCTCACACATCGTCGTGCGGGCAGTTGCATTTAACGCGGGCACGACCACCGCGGAAAACGTGTCGCTCACGCTGGAGTTTCCGGACCACGTGATGCCGGTGCGGGGAAGTTTCCGCATCGACGGACAGCCGCTGCGCGAACGCAAGAAAGAGAGTCTCACCTTCGATCTTGGAGCGATCGGCGCGCGCGAAGGCGTCGAGTTCGTGGCCGAAGGTGCGGTGCTTTCGCCGATTGCCGACGGAACGTCGCTGCCGGTTCGCGCGAAACTGAATTGGGCACCCGAAGGCGAGCGCAACTTCGAATGCTCGGCGGTAGTGCGTTCGCAGCCGCGTTTCTCCGCGCGCCACAACCGCATCGTGCGCGTCGGCGGCAGCTCGGTTCAACCGTCCGACGAATGCGAAGCCACGATCCTGTTGAGCAACGACGGCAGCGCGCCGGCGACCGACGCGCGGCTGCACTTAGTGCTCGATCCGGCGCTGGACGAAGTCCGCGTCTTCGATAAGACCGTGCGTTTACAAATGGATCGCGATGAAGTCGACTTGGGAAAAATCGATCCGTACACGTCACGCCGCCTGACCGTGCGCGCGCGCGTGCGCACGCCCTACGCTAACCGCAGCGATATCCGTTTAGGCGGGTCGATGCACGCGCGTGAGGCGGGCGAGGTCGTTTTGGGTGAAGCGAATTGGCGCGTCGAGTCGCATCCGGCGTTCTCGGCCGAAACATCGCAGCTGCAGCTCGTGCAAGACGACGTCTTCCGCCCCAATCAGCTCGTGGAAGTGCATGTGCGCTTGCGCAACGAGGGCACCGACATCGCCAACAACGTGCGTCTGCGTTTGTACGTGTCGCCGGAAGCGCGCCTGGAAAGCGTCGAAGGCGCGACACGCGAGCGGTCGGCACTGCTCTTCGGCGAGATCCGACCGGGTGGAACGGTTGAAGCGAAGCTCGGCATTCGCCTTTTGCGCAGCTTGGCCAAAGCGTATCCGGTGACGATAGAGTCAGTGCTTACAGCCGACGCGATGCTGCCGGTGCAGCTGACGCGGCTCACGATCGTCACTACCGCGGAACCGAACTTCTCCGTCGGCACGCTGCACAGCGAACCAGCCGACGTTGCCGATGCTGGCGACGAAGTCGAATTCGTGCTGCACGTGCGCAACGGCGGCGACGGACCGGCACGGCGCGTCAAAATCTCCATCGATTCGCTCGATGAGCTCATCTACGTTCCGAACAGCACGACCGTGAACGAACTGTCCGTGCGCGACATTGGCGCGCAGTCTCCGCTCACGAGCGAACAGGGCATCATGCTGAGCGACGTCGACCCCGGAGTCGAGGCGGCGATCTCGTGGCGCGAAGTCGTGCACAACGGATTGTCTTCGGGCGAAACGCTTATTCGCACTGCGCGCATTTCTTATGACGGCGAACGTTTGGACGAAATCGCCGCGCCCGAACTAAAGGTCCGCTGCTCGCCGGTTTTCGCTAACGCAATCGCGGGACTGCCGTTCGGGTTGGATGGCATGTTGGGTCCGGCGTTTGCGGGCGGACAGCGCGCGCTGCCCGATGTCAACGAGCGTTTCGTTCAGCTGCCGCCGGCGATGCCGGTCGCGCGCGGCGAAACTTCGGTAACGTCGGTACTTTCGCTCGGGTCGAGCGGCAACGGACACGCCGGCGACGACGACGAGGCGCACGTCGTCGAAACGGTTGCGGTTTTCGATCGCGACCGTTTAGACCGGACGCTAAAGTTTCTTTCCGAAGCGCATTTCGGTGGATTGACGTGTCACATGTTTGCACTGCGGGCGTTTTTCCCCGACGAGGCGGGCTCTTCAAATGAAGCCGCGCTCGAAGAAGTTCGCGACGCTCTGCGCGAGACGCTCGACCGGCTCTTCATTAAGTTGCGCCTGCCGAATTACGTGATCGCGCCGCGCGACCTAGAAAGCTCCGGAACGCGCGCGGGGATCGTCGCGCTGTTGAACGCACTCGGTCCGGGGCAGCCGGCACTTTCGAGCGGCGCCACGATGTTGCGCGGAGCTTGCGATGCGGGCGAATTACGCGCACTGGCTGCGCGCTTGGAAGCCGCACCGCTGGCAACAGCGCTGCCGTGGGCGGCGCTCGCGCGACTGATGCCAAGCGAATCCGACGCCGAAGCGAACTACCGGCGCATGCTCATCACGTCGCTCGACGATCTGGCCGGCGTCGACGAAACCGCTTTCATCGACGCGCTCCAGCGGCGCCCCTATCCGGTGCTCGACGCGGCGCTCAACGTGGTTTGCGCGCAGATTTCCACGCGCGCGTGAACGCGCTCGTCATCGTACTGCTGATCATCGTCGCCGTCGCGATCTGCGTTGGCTTGTATGCATGGCTCTCGCCGGAGCGCAAAGCGATCGAAGAGCCGGAGCTGCCGCCGAACGATCCGTGGAAGCCCGACACCGCTTGGACCGCGCAGGCGGGCGAAGAATTCGCGACACTCTCGGAAGCTGCGCGCTGCGACCTGGTCTTTGCCGTTGCCGATTTGCATGACGAACGCGCCGACGGATTGCTCGTACACGCGCTAGACGATCCGTCCGAACCGGTCGCGCTCGCGGCTGCACACGTTCTCGAAAAGCGCGGTGCGGCCGAGCGCGTGCGCGCGCACGTCAAGCGCCATCCCGGCGCGCGTGCGGAACGGATCGAAAAAACCCTCAGCCTCTTACAATAAGGCCCGCCCACACACCGGTTCTCACGGACACTTGCCGGGCACGTCCATGTGCCCGTCTGCGCTCCTGAATTCAGACCGCTCTCGCCATCCATGGCTTCGCGGTGAATTCAGAGCCGTGCGAACCGGTGCGTGGGCGAGCCTTATATTTAAGAGCTAGGGTTTTTTATGGAAATACTGCACCATGATCGCGCGCGCGATCGGCGCTGCGACCTGCGCGCCGTAGCCGCCGGAACGATCAACGAAGACCGCCATGGCGATCGTTGCGTGTTTGGCGGGCGCGTACGCGACGAACCACGTCGTGTTCGGTCCCGATCCGCCGGCGGTTTCGGCAGTGCCGGTCTTTCCGCCATAGGGTAAGCCCGTAATCGCCAAGCCGTAGGCGGTGCCGCCCGGATCGGTTACTTCATCCATGCCCTGACGCACGGCTTTGAGCGCGTCCTGCGTTACGGGAACCTGGCGGATGATCTGTGGCGCGAAGCGTTTCACCACGCGTCCGTTCGGATCGCGAATCTCGCCGACGATATGCGGGTGGTAAAGTGTGCCGCCGTTGACTACGGCGGACTCCACGTTTGCCATCTGCAGAGGCGTGGCTTGCATCGCGCCTTGGCCGATCGCTAAGCTGCAAACGTCGGACGGTTCCAAAGGAAGGCCGGAACTTTTGAGCATCGATGCATTCGTCGGCCAGTTGCCTTCGAATTCACCCGGAAGATCGATGCCGGTTTTCGCGGCGAGCCCGAACGCCAGCGCGTACTTGCGCAAGCGCGCGTTACCTAAACGCCAGCCCATTTGAAAGAAATATCCGTCCGAAGACGCGGCGAGCGCGCGCACGAATCCCGTCGAGCCTAAACCTCCGGAGGCCAAGTCACGGAAGATCGCGCCACCGCAGTTCCACGCGCCGCTGTCGTAGACGGGCTCGTTGACTTTAACGACGCCGGTTGTGAGCGCGGCGGATCCCGTTACCATTTTGAAAGTGGACCCGGTAGGTGTCCCCGCTCCGATCGCACGATTGAATAGCGCCGGCGGAGCTGCCATGAGATAGTGCGCTATTTTTTTGTAGTCGTTCGATGCGAACGCGTTCGGGTCGAAGCTCGGATAACTCGCGATAGCGCGGATCGCGCCCGTCCAAGGATCCTCGACGACCACGGCCCCGCCAACGCCTGAGCGGCTGCCCGCCCATGAATGGATGCCGTTGGCCAGCGCGCGTTCGACAATGCGCTGCAGCCGCCAATCGATGTTGAGCACGAGCGTATCGCCTGCAACGGGCTGTTTGGCGGGAAGTTTTATCCCAGGCACGACTTGGCTTTGCGCGTCGACGACAACGCGCTGTCCGCCGGGTTCGCCGCGCAAGTAACGATCGTAGGTGTACTCGAGTCCGTCTTTGCCGATCACGTCGTTGGGCGAGTAACCGAGATTGCGCAGCGCCTTGTACTCGTCTTCGCTGATCTGCCCAACGTAACCGACGAACGCCGAACCTTGCGGGCCGTACGGATAGTCGCGCACGGCTTGCGCTTCGACGTCGAAGCCCGGCAGATCGACAAGCAGTTCCGTCAGTTTGACGACCTGCTGTACGGAGAGATCGCTGGCGATGATGACGGGGCCGTACGGCTCGTTTGCGTCCAATTCGTCGAACGTCTTGTAACTGACGCCGTGATGGTTGAAGAGTTGGAAGCGCAATTTTTCGACCGGAACGGCGATGGCTTGCGACACGCTCTTGAGCTCGGTTGTCAGATCGGTCAGCTCCGACGGAATGACGGCGACGACGAATGACGGCCGGCTGCGGACGATGGGATTGCCGTTGCGATCAACGATGGAGCCGCGCGGCGCGGCAACCGGAATCAGCCTGATCTGATTTTCCTGAGCCGCCGCGCGAAACGCGTCGCCTTGCACGAGCTGCACCTGAATAAGCCGCGCGAACAAGCCGATGAGCGCGAGCGCGACGATGAAGGCGAAGACCACAATCCGCCACGTCGATCGTTCCCACGCTGGTTTGCGGCGGTACATCACGCTTTACGCCGCTCCACAAGACGCAAAACCAGCATCAAGGTCGCGGCGATTGCCGCGTTCATAAGCGCTTCCCAGATGGCTTGGTGCGCGTGAATGCCGGCGTAGCCGCGCGGATACCCCTCCAGCGAAAGCACGCTCCAAAAGATCAGGCGCCGGACCAGCGTTCCAATTGCGACCGCTGCGGTCAGCACCGGAATCGAGTCCGCAAAAAAACCTTGCGAGAGCGAACCGACCAACAGCGCGGTGCCCGTCGTAGCGATAGTCCAGCCGCCGCCCGTTGCCGCGTCGGTCAGCGCTCCGTCTAAAATATCTTCGCACGCGCCCGCGATCAGTCCGAAAACAACCGCGCGCCGGAGGTCGGTGCGCAGCGCATACCACACGACGGCAACCAAAACCAGACTGGGCTCGGCGTGACGCCACGTGAGGAAATGCATGAGCTCGATCTGCGCGAGCAGCGCGATCGCCAAAAAAATAGCGGCTTGCCACCAATAGGGACCCGCAAACGGAGTTTCTTGAGGTTTAGCGCGGAAGGACGACAACGCGGTCGAGCGTCGAGAAGTCGACCGCCGGTTTCACGATCGCCGTTTGATAGAGTGCGGAGTCGCGTTCGATCTTGACGATCGTTCCGAGCAGCGCGCCGGAATGGAATGAGCGCGCTTCGGCCGTGACGACTTTGTCGCCGGGACGCAATTGCGCGTCTTGCGAAACATATTCGAGCCGCACCGAGTCGGCGTTGCCGCGCGCGATGCCCCAATAGCGGCCGCGCTGCACGAGCGCCGGAATCGTGCTCGTGAAATCCGTGAGCAGTGCAACTTGGCTGGTGAATGGCGACGCTTCGATCACGCGCCCGATGACGCCCGGACCGGCAAGCACGCCGTCGTCGCGCGCCACGCCGCTGCGCGTGCCTTTGTCGATCGTTACGGTTTGGATGCCGCCCTCGGGCGGGAAGCCGATCACGCGCGCCTCGATCGCCCCCGCATAGCTCTGGAGCTGCGGCTGAACGGCGAGCTGACTGTTCGAAGCTGCCAGGGCTTCATGTAGGCGTGCGTTCTCCCGCTGCAGCTGCACGTTTTCTGACTTCAGCGCGGCGTTCTGCGCCCGCAGGGCCGGGAGGCTCAGCGCGGTCCGGCCGCCCGAACGCACGGCGCCGACGGCGTTGGAAGCGCCGGCTTCGATGCCGATTCCGAGCGTGGTCGCGATGGCCGTCAGCGGGCTGGGCGTGCCGGTGCGCGCCGCGGTCACCTGCAGCAGCGCGACAAGCGCCGCCGCGATAATCACCCCGAGTACCGCGAAAAGCCTACGTTCGTCCCGATAAGTAAAGATAGCTAAAAACTCCCCTGCCGAGTAGGGACTCTGCTAATTCGTTATCGGCAAGACAAATCCCAACCGGCGGAGCGTTCGTACGAATCGGGCCAGCGGGAAGCCCATCACCGTGTAAAAATCGCCGTCGATCCGCTCCACCAGCGAGGCGCCATGCGCCTGAATCCCGTAGCCGCCGGCCTTGTCGAAGGGTTCGCCGCTTTCGATATACCGGTCGATTTCGCCAGGCTCCAGCTGGAAGAACGTCACGCGCGTGCTCTCGCTTTCGAGCACGATCTTGCCCGCGGCGGAAATTGCCAGCGCCGTGTGAACGACGTGCGTGCGGCCGCTCAGATCGGACAGCATGCGGCGCGCATCGGCTACGTCGCGCGGTTTGTTGTACGCGGTTCCGTCAACGTCGACGACCGTATCGGCGGCGACCACGACTTCGTGGGGAAAGTGCATCGCGACGGCTTCGCACTTCGCGCGCGCATGGTCGAGCGCGAGATCGCGAGGAGAAAGTTCGGCGCGCTCGGGTTCGTGATACCCGCTCGGTTCGACCTGGACATCCAAGCCGAGCGACTGCAGCAACTCCAAGCGGCGCGGCGACGCGCTCGCCAAAATGATCCTAACGGTAGATCTTTCCTCCGGCTTCGATGAAGCCGCCCAGGTGACGTCCGCGCGGATCGTGATGCGTCCAGTGGATCACGCCGTCGTTGCACTCGTACTGTCCTTGCAGCGAAACCGTTTCGCCTTTCGAAAGCGGAATCTGTCCGGTGATCGTCGTGTTGTTTTCGATACGAATCATCAGGGCGTTGCTGCGCAGTAAAAAACCCTCATGCGTTCCGTTTGCCGATGAATAACTGCCCAGCAGGCGCGCAACGGATCCGTTTGCCGTCACCTCAACAGCGGGCACGCCGCGCGCGCAGAGTCCCATGGCTTTCTCAACGGTCACGGGGCCGCTCGCGCATCCTGTTAGCGCTGCGCCGAGCAACGCGAAAACGAATCTACGCTTCATCGCGCGGTCCGTAGACGTTGTTGACGGTGATGTACTCCCACACCGGTTCGGGTACCAGGTAGCGCGCCGATCTGCCTTGTGCGAGCATCGCGCGTATGAGCGTCGAGCTTTCGGGCATTTCGGGCAGGTTCAGCGTTTTTATGCGCGAGCGTAAAGCGGCCGGAACGGCCGAAACCACGCGGGAAAGCGTGTCGGCCGCGATGCCTGCACGCGGCGCGATCACGAAGGCTTCGAGCGATTCGAGCACTTCCTCGAACCTGACCCACGAGCTTTCGGCGAGTGAGTCGGCGCCGGTCACGAAGACGAAGCTGTCGCTGGGATACTGCGCGTGCAGCCGCGGCAGCAAGTCGGCGGTGTATCCGGTAGCACCCGGTTCCAAGTCGCTGCGGTCGAGCGCAAAACGGTCGTTGGTTGCGATCGCGAGCTTCAACATGTCGTAACGCTGTTCGGCTGAGGCCGCGGGTTTTTCGCGGTAGTGCACGTTATTGGTCGGAACGAAAATCACGCGGTCCAGATCTTCGAGGCGCCGCGCGGACTCCGCGATGAAGAGATGCAGGTTGTGCACGGGATCAAATGTGCCCCCGAAAATTCCTAATTTCATTATTGCCGGAGGCGCATAGCGCCGGAGTCCTGAGTTTGTCGAAGGGGCATTATGAGTACAAAAACTCGTATGGGCCGATGCGCACGGTGTCTCCTTCGGCCGCGCCGAGCTCGCGCAGTTTTTTCTCCACGCCCATCTTGGCGAGAATCTGTTCGAAGCGTGCCAGACCCTCATCTGAATCGAAGTCGGTCATGGCGGCTAGGCGTTCCACGCGCTCCCCCGCGATCACGAAGACGCCGTCTTCCTTTGTAATGGAATACGGCTCGGACGGCTTGAGGTTGATGACGGCGGCGCTATCGGGTGCGACTTCAACGGGCGGAGCTTCGGCGATCGCGCGCGCGGCGGCATACATTAATTCTTGCACGCCTTCGCGCGTCGCCGCGCTAATGCCGTAGACATGCGGGAACTGATCGCGCAGTTCGCGCAGACGCTCGCGCGCCTGCGGAAGATCGAGTTTCGAAACTGCCAGCAGCACGGGCTTTTCAACGAGCCGCGGGTTCCACGCGCGCAGCTCTTTTTCGATCGTCGACTTGTCTGCCAATATCTCGTCGAGATCTTTTCCGCCGTCGAGCAGATGGATCAGCACGCGCGTGCGCTCGACGTGCCGCAAAAATTGATCGCCCAGCCCCGCGCCGGTATGCGCGCCTTCGATCAGACCGGGGACGTCGACCAACACGAACGACTCCTCATCGGAGATCCTGACGACGCCGAGCTGCGGTTCGAGCGTGGTGAACGGATAGTCGGCGATTTTCGGACGGGCCGCCGAAACCGAAGCCAGCAGCGTCGATTTGCCGGCGTTGGGAACGCCGATAATTCCGCAATCGGCGAGCAGCCGCAGCTCCATGCGGAAGCGGAAGCGTTCGCCCGGCTCGCCCTTTTCGGCAAAGCGCGGAGCTTGCCGCGTGCTCGTTGCGAAGTGCTGATTGCCCAAGCCGCCGCGCCCACCTTTGGCGACGAGCATCCGCTCTCCGGGCGTGCTGAGGTCGGCAAAGAAGTGTTCCGGTTCGTCTTCGGCCCCACGATAAAGCAGCGTTCCGGGCGGCACTTTGATAATGAGATCTTCGCCGCTGCGTCCCGACTTGTTCGAGGTGCCGCCGGCGTTGCCGGAGTCGGCCGAAAACTGGCGCTTGAAGCGAAACTCCACAAGCGTGGAAAGCTCCGGAGACGCTTCCATATAGATACTGCCGCCGTGACCGCCGTCGCCGCCGGCGGGTCCGCCTTTGGGAATGAACTTCTCGCGCCGCCATGCGACCTTGCCGTTGCCGCCGTTACCGGCAGCCACATCGATTGAGGCTTCGTCTATGAATTGCATGGTGTGAAACAAAAAAGGACCCGCAGGCCCTCTTCAGGTGAGACGCGCCGCGGTTTCAGGCGACCGCGCGCACGTGGATGTGCTTGCGATTGCGGTGCATCGCAAACTCTACGACTCCGTCGGCCAGTGCGAAGAGCGTGTGGTCTTTGCCCATGCCGACGTTCTCGCCCGGGCAAACGCGCGTTCCGCGCTGGCGGACCAGAATGTTGCCCGCAATGACGACCTGGCCGCCAAACCGTTTGACCCCCAGCCGCTGGGCGTTCGAATCGCGGCCGTTCCGGGTCGAGCCGGCGCCTTTTTTGGAAGCGAAAAGTTGTAAGTCGAAGAGGAACATGGCCGCAGCACTATAGCACAGCGGGGCCCGCCGCTGCAAGACTCCCGGCGGCCGGGGAGCCCGAAAGGTACCCGGCTCGGCGCGCCCTAACAGGAGTCCGTTTTGACAAAGCGACGCGTCGTGGTCACCGGTCTGGGGGCCGTGACGCCCCTGGGCAATACCACCCAAGAGTTTTGGCGCCGCCTCGTCGCAGGCGAAAGCGGCGTCGGGCCCATTACGGCATTCGACGCCAGCGACTTCGCGACGCGCTTCGCGGCCGAGGTCAAGGACTTCGACGCCGACAGTTTGATCGGCAGGCGTGAGGCGCGCCGAATGGACCGCTTCTCGCAATATGCTTTGGTCGCGGCGCGCGAGGCGATCGCCGACGCGAAGCTGCCTGAGGATCAGGAATTCAAGAACAGAGTCGGGGCGATACTGGGCACCGGCATCGGCGGCATCCTGACGTTCTGGCACAACTCCGATGTCGCCAGTAAGAACGGCACGTGGTCGAAGGTCACGCCGTTCTTCATTCCTATGCTGATGGCGAACGCGTCGGCCGCGCACATCTCGATGCAGTTCGGATTCCGCGGTCCGTTCTTTTCGGCCGCGAGCGCCTGCGCCAGCGCCAACGACGCGATTATCACGGCATACAACTACGTGGTGCTCGGTGACTGCGACGCGATGATCGCGGGCGGAACCGAAGCCACGATTTCACCGCTGGCCGTCGGCGGCTTCTGTTCGATGAAAGCGCTCTCGACGCTAAACGACGAGCCCACGCGCGCCAGCCGCCCGTTCGACAAAGAGCGCGACGGTTTCGTACTGGCCGAAGGCGCGGGCATTTTGGTGCTCGAGGAATACGAACACGCGAAAGCGCGCGGCGCAAAAATATACTGCGAAATGCTCGGCTACGGACAATCAGCCGACGCCTACAACTTGGTCGCTCCCGATCCGGAAAGCATGGGCGTCGAGCTCGCGCTCAACCGTTCGCTGAAACAATCGGGCATCGGTCCAGGCGACGTGGACTACATCAACGCGCACGGCACATCGACGCCGCAAGGGGACGTCGCGGAGTCGCAGGCGATCGAACGCGTCTTCGGAGCCGATACGAAGGTCGCGGTCAGCTCGACCAAATCCATGCACGGTCACGCGCTCGGCGCGGCCGGCGGCATAGAAGGCGTGGCCTGCGCGCTGGCGGTGGACAACGACGTCATGCCGCCGACGATCAACTACGAGGTCCCAGATCCGGACTGCACGCTCGATTACGTTCCGAACGTGGCGCGCAAGGCGCCGGTGCGCGTGGCGCTTTCCAACTCCTTCGGTTTCGGCGGCCACAACAGCGTCTTGGTGTTCGGCAAAGTCCGCTGATGGCCGGGGAAGCGCGGCGCCGCCGGCTGCGCGCGCTGCTCCGGAAAGCCCACCTCGCCCCGACCGATCTCGCCGAGTTCGAACAAGCCTTCGTCCATGAAAGCGCCGCGCGGGAGCGCCGCAAGCATTCCAACGAGCGCCTGGAGTTTCTGGGGGACGCGGTCGTCGGGCTAGCCGCCGCGGGCTGGCTTTTCGAAGAGCATCCCAACGCCTCGGAAGGGTGGCTGACCGCGCGCAAGGCCGCGATCGTGCGCGACAGCGCTTTGGCGGTGACTGCACTGCGCCTAGGTTTTGCGGATTTGGTCGAGCTGGGATCGGGATTGGAGCGCTCGGGCGGAGCCGAAAACACAACGATCCTGGCCGACGCATTTGAAGCATTCGTCGGCACGCTCTACCGGCGTTACGGCGAAGTGAAAGCGCGCCGCTTCGTTTTAGAGCAGCACATGGCGCTGGTCGATCTCTCCGACGAAGGCGTCACCGACCCGAAATCGCTGCTGCAGTCGCTCGCTCAACAGCGCTACCGCAAGCTGCCGGTCTATCGCGACCGATCGGCGGGCACGCCGCAGGCGCCTCATTTCGTCTCCGAAGTCGTTCTCAACGATAGGGTGCTGGGTTCCGGGGCCGGAAAGTCGAAAAAAATAGCGCAGCTGCAGGCCGCTCATGAAGCGCTGCAGTTACTGCTCGCGCGGGCTCGTAGAGGCAAGAAGAAATAAAACTCAAGAGCATAAAAACGTTCGGCTTTAAGACTTTCGCCGATCCTACTACGCTCGAATTCGGCAGCGGCATCACCGCCGTCGTCGGCCCCAACGGCTCCGGAAAATCCAATCTGATCGACGCCTTCCGCTGGGGGCTCGGGGAGCAGAGTAGCAAGAGCTTGCGTTCGGGCAAGATGGAAGACGTGATCTTCGCCGGCAACGAAAAGCGCAAGCCGCTGGGCTTGGCCGAGGTGACGATCACTTTTGACAATAGTGACGGCCGGTTGCCGATCGATTTCACCGAAGTCGAGATCGCGCGCCGCGCTTACCGCGCCGGCGAGATCGAGTACTATATCAACCGCAATCAGGTGCGCCTGCGCGACGTGCACGATCTCTTGATGGGCACCGGACTGGGTCCGGGAAGCTACTCGATCGTTTCGCAAGGGCAGATCGACGCGATCCTTACGAGCAAACCCAGCGACCGCCGCGCGCTCTTTGAGGAAACGGCCGGCATCGCGAAGTTTTTGGCGCGCAAGAACGAGTCGCTGCGCAGGCTCGAACAAACCGAAGCGAACGCGATCCGCATCAACGATCTGATCGTCGAACTCGAGCGGCGCATTCCCGAGCTCGACACGCAAGTGCGGCGCGCCAAACGCTACCGTAAGCTCAGCGCGCGCGTGCGCGACCTCGAAATTCTCTCCTACATTCGTGCCAGTGTCTCGCGCCGCGCGGAACGCGAGCACCTCAAGGGCGAGCTCGAACGCAACGAAGAGCTGCGCGGGGCCGGCGCGGCCAAAGCGGCGTCGCTGGGGGCGCAGCTCGCCGAAGCTCGCACGGCCGCATACCGCCAAGAGCTGACGCTGGAAGATCTGCGCACCAAGACGCAAACCGTCCGCGCGGATCTTTCGCGCTTGGAAGCGGAGTACGCGGCAGCGCAGGCGCGGCGCGAAGCGCTGCAAGCGCAGGATACGCAAACCTCTGAAGATGCGGCGCGCGTGCGCGAAGAACGCGAAGGTCTGGAAGCGACGCTCGCGAGTTTGGATGCGCGAATCGGACCGCTGCAGGCGGAGCTCGAAGGAGCGCGCGAGAGCGAACTCGCCGCGCAAACCTCGCTCTCACAAGCGCGCGGCGAGCTCGACGAGATCTTCACGAAGCTGCGCGAGGTCGAGGCGGCGGTTTCCGCCGGCGCCGAACGCAAAGCCGAACATCGCGCACAATACCAAAGCGCGCGCGCCGAAAGCGCACGGCTCGAAAACGAGCTGCGCGCCGCGCACGACGCGTCGGAGAAATTGCAGATCGCGGCCGGCGGAGCCACGCACCGGTACGGCGAGCGCGAAGCGCAGCTCAACGCTCTCGAAACGCAACTCGTCGACGCGCGCGGCCGGATCGAAGACGCCGAGAAGCTCGCCGTCGCAGCGCAAACCGATTTAACGCGCGCGCAGACCGAGCACCGCGAGTACTCCAGCGAAGTCGCCGCCGCGCAATCGCGGCTGCACACCATAGAAGAGCTCGAAAATGCGATGGAAGGGCACGTGCCAGGCACGCGCGCCATCGTCGAAGCGTGGCAGCGCGGCGAACTGCGCGGCATAGAAGGCGTCGTCAGCAACGTGATCGAGATCGACGAGCGTTACGCGCGTGCGATGGACGTGGCGTTTGGCGCGCGGCTCTCCAACATCATCACGAAAACGTCCGAGGACGCCGAGCGCGCGATCGATTACCTTAACGTCAAGGAAGTGGGCCGCGCGACGTTTCTTCCACTCGATACGCTGCAAAGCCGCACCGGGCGCGAAGTGGGCGCTGATTTGCGCGGCGCGAGCGGGATCGTCGGCTACGCGCACACGCTGGTCCGTACGCAGCCCAAATACGAAAGCATCGTGCGTTTCCTGGTCGGAAGCGTGCTCGTGGTCGATACGCTCAAGACCGGAATCGATCTCGTGCGCAACCGCGGGTTCCGCGACACGATCGTTACGCTGTCAGGCGAACAGATTGCGGGCGGCGGCGCGATTACCGGCGGCCGCTACAAACGCGAGCGTTCGATTCTCTCGCGGCGCGCGCAAGCGCAAACGCTGCGCGAACGCCTGAACGAGATGCGCGCGAATCTGCTCGAACTCGAGACGCAGCTCGAGCGCACTGCCAACCACTCACTCAAAGCGATCGAAGGGCGCGACACGGCGCGAGAGTTTTTCACGCGCACCGAGTTGTCGCTGGCCGAAGTGCGCGGCGAGATGGCGTCGGCGGCGGCCGAAGTCGAGCGGATGCAAAAAGAGTTCGAAACTGCGCAGGCGCGCATCGCAGAGATGCAGTCGGCTGCGGATAGCGCGCGCACGCGCGAACGCGACTTCGAGAAGGCGCCCGAGCAGAGCGACGATGCCGAACGAACGCGCCTGGAGGGCCGTCTGCGCGAAGCGCGCGAGCGGATCTCGAAGGCCGAGGAGTCGCAAGCGCGGGCCGCGAGCGCGGCCGGCGATCTGCGCGAACGCCACGCGGCGCTCGGCGCGGAACGCGACGCCGCCAAAGCGCGCCTGGGCATTATCGATGCGAACGTCGAGCGCTCGCGCACGGCGCGCGATCAGATGCATGCCGACATCTCCGGCCTGAACGATCAAGTGCAGAACGCGGCCAAACAGCTGGAAACGCTGCGCGCGGCGGTCGGTGAAACCGATGCGGCCTTTGAAGCGGCGCGCCGCGACCGCGAAACGATGTCGGATCGCGTGACGCAGCTGGAATCGGATTTACGTACCGCGGAGCTCGAAGAGCGCGACATCGCCGCCGGCGGCGAGCAGCACCGCATGCGGCTGGCGGAGATCGAAGCCGAGCTGGGCATGCTTGTCTCGCAGTTCGCGCAAAATCCCGCGACCGATGAAGAATGCCGCGAAGTCGAGGAGCGTTATAAAGAAGAGCCCGACGAAATCGCCGTCGACCTTCCGCGACTCCGCGAAGACTTGGCACGGCTCTCCAACGTGAACCTTAACGCAGAGGCCGACCGCGAAGAGATCGCGCAGCGCGAGCAGTTTTTACGCGCGCAGATGGACGACTTGGCCAAAGCGCGCGAGACGCTGCTGCAGTCGATTGCGGAGATCGAACAGCTGACGCAGGCGCAGTTCAACGAAACGTTCGATCTGGTGGCGGCCGCGTTCACCGAGATGTACGCGCGCCTCATCGGCGGCGGCGAAGCGCGCATGTGGCAGACCAATCCCGAGAATCTTTCGGAGACGGGCATCGAAATTTCGGTGCAGCCGCCGGGCAAAAAGCTGATGCCGCTCGCCGCGCTTTCCGGCGGCGAACGCGCGCTGACCGCCGCGGCTCTGATCTTCGCGCTGATCAAAGTGCGTCCGTCACCGTTCTATCTGCTCGACGAAGTCGACGCCGCGCTGGACGACGCCAACGTCGAACGCTTTTCAAAGATGGTGCGCGAACTCGCGTCGGAGTCGCAGATGGTCATCGTGACGCACAACAAACAGACGATGGAACTTGCAGACCGGCTGTACGGCGTGACGATGCGCGAGGCGGGGATCAGCTCGATCGTCTCCGCGGAACTTCGCGAAGAGGAGCGGCCGGCGGAGGCCGCCATTGCCTGAAGCTGCGCTCTTCTCGCTTTCCGACCGCACCGGCGCCGCCGAAGTAGCGCGCGCGCTTTGCGAGCGCGGCCACGAAATCTACGCGACCGGCGGCACGCGCGATGCGCTTTCAGGCGACGGGATCACAGCGCGCGATGTCGAGGAGATCACGGGCTTTCCGCCGCTCTTTAGCGGACGCGTCAAAACGCTGCATCCAAAGATTCTCGGCGCGATTCTTTTCGACCGTGACGACGAAGGGCACCGCGCGCAAGCGCGGACGTACGCGATACACGCCTTTTCAACAATAGTCGTTAATCTTTATCCGCTGCCCGATATCGACATCGGCGGGGTTGCGCTGCTGCGGGCGGCCGCGAAAAACTATCCGCACGTCACCGTGCTCAGCGATCCGTCGCAGTATCGCGAATTCCTCGACGCGCTGCAAAACGGCGGCCCGGATGAAACCGCGCGCAAACGCTGGGCCGCGCGCGCCTTCGAAATCACGGCGGCCTATGATGCGGCGATCGCACGTCAACTGGGATCGCAGTCTGGATCGGAGCAAGCCGAACTGCCCGGGGCGCTGACCGTAGCCATGCCGCTCGCGCAGCAGCTCCGCTACGGCGAAAATCCGCAGCTGCGCGCGGCATTTTACCTGGAGTCTTCGCGCGTTCCCGAGCAGCTGCACGGCAAAGCGCTCAGCTACAATAACCTGCTCGACCTCGATGCGACGCTGCGGCTGCTCTCGCGCGCGCCGCTCGGCGCCGAATTTGGCTCGGAGCGCGAGCGATTCGCGCGCGCCGCGATCGTCAAACATACCGTGCCGTGCGGCGTTGCGCAGCGTTCGACCGTCGACAAAGCCGCCGGCGAAGCGCTGGCTGCGGATCCGGTTTCAGCCTACGGCGGAATTTTGGCGGCGGATCGCACGATCGATGGATCCGCTGCAAAAACGATCGCGCCGTTTTTCCTGGAGATCGTCGCGGCTCCGGATTTCGCTTCCGACGCGCTGGAGCTGCTGAAAAAGAAGAAAAACTTGCGCATCATGCGCTACGCGCCGGAGATGCCCGATGCGTTACAGCGCGGATTGCAGTTGCGCAGCGCGCTCGGCGGCGTGCTCGCCGAAGAGGAAGACCCCGGGTTTGCGCCCGAGTCGTGGAAAGTCGTCAGCGCGCGCCGTCCGCTCGAGCAGGAATGGCACGACTTGGCCCTGGCTTGGGACGTCGTGCGTCACGTAAAAAGCAACGGCGTCGTGATCGTCAAGGATGGCGTCACGCGGGGTATTTGCGCCGGCCAAACCAATCGCGTGAGCGCCGTGCAGATCGCAGGGATGCGCGCTGCTAAGCGCGCGCGCGGCGCGGCCTGCGCCAGCGACGGATTCTTTCCATTTGCCGATGGCCTTGAGGCCGCGGCGGAGGCCGGCTGTACGGCGGTTATCGCGCCGGGCGGTTCGATGCGCGACTCCGAAGTGATCGCGGCGGCCGATCGCCTCGGCGTATCGCTCGTCTTTTCCAGCCACCGCTACTTTCTGCACTAGGAGAACTGGAATGGCTCGCTACCTGCACACATCGATTTTCGTCAACGACATGCAAGAATCGATCGACTTCTATACCAAGAAACTCGGGCTGAAGCTGCTCGAAGGTCCGCTGCATTATCCGGGCAACGCGGACATGGCCTTTGTCGGCAACGACTGGAACGCCTATATCGAGCTCGTCTACGATCTCGAAGATCACCCGCCTTACGAAGTCGGAAACCGTTACGAACACCTAGCGCTCGAGATCGACGGCAAGCTCGAGCCCTTCATCGCGCAGCTGCGAGAGCAGGGCGTGAAGATCGTCAAAGACGTGAAGAAGTCGCCGAGCGGAGCCGGCGCACTCGCTTTCGTGGAAGATCCCAACGGCATTCCCGTGGAGTTACTGGAAGCGCGGGTTCGCACTTAGCGGTAGACGAACGGATCCGCCGGCGCCTGCACCGGCTCGATCTTGCCGGCATGCAAACGCAGTTCTCCATCGCGCAGTACGAGCGTGCCCCACGCACGCGCCCAGCCTGAACGAACGGCGGCGGATGTATCCAAACGAATCGAGATGGGCGCGGCGTCTGCGCGGCAGCACGCTATCGCGTAACGCACGAGCGCGGTCTTGTTTCCCGACCGCACCACCGCGCCGGTAAAATCGATCCGCTCGCCGGGAAACGCGCCGGCGAGCGTCGTTTGCGTCGCGTAATATACCGGCGCGGGCGAACCCAGGACGCACCCTGCAAGCATGATCGCCGGCCCGATTCGCAATGCCGGCCGCGCGTGCGTGCGGTAACGGTGCGCGAGATAACCGCACGCGATCGCGCAGATCCAGAGCGCCGGTGTGAATCGCGGATTGACCAGCGTTCCGCCTCCGCGAACCGCCGCGAGCGCGCACGCCGCAAACGCGAGCGCGTACGCGATGCAGTCGTGGCCGGCGCACTGCTCCGACCGGCGCGACCAAGCGCGGAGATCGAAAATGCCGGCGACGCCGAGAAACGCCGCCGCGGCGGCTGGGGCGATCCCGCGCGCGATCGCGGCCACGCCGATCGTACCGAGAGCGCACGGCGACGTGACGAACGCCGTAAGCGCTGCGGTTACAGCGACCGCGGCAACCGGGAGATGCGCGCCCGCAATCGCCGGCATCAGCGGAAGCAGCGCGGCACCGCCTAGCGCAAAGGGGACGATGGCGCGCAGTTCGCCGAGGATTGAATCGTCGTGAGCTTCGCACCGGTTCTTGCCGGCGAGCTTTTCGACCGCGACTGCCGCTCCAAGACGAGCGGCTGCGACCAGCGGACCGAAGACGATCCACGCGGCGGCAAACGCGGGAAGCGAACGCGCCGAGGGTCCCGCGCCGCATCCGCAGCCCAGATATGGAACAATCCGCCGCCCCAAGCGCAGCGGAATTCGCGCGCAGATCGCTCCGGCGAGAATGAACGGCACGCTTTCGAGCAAAATCGCGGCGGCGTTGACGACGATCGCGCTGACCACGATTCCTCAATCACGTTCCGCGGCGCCGAACGCTAGGGGCAGGTCCGGCCCGAGCGCCTTTTAAAGACTGCGCCATGCCTTCGAAGCTCGCGGCGCCGCGCGGCACGCAAGATATTTTTCCGCCGCAGTCAGGCCGCTGGCAAGAGCTCGAAGCACACGTTCACACGCTGACCCGCAGTTACGGCTACGGCGAGATTCGCACACCCATCTTCGAATCGACCGAGCTTTTTGTGCGCGGAGTCGGCGAGACAAGCGACATCGTCGAAAAGGAAATGTACACATTCGACGACAAGGGCGGCCGCAGCATGACGCTGCGGCCGGAATGGACGGCCCCCGTCGTGCGCGCCGCGCTGCAGCACGGCCTCTTCACCGAAGGACCGCAGCGGCTGTACTATTTGGGCCCAATCTTTCGGTACGAGCGTCCGCAAGCCGGACGCTACCGCCAGTCGCATCAGTTCGGTATCGAGTGCGCCGGGTTCGCGCAGCCGGAAGCCGACGCGGAAGTGATCTCGCTGGCTTGGGATCTGCTGCAAGCCTACAAGATCGCAGGCGTTACGCTGAAGCTCAACTCGATTGGCGACGAAAACTGCCGCCCCAAATACCGCGACGCTTTGCGCGCGCATTTTTTGCCGCATCGCGACTCGCTCAGCGCCGACTCGCAGCGCCGCCTCGAGCGCAATCCGCTGCGTGTCTTGGACAGCAAGGCTTCTGAAGATCGCGAGCTCGTCGCGAGCGCGCCCGCGTTCGAGGATTTCTTGTGCCCGGAATGCCGCGCCCATTTCGACGGGGTCAAACGCGCGCTCGATGCCGACGGCGTAGCGTACGAAGCCGATTCACACATCGTACGCGGTTTGGATTACTACACGCGCACCGTTTTCGAGTTTCGCTCCGACGCGCTCGGGGCGCAGAATACGATCTGCGCGGGCGGACGGTACGACGGACTGGTCGCATCGCTGGGCGGACCCGATGTTCCCGCTGTGGGTTTCGCGCTCGGGCTGGAGCGTTTCTTATGGGCGGTCGAATCCGCCGGCACCAACGAGGAAGCGCGCCGCGAAGGCGTGCAGGCGATTGCGATCGGAGCGCAAGCGTTGCAAGCGTTGCTGCCATTGGTGGCCGCGCTCCGGCGCACGAGCGGCTGGCCGATCTTCATCGACTATGGAGACCGGAAACTGCTCGCGCAGTTAAAGCTCGCCGACCGCAACAACGCGCGTTATGCGCTCATCCTGGGCGAGCAAGAATTGGCCGAAGGACAGATCGTTTTACGCGACCTGGTGACGCGTACGGACCGGCCCCTGCCCTTCGGAAAAGATACTCTTGAGGCCCTCGGTGAAATGAGGGAGTAATGGACGAGCAGCAGACCCTCAAAGAATTGCTCGAGATCATGCACGAAAACGATCTCGACGCGCTCAAGGTCAAGGTGGGCGACGCGATTTTCGAATTGGTCCGGCGCGAGCCGGGAGCCCCCGTCGCGGCAGTTCCGGCGCCCGCACCGGCCGCGGGCGTGCCTGCAGCGGCATCTTCGGCGCCGGCCGCATCCGCCAACGTCAAAAAGGTGACCGCGCCCCTCGTCGGCGTCTTTTACCGCTCGGCCGCGCCCGATACGGAGTCTTTTGTCAAAGAGGGCGATCGCGTCGAAGCCGGCCAGGTTCTTTGCATTCTCGAAGCCATGAAACTTTTCAACGAGATCACCAGCGACTATTCGGGCATCGTGACGCGCATCGTTCCCGAGAACGGCGAACTCGTTTCGCTCGGCCAGGAACTCTTTTGGATCGAACCATAGACGTCCGCGCGCGCCGCGGTTACGACGAGCTGATCGCCGACCGGCGCGGAATCTTAGACGCACCACATTATCGCGGACAAGTAGAAGCTATCTCCGATGCGATCGTGAAGGCGCTGCGCCGCGGCAACAAAGTCTTGTGGATGGGCAACGGCGGCAGCGCGGCGGAGGCGCAGCACATGGCGGCCGAGTTGAGCGGACGCTTTTTGCGCGAGCGCCCGGGACTCCATAGCGAAGCGCTCAGCGTGAACACGTCGGCGCTGACCGCGATCGGCAACGACTTCGGTTACGATTACGTCTTCGCGCGCCAAGTCGAAGCGTTCGTACAAGCCGGCGACGTGGTCATCGCGATGACGACGAGCGGCAGTTCCAAAAATATCGTGCTCGCGCTGGAAGAAGCCAAACGGCGCGACGCGGTGACGGTCGCATTTACCGGAAACGGCGGCGGCGATGCCGGCCGCACCGCCGATTTAGTGCTGCTCGGCCCCGACGGATACTCCGCGATCGTGCAAGAGGTCCATCAGACGATGGCGCATATCGTCTGCGATCTCGTCGAACAGCGCATGATCTTCGAGGTCTAGGGCAAATGCTGGCGCCTCCCGACGCGCGCACACTTTTCGAACGGATGCGCGAACGGCGCGTGCTCGTGGTCGGCGACGTCATGGTCGACGAATGGATTTGGGGCAGCGTCTCGCGCATTTCGCCCGAAGCGCCGGTGCCCGTCGTTGCCGTTAGCGATCACTCGTTCACGCTGGGCGGCGCGGGGAACGTCGCCAATAACTTGCGCGCACTGGGCGCAAAGGTGACGTTCGTGGGCGCGGTCGGCGCCGACGGCTTCGCGCATTTCGTCACGGATTTGCTGGCCGACGAAGGCATCGGCAGCGAGGGCCTGGTGACGATTTCAGACCGCCCGACGACGCGCAAAACGCGAGTCGTCGCGCACAACCAGCAGGTCGTGCGCGCGGATTGGGAAGCGACCTCTCCGCTCGACCCGGCCGATCGTTTGAAACTTGCGAAAATCGTGGCGCGCGAGGCGGCCGCGGCCGACGCAGTGGTCCTGAGCGATTACGCCAAAGGGCTTTTCTCGCGCGACCTCGTCGAAGCGGCGCTGGCGTGTCCGATCGTCGTCGCCGATCCCAAACCGCAAAACCTCGAACTCTTTGCCGGCGTCACGTGCGTCGCGCCCAACGCGCAAGAAGCCGAACAGGCTACGGGCATCGCGATCCGGTCGGACGCATCACTCGAGCGCGCGGGCGAGTCGTTGCTGCGCGAGCTGCGCTGCCGTTACGTCGTGATTACGCGCGGCGAACACGGCATGTCATTGCTGGGCCGCGATGGCGAGAAGTTGCATATTCCGTCGGTGGCGCGCACCGTTTACGACGTCAGCGGTGCGGGCGATACGGTGACCGCGGTGCTCTCGCTTGGGCTCGCGGCGGGCGCGCCGATCGAACTCGCGCTGCAGCTCGCGAATTTTGCAGCCGGCGCGGTCGTCGAAAAACTGGGAACGGCGACGGCTTCCGCCGCCGAGATCGTCGCGCTCATGGAGCGGACCACTTGACCCTCGATGACGCCTTGGCGTGGCGTGAGGAGCAACGCGCGGCGGGCAAGCGCGTCGTCTTCACCAACGGATGTTTTGACGTTTTGCATGCGGGCCATGTGGAGTATCTGGCGTGGGCGCGCGAGCAAGGCGATGCACTGATCGTCGGTTTGAACGAAGATGACTCGGTGCGGCGCATCAAAGGACCGGCTCGGCCGATCGTGCCGTTCGCGGATCGCGCGCGCGTGCTGAGCGCGCTGCGCAGCGTGGATGCAGTCGTCGGGTTCAGCGAGCGCACGCCCGAAGTGCTGATCGACAAGCTTCGTCCGGACGTGCACGTGAAAAGCTCTCAGTACCGGGAAGAAGAACTGCCCGAGCGGGACGTGGTTCTGCAGCACGGCGGCGTCATCAAACTCGCTCCACACGTTGAAGGCGTCAGCACGACAGATCTCATCGCTCGCATATTGAAGTCTTACGGCGAGTGAAAATCGCCATTACCTGTAACGGCCCGGGTGAAACCGCCGGCTGGCTGCGGCCGCTGCTGCGCGAGCTCTATGCTTTGGAGCCGGCCGCCGAGGTGCACGTCTGCTACGTGCCCGACGATTTCGCGACCGGCGCGGAACCCGAGTTCGTGCGTGCCCTCTTTCCGCAGGCCCACGTCTACGATGCGAAAACGTATCTGAAGACGATCCTGGGCCGGCCTATCGCCGGGTTGCCCGAGCGGGTCGACGTCACGCTTTATCTCGGAGGGGACTTGATGCACGCGGCGCGCCTGCACCGCAAAACCGGCGGAAAGTTTGCGACCTATCGCTTCACGCGCCGCAAGTACGCGCGCTTTACCGAGCGAGCCTTTGCGGTCGATGCCAAGAATGCGGCGGCGCTGATTGCAGACGGACTCGATCCCAAGCGCATTACCGTGAGCGGGAACCTCGCGATCGACGGCGCCCTCGCCGAAGCTTCGGCGGAAGCCGAACCGGGCGCACCGGCGGACGGAATCCTGTTTATGCCGGGATCGCGCCGCTACGAAGTCGAGCAACTGATTCCGTTTTTCTTCACCGCGGCGCTCGCGATCCGCCGCGAAGATCCGGCCATGCCGATCGCGTTCGGCATTTCACCGTTCACCACGAATGCAGCCGTTCGTTCGGCGGTCGAAGCCGGCGGCGACGCTCGCATGTATTCCCAACGCGGACGAATGATCGAATCGCCCGACGGACCCGCGCTGGCATCACTCGACGGCACGCAAACATTTCCCATCCTGCGCAATTCGCTGGCTGTCGCCGCGCGTGCGCGTTTGACCGTGACGATTCCCGGCACGAAAGTGATCGAGCTGGCGGCGATCGGAGCGCCGGTATTGTCATGCACGCCGATCAATATGGCGGAGATCGTCGCCATAAACGGCCCGCTCACGTATCTCGACCGCATTCCGTTTGCGGGACGGCGTTTGAAACAGATCGTCGTGACCGCGGTCGCGCGCCGTTTCCGTTTTCACACGCAGCCGAACATCGATGCGAATCGCGAGATCGTGCGCGAATTGCACGGCACGCTGACTCCGGGGCGCGTCGCTCGCGAAGCGCTTGAGTTATGGGGAGATAAACCGCGCCTGTCCGGGTCGTCGGAGGCACTGCGCGAATTGTACGCCGACCATGCCGGCGCCGCACGCCGGATGGCGCGCAGTCTTTTGGAGATGCAGGCTTAGCATGCGGATGTCGGTCATCATCGCGACCAAAGATCGCGCCGAGTATCTGGATCGCGCGCTGGAGTCGCTCGGCAAACAGATTGGGGCGCCGTCGTTCGAGGTGATCGTCGTCGACAACGGCTCAACCGATGCGACGACACAGGTCGTCGAGCGTGCGCGCACCCAGCAGGCATTCGAGGTCGTCTACGTTTTTGAGGAGCGGCCCAATCGCGGCGCCGCACGCAACCGCGGCATCAACGTTGCGAAGGGCCATTTGGTCGCCTTTTGCGACGACGACGTCTACGCGCCGCCCGGCTGGCTGGCGGCTCACGACGCAGCGCACGAGACGAGCAATCTGATCGTCAACGGACCAATCGTGAACGTGCCGTCGTATCACGAGCGTCCCAAACCGGTGCTTTCCAACTATTCGCGCGCGGCGCTCTGCACATGCAACGTTTCCATTCCGCGAACGGCGTTACGGGCCACGCAAGGGTTCGACGAGCAGTTCCATCTGTACGGCTGGGAAGACACCGAGCTCGGCGTTCGCCTAAGCCGGGCCGGTTTGCGATCGAAGTTCGCGTGGGGCGCGTACATTTGGCACATCAAGCCGCCGGGCGAGGCGTCGCTGGAGTCGGAGATGCGCAAAGCGCTGGAGAAGGCGCGCATGGCCGTGCGTTTCGTGCAGAAAGATTCGAGTTTGCGCGTGCGCTCGGCGACGGGCGCGCATCCGGCGAACATGTTGCGCGCGCGCGTGCTCGAACGGATGCTGCCGCTCTATGCGGGAATCGCGACCGACGAGCGCAAGCCCGCCCCGTTGCGCGCACTCGCGCGCTCGCAGCTGCTCGACGGCATCTACACCGTCGAACTCGCGCGCGCGTTGAAATCGAAGGCCTAGCGGATGCGGGCGCTGGTGTATTGCGCGGGCGGCGGAATCGGCGATTCGCTCATGGCGGCGATCGTTGCGGATGCTCTGAAACAGCGCTATGAAATCGTCGACGCCCTGACGCTGCCGGCGCACCGGCCGGCGCTCGAACGCGTGCCCGTTTTGGATGCCGTGCTTATCGACGACGGCCGCGACGAACGCGCGCTCGCCGAATCGCTGGGGCAGCGCGGGTACGACGCCGCGATCGTGACGTGGGCGACGCCGCACACGGCGCGCGTACCGCAGCTCGCGAAGATTCCCGTACGCGTCGGGCAGGCGAACCGGCTCTATTCTTGGCGCTTCACGCAACGGATTGCGGTCCGGAGCGAACAGGGCGACATCACGACGCATTGGTCGCAGATTCTGCTTGACTACGCGCGGGCGCTCGAGGTCGTGCCCCCCGATAAGCCTGTGCTGCGCTTCGAGCCGTCGGAACAAGACGAACGCGAGGCAGAAGCACTTTGCGCCGAACTCGGGCTGGGGCACAGCGGATTTGCGCTCGTGCATCCTGCTAACGCGATCGCGAGCGAGCGCGGTATCTGGCCGCTCGAAGGATGGGCGAATCTCGTGCGCGAGATCGCCGCGCGATTTAATCTGCCGGTGCTGGTGAGCGGCAGCGAGGACGATCGCGACATCGTCGAAGGCATCGTGGTGCGGGGCGGCGGTTTCTCCATCGCCGGAAAAACCACGATCGGTTCGTTCGGTGCCATCGCGCGGCGCTCGGCATTTTTCGCGGGCGTGACGACCGGCGCGATGCACGTCGCCGCGGCATGCGGCGCGCCGACCGTAGGCATCTATCCGTTTCAAACCGATACGCCGGATCGCTGGGCGCCGCTGGGCGAGCGCACGGCGATCGTACGCGCGACCTATCCGTGCCGTCCGGGTGAACGCAAAGAAACGTGCCCGGACTATGCGTGCATCGCCAATCTCGACGTGCCGCGTATCATAGCCGCGATCGAGTCGCTGACCGGCGCGTCCGCAGCTGCATGAAGGCGACGATCCAGCTCTGCACGTACAACCGCGCGCATTTGCTGGGCCGCGTTCTCGACGCGTGCTTCGAACAGACCGTTTCGCCTGCGGAGTACGAAGTCGTGCTCGTGAACGACGGCTCGACCGACGATACGCCGGCCGTGATTGCCGCGGCGCAAGCGCGCGCGACGTGTCCGTTCACCGTTGTGAGCAGACCCAACGGCGGCTTGGCGAAGGCTCGGAATTCCGGACTCGCGCGCTCGACGGGCGAGCGCATCATACTGATCGACGACGACGTGCTGCCGCTTCCGAATTTCGTGCAAGAGCATCTGCGCGGCCACGAGCGTCGTCCGCGCGCCATCGTTCGCGGCGGCGCCATCAATGTCGAGAACTTCGACGATTTACCGCTGCCCGTCTGGAGCTTGCGCAATTACAGCGGCAATTATTTTTGGACGACCAACGTCTCGGTGCCGCTCGCTACGCTCCGCGCTGTGGGCGGCTTCAACGAAGATTTTGCCGAGTACGGCTGGGAAGATATCGACGTCGGATTGCGCTTGCGGTTCGCCGGTGTGAAAGCGGTCTTTAATCCGCGCGCGCTCGTCTATCATTATAAACCGCGCCCGCGGGCGGCAGACGTGGAAAAAATGCTGCGGCAAGCTCGCGCGCAGGCGCGCACTGCCGTGCAGCTGGCGAAGCTGCACCCGCACTGGCGCACGTATTTGGCGACCGGCGATAACCCCGTGCAGCGTTTACTGCACGGCTGGACGCGCGTAACCGGAGCGGCGAGGCGGTTGCGATTGAGTTTGGGTTCGCTGAGCGGCGATCGCCCGTTGACCGGGCGCGAGTTGCGAGCGGCGCGCAAACTGGCGGCGGAGGCGTACTTCGAAGAGCTGGAGCGTGCGCGGCAGGCCGCTTCATGAAGCGGATCGTGCTCGTCCGCACCGACCGGATCGGCGATCTGATCCTTTCGACACCCGCGATTGCAACGGTGCGCGCTTCGTTCCCCGACGCTCACGTGACGATGGTCTGCAGCTCGTACAACCGCGTCATCATGGAAAGGAATACCGACGCCGACGAACTCCTGGACTTTCCCAGCGGCATGCAGCCCGCGCTGTTCGGCGCAACCTTTCGCGGCCGCGCCGATCTGGCGATCGCGCTTGCGCCACTTGCATCCGACCTGGCAATCGCCGGTGGTACGCACGCACATACGCGCGTAGGATATACTTATGAACGGCGCTATCTGCTGCGTTTGACGTTGCGCCGGTTCGTTAACGTGCTGATGACGTCGGAAGCCGACCCCCGGTTAAGCGAAAAGGATCCGGGCCGGCGCGTTCGGCACGAAGTCGATCAGCTGCTCGATTTGGTCGCGCTTGGAGGCGCAAAGCAGCGCGTCGAACGTTTGCGTTTGGACATTACGGATGAAGATCGGGCCGCGGTCGCGTTCGTCCCGGAGGATCCGATTGTCTTTCACTTAGGAAAACGGTGGTTTAACGACGGCAGCACGCTCGAATCCACGCTGCAGCTGCTCGGCGACCTGCACCGCTTCGATCTTCCGATCGTGGTGACGTATGCGCCCGACTGCGATCGGTACGTCGCGGCGATCTCGGAGACTCGAGCGGCCGACATCGTGCTTGGCGGGCTGCCGTTTCATCGCTGGGCTGCGGTTTTTGAACGGGCGCGCGTGGTGGTGACGGTGGACACGGGCGCGACTCACGTCGCAAGCGCGATGCGCAGGCCGACACTCGTTGTTTTCGAACACCGCTACTTCCACTTGAACTCACAAGAATGGTCGCCGTATAAGGTGCCGAGCGTGCTGGTGCGCAAGCCCCGCGACGAAAACCCCGGATCGCTCGCGCAGCTGCGAAACGACGTGCTGCAAGGCGTCGAGAAACTGCTCGGTGCGCGTGCCTGAGATTTCCGTCGTCGTGCCAACGTACAACCGGATCGAAACGCTGCGCCACGTTATTCCATCGCTGCTCGCGCAAGATCTTCCCGCGGAGAGTTTTGAGGTGCTCGTCTGCGATTCCAACTCCAACGACGGCACCGCGGAGTATATGGCGGGCGTACACGAACTTCATCCCAATGTGGAGCACCTGCCCGGCGCATACTCCGGTCGCGCGATGGCGCGCAACGCCGGCATCGCGCGCGCGCGGAGCCCGGTCGTGCTCTTCAACGACTCGGACATCGTGGCGTCGCCCGACTTGCTCACGCGCCATCTCGACCATCACCGCAAGGAACGCGATATCGCCGTTGTCGGCCTCGAAGTGCAAGTGCGGTCGTTCGAAGATTACGAAGAGAAGCGCGATCACCCCGAAAAAAGAGGCGCGCTGCATCCGCCGGGCCGCAAGCGGTTGAGTTGGCTGTACTTTTTGACCGGCAATGCATCGGTCCGGCGCGACGACCTGTTGCGCGTCGGCTCCTTCGACGAATCGTTCACCGGATACGGACACGAAGACCTGGAGCTGGGGTACCGCCTGCAAAAAGCCGGCATCACGATTCTCTATGAACCGCGCGCGGTGAACTATCACTGGCAAGACGTCGGCCATGAGGACCAAGTCGAGAAGATGAAGCTGGCCGGTCGTTCAACGGTGCGCTTTTATCGCAAGCATCCCGATTTCAAGGTGATGGCCAACCTCGGCATGACGCCGGTTTCTCTGGGGCTGCACTCGGCGCTCACCAAGATGCCGTGGCTTCTGGGGTACTTCGACAAACGGGCCGGGCAGTCGAAGTTTGCGCGCAGCCTGATCCAGCAGTACTATTACGTTTCCGGAATCAAGAGCGCATTATGAAATATTCTTGCGGCGCATTGCGCGCAAATGACGAAAAGGCAGTCGTCGAACTGGCCGGCTGGGTGAACGTCCGGCGAGATCACGGCGGCTTGATCTTTGCCGACCTGCGCGATCGCGACGGCATCACGCAGATCGTGTTCGATCCGCAGGGAGCCAGCTTCAGCGAAGCCGAGCGCCTGCGGCACGAGGACGTGATCCGCGTGCGCGGGACCGTCCGCCGCCGTCCGGCGGGTACCGAGAACGCGAAGCTGCCGACCGGGGAGATCGAGGTCGCGGTCGACGAGCTCGAAGTCATCAACCGTTCGGCGGTGCCGCCGTTCCAAGTCAACAAAGACGACGACGTCGACGAGACCCTGCGTATGCAGTACCGTTACCTCGATCTGCGGCGCGCGCCGCTGCAGCGCAACATCGCCTTGCGCCACAAGATGATCAAAGCGATGCGCGACTTTTTCGACGAGCGCGGATTCCTCGAGATCGAAACGCCGATGCTCATCAAGTCGACGCCCGAAGGTGCGCGCGACTTCTTAGTGCCGAGCCGCCTCCATCCGGGATCGTTCTACGCGCTGCCGCAGTCGCCGCAATTGTTGAAACAACTGCTGATGGTCGCGGGCTTTGGGCGCTACATGCAGATCGCNNCGTTTTGCACGCAAGAAGAAGTGATCGAGATCATGGAGTCGTGCATGCGCCACGTTTGGCGCGAGGCGCTCGGTGTGGAACTGGCGCCATTTCCGCGCCTAACTCACGCGCAAGCGATGGAAACGTACGGAAGCGACAAGCCCGACTTGCGCTTCGGGTTGGAATTGCGGCGCGTCAACGACGTTTTCGCGCAGACGGAGTTCGCGATCTTTAAGTCGGTCATTGACTCGAACGGCGCGATCGTCGCGCTGCGCTATCCCGGCGGCGCCTCGCTCTCGCGCCGAGACTTCGACGCGATCGTCGAGATCGCCAAGCAAAACGGGGCGAAGGGCATGGTCTGGGTCGCGCTGGGCGCCGACGGCGTGAAGAGTTCCGCTTCAAAGTTCATCGACGAAGAAGCGGCCGGGAAACTGCGCGAACGCACGCAATCCGAAACAGGCGATGCGATCTTGCTGTTCGCCGACGCAACGGCGGCTGCGCTGGGCGCAGCGGGAAAGATGCGCAACGTCGTGGCCGAGCGCGCCGGACTGCGCGATCCAAACACGTTCTCGTTTGCTTGGATCACCGACTTTCCGCTCTTCGAAGCGGACGAAGCCACGGGCCAACCGGCCCCGGCGCACCATCCGTTCACGGCGCCCGCGGACGATCAGTGGGCGCTGCTCGATTCCGATCCGCTGCGCATGCGCGCGCAACACTACGACATGGTCCTCAACGGCTTCGAATTGGGAAGCGGTTCGATCCGCATTCACAAGGCCGAATACCAGCGCAAGATCTTCGCGATGCTAGGCCTCACGCCAGAACAAGTCGACGATCGCTTCGGATTCTTCTTACGGGCGCTCGACTACGGCGCGCCGCCTCACGGCGGCATGGCGCTCNNAGCATTCGCG
The DNA here is from genome assembly GCA_003136355.1 of Vulcanimicrobiota bacterium. Lineage (GTDB taxonomy): Bacteria > Vulcanimicrobiota > Vulcanimicrobiia > Vulcanimicrobiales > Vulcanimicrobiaceae > Rubrimentiphilum. The sequence continues at coordinate 14,729 of PLED01000067.1, read as the reverse complement.
ACGTCATCGCGTTTCCGAAGAATCAGCTGATGCGCGACGTTATGATGGACGCGCCGTCTCCCGTCCCCGATCAGCTCGTGAGCGATCTTTCGCTCCGGACCGTCCCGCCCAAAGCTTAGTACGCCGATCTCGAGATGCCCGGTCGCTTGTAAGTTAGATCGCGGGATAACCGCAACATTTCCGTAACGTAAATTTCCCTCTTATGGCTTTGCTACAACTAAGCGATGGCGATTTTTCTGAAGAGGAGTAACAGAAATATGAACAACAATTTACCNNCGGATTACCTTCGCCGGGGGTGCCGCAATCGGAAACTTTCTAAAGCGGAGCTAGAGAAATATGAGCAACAATTTACCCGCAGCAGCCTTCGGACATTTTGTCATGAAGGTTAATGATATTAATATTAGTTATCAATTTTATACAAAGTTTGGTTTGCGCCCAATTGGGATATTCTCGGATGTAGCGATCATCGAATTGCGAGGCGGAACACACATTTTGCTTTTCAATAAAAATGATGAATTGCCATTTTCACTAAGTCCTAGCCAACTTGGCCAGCGCGGAGATTTTTCTAACGAACGACTCGACTTGATGATTGACAGCAAATCTCGGAGCGATCTGGAACTGTATAGGACGGCTCTAATGGAAAATGGATTGTCGGTAGATGAAATTGCTCCAGACCAATTTTTTGGTCACTACTACTTCCGGTTGGCCGATCCTGATGGCAACGGAATAACGGTCAATACCAGCCACACAGGAGAATTACCAGTCTAGCATCCCGGGGTTTGAGTGGTATCGGAACAGAAAATCGGGTTCGGCCGCTCGGTGTCGGAGAAATCGTGGAAATTATGTGTTTGCCGACAGGCACTAAGACTTTTCACGATAGTTGAGACTGCTTTGCGTTACCAAAGCCGCGTCCTCTCGCTGCCGCGCCCATGTCTCAGCGCCGTATTTGATGCCTTCGCTGTGAAGTGCGGAGCCAATTGTGATCCGTCTCATGTTGGCGGCCCATGAAAGGCGACCGGACGTTTTGCCCGCGTTAGGATATATCCCGCCGCAAGATGTTTTTAGCGCGAGTGAAGATCGCGTCGAACATGGGGCGCGTGAGTTTTCCCGTGTTCGTGTTTTGACGGCTCGGATGAAATGACGAGATCAACGTGACAGTGCGTTCGTCTTTGGTTGCCGTCAACTCCGCGCCGTGTCCAAAGCGCCAGCCTTTAGTCGAGAGCGAATAGCCGGCAGCTGCGAGCGCTTCAATCGCGGCTTTCGTTCCGATCGCGCCGAGGCCGATGACGACGCGCAGGCGATCGAGCGCCTCGAACTCGCGCACGAGATAGGGAAAACACTTGCGCAACTGTGCCGGCGTCGGTTTGTTTTGTGGCGGCGCGCAGCGCAGTGCGGCAGTAATGAAGCAGTCCTGCAATTCCAGGCCATCGTCCACATGCAAACCCGACGCTTTATTTGCGAAGCCGGCGCGATGCAGCGCCGGATAGAGAAAGTTGCCCGACGCGTCGCCCGTGAAGGGTCGCCCGGTGCGGTTACTTCCGTGCGCGCCGGGCGCGAGGCCCACGAGCAAGACGCGCGCGTGCGGATCGCCGAAGCCGGGAACGGGCTTTCCCCAGTACGTCATGTCGCGATACGCGCGTTTCTTTTCGGTGGCGACTTGCGCGCAGTAGCGGCGCAGCTCGCGGCATTTCGTGCACGCGACGACTTCGGAGTGGATGGCGTTCAAAGTTTTCGCGCTCATTGCAAACCCGGAAAGCCAATGCGTTCCAAAGCGGCGTAAGTCGCGATGCCTACTGCCGTTGACAAATTGATGCTGCGAACGCTTCCCGGCCGCATTGGTATCCGCAGGCAATGATCGGGATCGCGCGCGAGCAGTTCGCCCGGCAGCCCTTTGGTCTCTTTTCCGAAAACGAGAATGTCGCCGCGCGCAAACTCGGCGCTCGTATACGCGAGCGACGCGCGCGTCGAAAAATACCAGCGTCGCGAACCGGACGTCGCGGCTAAGAATGCGTCGAGGCTGGGATGCAGGGTTATGCTTAAGTGCTCCCAGTAGTCAAGCCCGGCACGCTTGAGCTCGCGGTCGTCGATGCTGAACCCCAACGGTTCGACCAGATGTAACGCGCAGCCGGTGGCCGCGCATAGGCGCGCGACGTTGCCCGTGTTCGGCGGAATCTCAGGTTCGACGAGCGCGATCTGCAGCGGGGCATCGCTAGCAGAGACGCCGGAAAGACGATCTTGCGGCTGCATTACGAGTTAACGATGGAAACGAAATCGAGACCGGCCGGCGCGACGGCGTAAGCGACGCCGTTGTTGCGCTGCCAAATCCTTTCAATCGCGCCGCGCGGATACACGACACGCACGTTGGGCGCGGCCGGGTCGTTCATCGCGCAGTCGCCATTTGCGGTAAACCCGCAGAGCACGGAAAGGTGACCGTCGGAGTGTTCCAGCGGCGCGCCCGGCAATTCGTCGCCTTTCCAACTATAGGAAATGGCGATCGGAATGCCGGCGTCGATGAAGCGCGCGGCGTGATCGAGGTTGCGCAAGTACGCGACGGCGGCGCGCAGTCCCAAGCTGCCGCTGAACGCGACGTTAAACGACCAGTTGCCGGTGCCGTTGTACGCGCGATCGAAGACGGCGCGCGCGGTTGTGGCGGCGTCGAAATCCAAACCGTGATAGGCGTTCAGCATCGAGAGCGCTGTCGGACTGCACCAGCCGCGCTCACCATGCTCGCCAAATTGCGATCGCGCGGGAACGTCGAGAATACGCGCGGGTGCCGCGTAAGGCAGCGACGGCACGGTATGTTCGGGCGTAGCAAAGTACACTGCGTTGAAGTCGACGCCCGGCGCGCGCACTTCGATGCCGTCGAACGGCTGGGCGCTGCGAATCACGTCGACGTCAACCGCGACGTCGGCATGCTCCGTGCTGAAAGACTTGCGTCCGTCGGTCGTCCATTCGGCGTGCGGTAGCCATTCGGTGGCCGGCGCGTGCGCGCGCAACAGGCGAAACTCGATCGAGCCGCGGTCGGCGAACGTGTTCCAGCTCAGCACGCCTTCGCGCGCGGGTTCGAACGTCAGCCGCGCAGTCTCGTTCGCGGCGTAGGCAACTGCGAGTGCTATATCTGCCAGTCCCAAGCGTTCCAGGTATCTTGCACGAACGCGGCCGGCTTGAGGTTTTTCATGTCGCTGTTGACGGCCGTATACTCGTTTTCCCAGTAGAAGAAAACGCTGGGCACCAGTTGGTGAATGCGCTCCTCTTCCTGCTGGTAGAGCTTTTTACGCGCCGCATGATCGAACGTCAGCAACGCTTGCGATGACGCGCGGTCGACGATCGGATCGTTCAGGTGCGACGTGTTTCCGCCGTGCGGTGGCATGTATTTGCTGTTCCAGAGGCCGGAGTCGTCCGGATCCGGCGCGTTGATCGCGACGGTCCATGAAATATCGTACTTGCCGGTGTAGAGCGGTCCGCTCGGCGCGAACAACACGTTCACCGGATAATTGCGGATCTGCAGGTTGACGCCGAGCGGTTTTAACTGGCTCTGCACCTGCACTTCGGCTTCGATGTTTTCTTGTTTGTTCGTTCCGGTCGAGATGGTGAGCTGCAGCGGTTGCGATCCCTTATGCAGCCATCCATCGGATCCCATCGTCCAGCCGGCCTGCGCGAGCAGCTTCTTGGCGCCGTTCGGATCGTACGGATAGAGCGGAACGTTCGGCGCGGCCCACGAGAGCGGAAAGACGTCGCTGACGGCGAGCTGGTTATAGCCGTGATAGCTCGTATCGTTGATCCGCTTCCAGTTTACGCCCTCGGCAATTGCCAGACGCACCCGCTGATCGGCCAAGATAGGATTCTGCAGGTTGAATTCCATGTGACGCCAGTTGGCGATCAGTTTTTGGATAACCGTGACGCCGGGAAGCTGAGGCAGATGCGCGATGTCGTTTTCGTTGACGCCGATCAGCACGTCCACGTCGTGCGTTTGCAATTCATTAAAGAGCGTGCTGGTGTTCGGAATGATCTTCCACACGATTTTCTTCAGGTGTGGCGGACCGCGATAGTAGTACGGATTGGGCACGAAGATCAGCGAGGAGCCGTGATTCCATTGTTGCAAGATGAACGGCCCGCTCGAGATCGGCTTTCCGTTGAAAGGCGCGCGGTTGATGTCCGGCAGCCCCGCGAGAATGTGAGCAGGAAGCGGCGGATACGCGGCGCCGTCAAACGCGAACAATCCCATGATCGTCGAGTTGGGCCGCTCGAGATGAACCACGATGGTCGTATCGTCGGGCGCATTCGCCGAAGCGATATCGTCCCAGCCGAAGAGCGTCTTCACGTTGTTGCGGGGATTGCGGACCGCCGAGTAGGTGAACATCCAATCTTTTGACGTGAGCGGCGCGCCATCCGACCAGCGCAGCCCCTTACGCAAATGAATGGTGATCGTTTTGCCGTCTTTGCTCAAGCCGCCGTTGACGTAACTTGGCACTGCGGTCGCTAAATCGGGAATGAAGTTGCCATTGTCGTCGTACTTCAGAAGCGAAGCAAGGATCAGGCCGTCAATTTGATTGCTCGCATCGGTGTGCGCGAACATCGGGTTGAGTCCGTCGGGTTCGTCGGAGTTTCCGACGCGGACTTCGCCCGGAATCGTCCACGGGTTGCGTCCGCCCACTTTTGCCGTTCCGGTCTTCGTGCACGCGCTCAAGAGGAGTGCGGTTGTGAGGAGTGCGGCGGCAAGCTTCAGATTCATGCGACTGCCTTTGCGGAGAGAGGGTGGCGTTTGACGAGCTTCGGCGCGATGGCTGTCCACAACCGCGCCGCACCGTTGCGCACGACATCGTCTGCGGGGAGCGAAGTTTCTGCGCGCGCCCGCGCGATTTCTTCTGCGGCCGCGGTTTGCTCGAGGCCGAACGTGTTGAGGGCGATGCCCACAACGCCGGCGGGTTTCACCGTTGCGCAGAGCTCCTCGTGAATGTCGACGAGTCGTGCGTACGACAGCATCGGCGTGCCGTAGGTTTCCATGCTCGATCGCCTGACGTCGGCGACGAGCAGCAATGCGTCGGGAGCGCAGCCGAAAAGCAGTGCGAGCGTGACCGGCGCGTAAGCCGGGTGATTGATCGCTCCCTGACCTTCAACCAAAATGTAATCAGGGTTTCGGGCTGCCGCTTGCAGGACGAGCTGTTCGCTCGCGCCCGTTGCAAAGTCCGAGATGACGCGATCGACGGCGATGCCCCAACCCGCGATCATGATGCCCGTCTGCCCGGTGGGAACGAATTCCGCATTCGATCCCAGTTCGCGCGCCGCGCGCGCCAGCTCCAGCATGACCGTCATCTTCCCGACGGCGCAGTCGTTGCCGACCGCGAGCAGAACCGGCGCCTTCACGTCGTAAGCCGAGCCGCTGAAAAGCGGAACATCGGGCGGTTTTCGGACGTCCCAAATCGTAACGTTGTGCTGCCGCGCCGCGGCGGCGAACTCCGGATCGTCGCCGAGCATGTCATGTAGGCCGCTAACGATTTCCAGTCCGGCCCCCGTCGCCGCCAAGATTTCGGCGCGCCAGTCCGGCGGAAGCTTTCCGCCTTTTGGCGCGGTGCCAATCAAAAGCGACGTCGGCTTTCGCTGCAACGCCTCGGCAACGCTTGTGACTACGGGCGCGGAGCTGTCGAGGTAGGGGACGACCTCGCGTACGGTTTGGCCGGCACACGATGGATCGATGATCGCGACAGTTTCGTCGTTCGAATAACGGATGACGCCGTGCGCGGTCTTCGCATTCTCTGCGAATTGCCCCGGTGCGAGTATCGCATATCTACGCAACGGTCTTCTCGCGTACGCCCAAGCCGGGGCCATCCGGCAGCACGATCTTTCCGCGCTCGTAGGTGATGCCGGCGAACGGATCGTCTTTGGTGAGGAACGGCCCGTCGATGTCGGCCCAGTCCGCCAGTGGTGACAGCTGCGCGGCCGCGGTCGCTAGAATCTGGCTTTCGACCATGCAGCCGATCATGATCTTGAATTTCATCGCGCGCGCGGCGTGAATCATTTTGAGCGCGCCGCGGATGCCGCCGGTCTTTACGAGTTTGACGTTGATGCCGTCGACGCAACCGATCAGCGCCGGCAGATCTTCGGCGGTGCGTGAATCTTCGTCGGTAACGATCGGGATCGCCGAGCGCTCGCGCACGTAGCGCAGCTGCTCGGGATGACCGGCGGGAATCGGCTGCTCGCAGAATTCGATCTCGAAACGTTCCAGCTCGCCCAGAATCGCGGCGGCTTCTTCCGCGCTCCAGCCTTCGTTGGCGTCGATGCGGATCGTGCCGGAGTATTTGGAACGGATCGATTCAATGGTCTCGATTTGACTGGTGCGTGAACCCGCGCCGAGTTTTACTTTCATGACCGGATGGCTGCCGAGCTCCGCGACTTTGCGCAGCGTTGTTTCGGGATCGCCGATGCCGACGGTAAACGACGTCAGCGGAGTTTCGGCCGGATTCAGCCCGAGCAGACGGTAGAGCGGTTTACCGCAATCCTTGCCGATAAGATCGTGCAGCGCAACGTCGAGCCCGCAGCGCGCCGCGGCCGGAATATCTTCGCTAAGCAAGTCGTCGAGCAGGTATGGATCGTCGCCGCGCGGCGCATGTTCGGCAAAATAGGCCGTGACGGATTCGGCTGACTCGTTATAGCGCGCGATCGGCGCGGTTTCGCCCAGCCCTTCCAGGCCGTTCCAAGACAAACGAAACAAGACCGTGCGCGCCGACACTTCGCTGCCGCGCGCGATCGTAAACGGATGAACCAGCGGGAGTTCCAGGACCGAGGTGGAGAGGAAGAGCGCGGACATGTCGCACTGCTTCCTTCTCGCAGGCTGTGCCAGCCCCTAGAGACCTAAGTCTTCCTCGTCCTCTTCGTCTTCGCCGTCGTCCTCTTTCTCGTCATCGTCCTCTTCGGGATCGGTGACGGAATCGTTCGCCGAATCCGCGGTGCCACGATCGATCAGCGGGTCGCCGTCGGCGGTTTTCTCAAGGTCGTCGTTTTTTGTTTCGTTCATATGGAACCTCGAGGTGACTGTGCCCGCTCCGGGTTACCGCGAAACCGGCGTGCGGACGCGGTACAGGCTTCCGCGATGATCGAAACGGATGCCTTCACCTAACACACGCGCCGCATGCCGCTCGCTCCCGCGAATGACGCGCGCTTCTTCGTCGTTGTCGTACCGCGCGCGCACGCGCGAGCTGAGCTCGGCCTGGCGGCGCGGCGATTCGACCGCATGCGCGATTTCGTGCGCGAGGCCGAGGGCGGGCGACTGTCTTCCGCCGTGCGTGGTGCGCAGCGCGCTGTACGGATCCCACGCGATCGTGTCCGTTGCCGGATCGAAGTGATCGTCGCCGCGACGATCGAGCCTGAGGTGGAACGTACGCGGGGACGATTCCAATCGGTCAAAGAGACGGCGCTCGGAGCCGTCGCGGATCAAGTACGCCTTTGCGAGCCGGAAATCCGAGCGCGCCCGTGAGGGGATGACGACTGCCATACCGCCCCTTCACGGGCTTGGATGCTTTTAGCAAGGAGGTGTGGTAGAGTGAAGGCCGTCGACTGCGCATGGCGCGCAACGTATTGCAGGTGCTGGGCCAACGATAAAACCTAGGGAGCATCAGCTCCGGATACGACGGAGCGGCGGGCTCGAGATGCCTGCCCCAAACCGGCGCCCGGGCCGCACCCACCTGCGAGAAAGCAGGTTCACACCTTATACGACAGACGCCATATGCGGTCGACCGCTTTTTTTGCCGTCTCCACGGTAGCGTCGCCCTGCGATGCGTCGAGCGTTACGAATCCGCGGTACTCTTTCAGCAGATCGCGTACACTCGCCTCACTGCTCTCACCCGCGTTCACATCGTGCCAAACCAACACGGTCTTGGGCAGTAGCTCGCGCGGATCGCTTCCTTCTTCCAGCGTTTCGAACTGCGGCCCGTAGCGCAGCCACGCCGAATCGGTTTCTTTTACAACGCGCTTCATGTCGTGCGCACCCGCGGCAAAAGAATGTGGCTGGTTTCGCAGCGCGATCGTAACGTTGTGGCGCTTGGCCAGCGATGCCGCTTCCCCCAGCCTTTCCAGCACGGAATCCCACGCCGCCGCGGTCGCGGGGGGAAGTGGTGCGGCCAAGAGCGGCGATCCGAGCGCGAGCGCCATCTCCAGCGCTTGCTCGATATGCGTGGAATCGGCCGTGAAAAAGCCGTCGTGGCGCAGCGCCGCCACGGTCAATCCCAGGTCGGCGGACATCTTTTTGACTTGGGCGAGGTAGTCCGTATCGGTGCGCGGAAAATGCCGCACGTCAAAAACGACGCCGTCGGCTGCGAGCTCGCGCGCGCATGCATCGATCCATTCGAGTTGGGTGAGATCGCCGCTGCGCAACTGAACGTCGAAAGCCGTGCTCGAGCAAGCCAGCTTCATAGGCGCGCTCGTTTCGACCGCATATTGGAAGGTACCCCTTGTGAATATCGCCGTTGCAGCCGATCACGCCGGTTTCGAATACAAGGATCGCATCGCGCTCGCGCTGCGCGATGCCGGTCACACCATTCTCGATTTCGGAACGCACGACGACACCCCGGTCGATTATCCGCAATATGGTTACGCCGTCGGCGAAGCCGTTGCATCGGGACAAGCCGAGCGCGGAATACTGGTGTGCGGGTCGAGCATCGGGATCTCGATTGCGGCGAACAAAGTGCCGGGGATACGATGCGCCGCGGTTTTCGAACCGCTCTCGGCCGAACTCGCACGCCGTCATAACGACGCCAACGTGCTGGCGCTTTCCGAGCGCCTCACCGGTTGGGAGATGATCGAGCGGTGCGTCTTGATTTTCTTGACGACGATGTTCGACGGCGGGCGCCACGCGCACCGGGTCGAGCAGCTCTTCGAATACGGTGATGCCCAACGCGCGCGCACGCTCAAGGCAATCGAAGCCGGAAAAGTCACCGGGGCGCAAACGCCGCGCGAACTGCTGGGAGCGTCGTCATGACGCGCTCGCGCAGCGGCTTATGGATCATCTTTGCGGTAGCGGTCATCATCTGCGCTTGGGACGTTTACGCTGCCGTCCGCGGTCAAGGCAATAACATTGTGGCTTGGGCGCTCGGAGCAATGATGGCGGCGTTCGCGATTTGGGTGCTGAGCAAACTGATGCGCGGAGACGCAGCGCTTTGATCGCAAGTTCGGGCAGTCTCATCGAGGCGCAAGATCCGGAACTCTTTGCGGCGATTGCCGGCGAGGAACGGCGGCAGCGTCAGAACCTCGAACTGATCGCATCGGAAAATTATTCGAGCAAGGCCGTACGCGAAGCGATGAGCTCGGTCATGACGGACAAGTACGCCGAAGGCTATCCGGGCAAACGCTATTACGGCGGCTGCGAATTTGTGGACATCGCGGAAAACCTCGCGATCGACCGCTTGAAAAAACTCTTCGGAGCCGATCACGCCAACGTGCAAGCGCACGCCGGCGCGCAAGCCAATATGGCCGTCTTTATGGCGGTGCTGAAGCCGGGCGATCCGGTGCTCGGCATGTCGCTCGCGCACGGCGGTCACTTGACGCACGGCACCAAGGTTAGTTTCAGCGGCAAGCTCTACAACGCGTTTGCGTATGGCGTGCGCAAAGACACCGAGCTGATCGATTTCGACGAAGTCCACAGGCTCGCGCGCGAGCATAAACCGAAAATGATCATCGCGGGCGCCAGCGCATATCCGCGCACGATGGAGTATGCGCAGTTCCGCGAGATCGCCGACGAAATAGGCGCGCCGCTGATGGTGGACATGGCGCACATCGCCGGTTTGGTCGCAGCCGGATTGCATCCGTCGCCCGTGCCCGTCGCGGATTTCGTCACGTCAACGACGCACAAGACGCTGCGCGGTCCGCGCGGCGGTTTGATTCTCTGTAAAGAGCAGTGGGCCGCACCGCTCGACAAGTCGGTTTTCCCCGGCATTCAAGGGGGACCGTTCATGCATATGATTGCCGCCAAAGCGGTCGCTTTCGGCGAAGCGCTCAAGCCCGAGTTCACGACGTATCAGCAGAACGTCGTGCGCAATGCGCGCGCGATGGCCGACGAATTCGCGCGCAACGGTTTGCGCTTAGTAGGCGGTGGGACCGACACGCATCTGGTGCTGGTCGATGTTTCGGTGCGCGGCCTGACCGGCAAAGCCGCCGAAGAGTACCTCGACGGGATCAGCATCACCGTCAACAAGAATGCGATTCCCTACGATCAGCAAAAACCGTTCGTCGCCAGCGGCATCCGCATCGGTACGCCCGCGATCACGACGCGTGGATTCGGCGAAGACGAATGCCGCGAAGTTGCGCGCATCATCTGCGAAGGGCTCGACGATATTGCGGCGCGCGCGAAGGTCGACGTGCTGCGCGGACGCGTGCGCGAACTCACCGGGCGTTTCAACGTCCCGTAGCATATGACCGGTGCACGATCTTCGCTCCTCGTCGTCGACCATCCGGCGGTTGCCGATCGCCTCGCGCGGCTGCGCGATCGCGAAACAACCACGCCGGTTTTTCGCAAACTGATGGAAGAGCTCGGCGCTTTTCTGGCATACGAAGCGACGCGAGCGCTGCCGTTGCGCGACGAACGCGTGACAACGCCGCTGACCGAAATGACGGCAAGACGCATTGCCACGCGTCCCGTCGTTGCGCCGATCCTGCGCGCCGGCTTGGGGCTGCTTCCCGGATTTCTCGACGTGATCGACGACGCCGTCGTCGCGCACCTCGGATTCTACCGCGATCCCGACTCGCTTCAGCCGATCGCATATTACGCCAACGTTCCCGACGACTTGGCCGAGCGCAGCGTCTTTCTGTTAGATCCCATGCTCGCAACGGGGAATTCCGGCGCGGCCGCGCTGGAGGCGCTCGCATCGCGCGGCGCGCGGGACATGACGTTCATCAGTTTGATCGCCGCGCCGGAGGGCGTGAAAACGATTCAAGCCGCGCATCCCAGCGTGCGCATAGTCACGGCGGCGCTCGACGAGCGGTTGAACGAACATGCTTACATCGTTCCGGGCTTGGGAGATGCCGGCGATCGCATGTTCGGGAGCACCAGCTCCGTCCCGGTTTCACATCGGTCGCGAAAATAACATGCGTCCCGGGTGGGATGAATACTTCATGCAGATCGCCCAAACCGTCGCGACACGGGCGACGTGCTCGCGGGCTTCGGTCGGCTGCGTGCTCGTACGCGATCATCGGATCCTCACAACCGGCTATAACGGCTCGCCGCCGGGCGTGGCGCACTGCACCGACGCGGGCTGCATCGTCGTGAACGATCACTGCCAGCGCGCGACGCACGCGGAAGCCAATGCGATCGTTCAGGGCGCGCTGCACGGCGTGACCCTCTCGAAATCGACCGCATATTGCACGCATCAGCCCTGCGTGAACTGCACCAAGCTCTTCATCAGTGCGGGCGTGCGCCGGCTGGTGTATCAGACGCCGTACGCCGATCCGGTCGCGGAGGCGCTTCTGCGCGAAGCGGAAGTCGTTATCGAACAGGCGAGCCCGTGACGGCGAACTACCTTTATATAGCGGGTTTTGCGATCGCGCTGGTCGCGGCGCTCTTTACGACGCCGCTCATCCTGCGGCTGGCGCACCGCGTCGGCATGTACGACGTCACCGACGATCGCCGCATGCATGAACAGCCCAAGCCGCGCATCGGCGGGGTGGCAGTCTTTTTTGGTTTCGCCTTCGCGCTCTTCGTCGTGCTCGGCTTCGCGCTTTCGAACGCGCGCGGGTTCTTGCCGGCGCACGACCAGCTGGCGGCGGCCCATAATCTGATCGGGCTGCTCTTCGGCAGCATGCTGATTCTCTGCGTCGGTCTGTGGGACGATATCATGGGCCTGCGGCCGAAGTACAAACTTCTCGCGCAGATTGTCGTCGCGCTGATCTCAATGGCCTACGGTTTCCATATCGACTACATCCACCGGCCGCTCTCGCACGACCCCAACGACTTCATCTACTTTCCATGGTGGGTCAGCTATCCGCTGACGCTGCTGTGGTATACCGGGATGATCAACGCGATCAACTTCATCGACGGACTGGATGGCCTGCTCTCCGGCTTCACCGCGATCTCGTCGATCTTCTTGTTCGCGATCGCGTTCACGAAGGGCGATCCGATCGTCGCGCTGGTCGTGATCGCGCTGGCCGGCGGAGCGCTCGGGTTTCTGCCTTATAATTTCGCTCCGGCGCGCATCATTTTAGGAGATAGCGGCTCGCATTTCATCGGATACGTCTTCGCGACCGTTGCCATTATCGGCACGAGCAAAACAGCGATTGCGGTCGGTTTGATCGCGCCGCTAATCGTGCTCGCGCTCCCTATCGTCGATACGGCCGCGGCGATTTTCCGGCGGGCGCGTTCCGGGAAACGCATCAGCGAAGGCGACCTGGGGCACTTTCATCACCAGCTCGTCTTCCGGTTCGGACTCAACGCGCGCCAAGCCGTGCTGCTGATCTACGCGATCTGCATTCTGCTGGGCGCCGCTGCCCTCTATCTGGCATGACCGATACCAAACCGCTGCGCGTTATGGCGATCTTCGGCACCCGCCCCGACACCATTAAGATGGCCCCTGTCGTGGCCGAGCTGCAGCGTCACCCTCACGTCGAGTGCATCGTGTGCGTCAGCGCGCAGCACCGCGAGATGCTTGACGACTTGCTCGCGCTCTTCGCGATCCGGCCCGACCACGATCTCGACATCATGACCGAAGATCAAACGCTCACCGAGATCACGACGCGCGTTCTCATCGGCATGGAGAAAGTCTTCGAGAAAGTCCGCCCGGACGTCGCGCTGGTTCACGGCGATACGACAACGAGCACTGCAGCTGCGCTCGCCGCCTTCTATCAGCAGATTCCCGTCGGCCACGTCGAGGCCGGGTTGCGCACGAGCAATCCGTCGCTGCCGTTTCCCGAAGAGATGAACCGGCGCATCACCGGCACGATTTCGTCGTATCACTTCGCTCCGACCCAGCTCTCGCGCGAACATCTGCTCGGCGAAAACGTTCCGAAAGAAAATATCATCGTCACCGGTAACACGGTCATCGACGCGTTCTTGTACACGGCCGCCCGCGAGGATTTGCCGCAGCCGCCCGGTTGGGATCGTATCGACGTGCAGCGCCCGGTCATCGTGGTGACCGCGCATCGCCGGGAAAATNNCGAGATCGCGCGCATGCCGCAGCGTCCGCAGATCTTTTGGCCGGTGCATCCCTCGCCGCGCGTGCGTCCGATCGCTTATGAAGTGCTCGGGAACGAACCGGGCGTTGTGCTCGTCGAGCCGATGGATTATGCGCGCATGGTTGCAGCAGTGCGCGACTGCACGTTCGTGCTCACCGACAGCGGAGGATTGCAAGAAGAAGCGCCGTGTCTCGGCAAACNNAAAACCCGTGCTCGTGATGCGCGAGGAAACTGAACGCCCCGAGGGAGTGCTCGCCGGAACGCTGGAGCTCGTCGGACACGAACGCGCGAAAATCACCGCTGCGGCGGCACGCTTGCTTTCCGACCGCTCGGCCTACGATTGCATGTCGCATGCGCACAATCCGTACGGCGACGGACACGCTTCCGAACGGATCTCAGCCTGGCTGCTCGCGCGTTTGCGGAGCGGTGACTATCCCGCGCCCTTTGAGGGCGGGCTTACGGAGTGAAAGGCGCCGCCGGCGTCATTGCGGCGGGTTCGGCCTTTGCGGTCGCAGCAGTCGGCGGGTTGCTGATTGGCATCGCACTCGATCACGCGCGGCACACGGAATATTTTGCGGTCTCCGGCCTCTTCGCCGGCATCGCTTTGGGCGGATATGCCGCGTTCCGCCTGCTGGTGCAAACGAACATTTCTTGAAGGAAAGCCCTGCTATGGAATTGTACCGCGGGCTCAAGCGGTCGATGGCGCTTGGTACGCTCTTCGTGGTCGCCGTCGCCGCGGCAGTGCTGGCCGCTTGGAACGCTAGCTTCGCACTCGTGCTGCTGGCTGGGGGCGCCGCCGGGATCGCCAATGCGTTCCTATCGATGCTCGGCAACGAAAGGTTGCTCGACCGGCGCAGCATCCCGGCGTTCGTCTTAAGTAGTTTTCTGCGCCTGTGCCTATTCGGTATAGTTCCGGTGGCCCTGGCGCTCCGGTTTCCCTCCCTGTGGACGTTGGCGTGGTACTTCATCGGGTTCTTCACGCCGTTCGGAATATACGCAGTCTTGCTCAAACGCGCATACGCACGAAAGATCGAATAGTTGCACGAACATATAGGAGAGCACATCACGTGGACGTGGCCGGTTCTCGGCTCCGTTCACGCCGACACGATTATGACGACATGGCTCGTCATGGCCGTGGCTTTGCTCTTTTTTGCGTGGGTCGGAGCTAGTTACCGTTCCGCTCGCGTATCGCGGCGTCAAACCGTGATCGAAGGCATCATCAACTACATCGCGGATCTCGCGCACGGCGTGCTGGGCGAAGCGGGCGAACCGTTCGTGCCGTTTTTCATCGCACTCTTCATCTTCATCTTCATGCTCAACCAGTTCGGCGTGCTGCCGTTCAAAGTGTTGGGCTTGCCGTTCGGCGGATCGCCGACGGCCGATCTCAATACGGTTGCGCCATACGCGCTGATGGTGTTCTTGATCATCCAGACCGTCGCGTTCCGCAGAAAAGGCATCGGTTATCTCAAGCACTTGCTTCAGCCGTTCCCGGTGCTGCTCCCCATCAACATCATCGACGAAATCCTCCGTCCCATCACGCTGGCGGCGCGTTTGTTTTTCAACATCTTCGTCGGCGA
>PLED01000020.1 GCA_003136355.1 Vulcanimicrobiota bacterium | reverse complement strand
TCGCCGGCCGGCACGTGGAAGCCTTCGGTGTAGAGCTTGAAGTGATGGATCAGCGCTTCCATTGAGAGCGCGATCGTTTCTTTGGGCGGCGGCATGACTTTCGTGTCGTCGATCGCGATCGGTCCGGGTTTCAGCGCATCGCGAACCTGCCGGACAATGCGCATGGACTGCTCCATCTCGTCCAAACGCACGAGAAAGCGCGCATATGAGTCGCCTTCGGTGCGCGTGATAACGTCGAAATCGTACGCCTCGTACCCGCCGTACGGAAACGCGCGGCGCACGTCGTAAGAAATGCCGGTTGCGCGCAGCGACGGGCCGGTAATGCTCCACTCTTGCGCTTCTTCTTGCGACATGATGCCGACGTCGATCAGGCGATCTTGCAAGATGGGATTGGCCTGCAAGAGTTTGCGCAGATCGCGCATGCGTCCGGGAAACATCTCGATCAGAGCGTCGAGCTGCTCCATGAAACCACTGGGAAGATCGGCTTGTACTCCCCCGACGCGCAAATAATTGGGATGCATGCGCGCGCCGCCCGCCGCTTCTTGCAGATCGAGAATCTTTTCGCGCATATCGAAGCAGTAGAAAAACGCCGAGAGTGCGCCCAGGTCGATACCGTGGGTTCCCAGCCACACGCAGTGCGAGGCGACGCGCGTGAGTTCGGCCTGCAGCACGCGAATTTGGCGCGCACGCTCGGGAATGCGGTCGGTGATGCCAAGCAGTTGCTCCACGGCCAAACAGTAGCAGTACGCGTTGCTGCTGGGCGCGAGATAATCCATGCGCTCGATTACTGTCTGCGCCTGCGACCAGAATAAGTTTTCGGCGGTCTTTTCGATCCCGGTGTGCAGGTAGCCGATCTCAGGCTCGGCCTTAACGATATTCTCGCCCGAGATCTCGAGCATGATCTGCAGCACACCGTGCGTTGACGGATGCTGCGGGCCCATGGAGAGCACCATCGCGTTGCCGTCTTGCGAAACGATCTCCGGCGTGAGCGGTGACGTGGTCATGCTCATTTCGAGCCGTCCTCGCCGCGAATTTTCGCGATTTGCTGCTGCAGCGCTTCGAGCGTGCGGCCCGATGGCGGCGTTCCCGCCTGCACGTTGCTTTTGAGCGCAAACGCCGGGCGCGGCGAACGCTCGCGTGCGGGACCGCGCAGTGGATAATCTTTGCGCAGCGGGTAGCCTTCCCAGTCGTTGGGCATTTGGATGCGGCGCAGATCCGGATGGCCGTCAAACCGTATTCCGAACAGATCGAAGATCTCGCGCTCGGCCCAGTCGGCGGATTTCCACAAATCCGTCGCCGTCGGAAGTTTTGGATCGCCGTCGGGCACTCCGCAGAGCAGCCGGACGCGTTTGGTCTCGCGCAGATTCAAAAGGTGATAGACCACGTCGAAGCGCGGCTTGCGCTGCGGATAATCGACCGCGCCCAAGTCGAGCAGCATCGTGAAGCCGTCGCGCTTGAGCTCGGCCAGCCGCGCGTGAATATTCGCCGGCTCGATACGTTCGATCGCCGCGTCGTCGATCGGCGGCCGCAACGCGGTCGGGTCGATCGCCGTTCCGGTTAGCGGCGGTGTTTGTGTACTTGGCACGCTTTACGTTATGTTCGCGCCAGCAGACCGCCGCGGCCGCCTTCACGGATCTGCTGCTGGATCAAATTGACCGCATACAGCAAGCCGTCGGGCGTCGGCGGACAGCCGGGAACGTAGACGTCGACCGGAATGATCGTGTCGACGCCTTGTACGATTGCGTAATTGTCGAAGACGCCGCCCGAACTCGCGCACGCACCCATCGAGATTACCCACTTCGGATCGGCCATTTGATCGAAGAGCCGCTTCACGACGGGCGCCATTTTTTGCGCGACGCGGCCGGAGACGATCATCAGATCGGCCTGCCGGGGCGATGCGCGGAAAACTTCGGAGCCTAAGCGTCCGATATCGTACTCCGGCGCGGTCGCGCTCATCATCTCGATCGCGCAGCATGCCAACCCCATCGTGAGCGGCCAGACGCTGGAGCTCTGCGCCCAGCGCGCGACGTCGTCGAGCTTCGCTAAAAGGAAATGCCCCGGTCCTACCTCCATTCGAAGCCTCGCTTTTTCCAAACATAGGCATAGCCAATCCCGAGCACGACAACGAACGCGCCCATCTCGACCAAGCCGAACATGCGCAAGGCGTGCATCTGCACCGCCCACGGATAAAACGAAGCCGCTTCGACGTCGAGGATCACAAAGAGCATCGCGATCAGGTAAAATTTCACCGGGAAACGGCCGGCGATGGCCGAGGTCGGCTCGACGCCGCACTCATAGGCCTTCTCTTTTTCGGGGTTTGGTTTGCGCTGCGCGAGGACGCCCGGCAGCAGGCTGAAAGCCAGCGCGGCGGCCACGGCGACGGCTGCAAAAATCGCGACGGGAGCGTAGGGGGTCATCGGCTTGTGACAGTTTTCACAAGCCTTTCGCAACCCCTTGAAGAAAGAATGGGGCATGAAAGTGTTTGCTGCGGCGATCGTCTTTGTTTTGGCCCAAGCCGGCGGGTGCAACAACCCCAACGGCGGCGGCGTTCAGGACTACGGCTCGATTGTCGGGCGCGTTCTGGACGCCACGAACAACCGTCCGGTTCCAAACGCACTTGTCGCGGTAGGTGCGCTCTACACGGGGTACTCCAACCCGGACGGCGCCTTCGCGCTGACCGGAATTCCGATCGGCCGCCAGGGCTTGAGCGCGAGCGCGCCCGGCTACGCGACGACGACCGTCACCGTTCCGGTGCACAAAGACCAAACGACCAACGCCTACTATGTCCGGCTGCTTCCGCTCTCCGGCGGTCCGACCGCGCCGCCTCCTCCGACGCCGACCCCGACGGCCGGCCCGGCGACTCCGACGCCCGTGCTCACTCCCGAACCTAGTCCAACCGGCAGCAGCAGCCCGTCGCCGTAGTGGCGCTCAACCTCCTGGCGATCGCCGGCGGCATATTCTTGGTGCTCGTCGCGCTGCGCGACGTGTTTCAAGGCGTCATCGTGCCGCGGGCCGAGAACACGGTGCTGCGCGTCAGTCACTATTTGAATCGCGGCTGTTGGGGCATGTGGCCGCGGATCGCGTATCTGCTTTACCGCGACGCTCGGCGCCGCGAAAATTTCCTGGGGACGTTCGCGCCGCTCATGCTCGTCATTTACCTGGCGACTTGGGTGGTGCTGCTGATCGCGGGTTGGGGTCTGATTTTCTATGGTATCCGCGATCAACTGCGGCCCGAAGGTTTATCGTTTCTGGAGTGCGTGTATTTCGCCGGCGCATCGTTCCTGACGATCGGATACGGCGATATCGTCGGCACGACGACGGTATCGCATATGCTCTCACTAACGGCCGGGGCATGCGGCTTGGCAGTAGTCGCCGTCGTCGCGACGTTTTTATTTTCGATCTTCGGAGCATTTCAACAGCGCGAACGCTTCGTCGTCACACTAGGCGCGCGCGCCGGAGCGCCGCCGAGCGGCGTCGGTTTGCTGATCGAACACGCGCAGGCCGCGATCGTTCCCGACTTAGCGCAAGTTTTTCGCGACGGGCAAACATGGATGGCCGAAGTGATGGAAAGTCACCTTGCCTATCCAATCCTCACGCTCTTTCGTTCCAGCCACGACTATGAATCGTGGGTGGGAACGCTCGGCACACTCCTAGATGCATCGGCGCTGGTGTTAACGACGGTTCAAGTGGACGATGCTATTCGCGGCCAAGCGCATGTCGCGTACAACCTCGGCCGGCACCTGACGCACGACTTCACCAACTACTTCGGTTTTCGCGAGACCGGGAGCGCGGCGGGAATCGAACGTGCCGAGTTTGATGCTGCTTGCAAACATCTGGCGCAAGTGGGATACAAGCTGCGCGACGGCGGCGATGATGCGTGGAAACGCTTCTATGACTTACGGAGAACTTATGCGGTGCATCTGAACACGCTCGCGCGCTGGCTCGAGATTCCGCCCGTGCAATGGGTCGGCGATCGGAGCATTCTGCGCGGTCATTAGAACCCGTGCGCCGCGTCGTACTTATGAAGGAAGCGTTTCGCGTCGTTGATGGGGAGCGCGAAACCGATAGATCGTTCGTCTTCAAATCGCGATTCCGCGATGCCGATCACTTCGCCGGTATCGGCGAGAAAAACCGGACCGCCGCTTTCACCGGGCACGATCGGCAACGTCACTTCGATCGCGTCGCGGCGTAGCGCCGAAACGCGCCCGGAGTTCAGCGACGTCGCCAGCCCGAGGCCTTCGTTATCGAATTCGTCGGGAATCGGGTAGCCGAGCAGGCCGATCGAAACGCCGGGCCTCGCATCTGCGCTGGAACCAAGTGTTGCTACCGGAAGATTCTTGGCCGTGGTGCGAACGAGCGCCACGTCGAGATCGCCGTTGCGCGCGATCACGCGAAACGGAACCTTGCGCTTGTTGCCGATCGTGGCGACGTGATTCCATGTCTTTTCGAGCGCGTGCTCGACGGTGAGGATGTCGCTTCCCCAATTTCCGCTGGCGACGACGACGCCGCTCGCGTACTCGGTGTCGGGCCCATCCTTCTTCGTCTCGCCCGGAACATTCATCGTCAGCAAGATCGTCGCCGGGCGCAGCTTGGCCGCGGCGGCAACGAACGCATCGTCGGGCGGTTTGGGCTGCGCGCAAGCGGCGAGCAGGAAGAGCATGCATACGGCTCCCCTTTTCACGAGCCCACCGACGTTTCGATCGCGGCTTTCAATTCCGCGATGCCGGCTCCGGTGAGGGCGCTGACGGCCAGCGATTGCCCGCGATGCGGGATTTCTTCGACCGAATCACATTTATTGAACGCAATCACGCAGCGCTTAGATTCCAAGTGCAGGTCGGCGAGCGTGTTTTCGACGGCGGTCATCTGACGCGGCCAGTCGGGATTGGCGGCGTCCACCACGTGCACGAGCAGATCGGCTTGCGCCAATTCTTCGAGCGTCGCGCGGAATGCGTTCAGCAAATCTTTCGGGAGGTCGGTGATGAAGCCGACGGTATCCACGATCCGCACGTACCGGCCTTCTCCGAACCACACGCGACGCATCGTGGGATCGAGCGTTGCGAACGGCTGATCGGCCACGAACGCCTTCGACCGCGCTAAGCGGTTGAGCAGTGACGTTTTGCCGGCGTTCGTGTAGCCGACGAGCGCGGCTAGCGGTTCGCGCCCGTTGCCGCCGCGGCGCGTCGTGCGCTGGCGGCGCACCTCTTCCAATTGCTTGTTCAAGATGCTGATGCGCGCTTGTATGCGCCGCCGGTCGACTTCCAACTTCGTTTCGCCGGGACCGCGCGTGCCGATGCCGCCTCCCAGCCGCGAAAGATCGGCGCCCGCGCCGATCAGATTCGACTGCCGGTAACGCAGCTGCGCGAGCTCCACTTGCAGCTTGCCTTCGCGGCTGCGCGCGTGCCGCGCGAAGACGTCGAGGATGAGCATCGTGCGGTCGACGATCGGAAGCGGAATGATCTCCTCGAGATTCTTCCGCTGGCGCGGCCGCAGATCGTTGAGAACCAGCACCAATCCGGCGCGCAACGATTGGGCGAGCTCCGCGATCTCGCGAGCTTTTCCGGTGCCGACGAGCGTCGCGGGATCGACCCGCGGACGCCGTTGTACGATTCGTCCGACGGTTTTCACACCCGACGCTTCGGCGAGCGCTTCCAGCTCGGCGAGTTCGGGCTCGAGCGGGCGCGCCGGATCGCCGGTATCGACCGCGACGACCAGTGCGCCCGTTTTTAGCGAGCGATCGGGCGCAGGCGTTCGATGAGCCATGACAGGACTTCATTATAGCGCGGTCCGGGACGATAGAGCAGATCCGGATCGGGCACGATCAGCAGCCGCTTTGCGCGGACGGCCTGCAAGGAACGCCACGGTTCGCGCCCGACGCTCTGTTCGAGTTGCGCATCGTGCGCCGCTAAGAGCGCATCGGGTTGGAGCCGCAGCAGCGCTTCTCCGCTGAACTGCGCGTACGATTGCGGCAACGCCGCAACGGCATTGCGCCCGCCTGCCAGGGAGATCAGCGACGAAATATACGAACCCGGACCCACCGTCCAAATCGGATTGGTCTGCAGCACGACGAAGACCGCCGGCCGCCGGGCGAAATGCTCCGAGGCTTGCAGTGTTTTCGTTTTTGCACGCAAACTCGCGATCAGCGCGCGAGCTTCACCCCGGTGTTGGCTCAGCGAGCCGAGTGTATTGATGTCGTCAAACAAATCCGCATAGCTGTCGTCGCGCAGCAGCGCAACGTTGATTCCGGCACGCCTAAGTGAAGCAACCGCGCGTGCTTGCGAGGGAATCCCAACGACAAGGCCGGGATGGAGCGCGACGACCTTTTCGGCATCGACGCTTGAGGCGTCGTTGACTTCCGGCAAACCTTTAGCGCACGGAATACTCGAACTGAACTGCGACACGCCGACAAGCTGTTTGGCCGCTCCAATCGCGCAGAGATCTTCGGTCAGCGAGGGGATGAGCGAAACGATGCGCGGCCGCGCGCTCTGAGCGGGCGGCGCGTTCGACGAAGCGCAGCCCGCGAGAAACGCCGTCACTAGTACCGCGGCCAAAACTCTTTTCACTCGAGCGAGCTTTCCCGGACCAGGAAGCCTAGCCTGCACCGCTGTAACAGACCGCATAACGTTTGCGCGCGGGAAGCCGGTCGAATGCCGGCACGGTCGCGCCACTGTAGGCGGGGAGCCGCCCGATGTCACTCCTATTGGGGGAAGGCACGGGCACTGGGCTACGATCCGCGAGTCAGGATACCTGCGCAAACGCATCACACAACCGCCTCGCGTAAGGGAAAGGGTTGCAATGTTTCCACTTCTGTTTACGATCACGATCGGCGCCGCCGCGGCGTCGCCGTCCCCATCGCCACTGCCGGAAATCGCGCACGTTTATACGAGCGATCGCACGGACGAAACGCTGAACAACTCCGCGCGTACGACGTACATCGTCACGCGCGCGGACATCGCGCGTCACGGATATCGCACAGTCGGCGAAGCACTCGAACGTTTGCCGGCGTTCGAGTATTCTCCCTACGGGCCGATCGGCGGTAGCGCGCAGTACGGCGTGCGGGGAATGAACAGCTCTCAAGTTCTCGTACTGATAGACGGATTACCCGCGCCGGGCTCGTTCGCAAACTCCGTGGAGCTCGGCACCATGCCGACGACCGGAGTCGACCGCATCGAACTGGTCGAGGGCGGCGGTTCCACGCTGTACGGCACCGGATCCATTGGCGGCATCATCAACGTCATCACCGATCGCAAAACCGCAACAGGCGCGACGGTTCGCGCCGGATCGTTAGGCGAGGGGTCTTTCGAGCTGCGCGCTCCGAACGTTCAATTCTCCCGGATCGTCGCGCGCAACGACTTCAGCCTCGCGGATGGATCAGTACGTCCCGACAGCGATTATCAGATCTCCGCTCTTCACGCCAACGGCGGCGCGCGGGTTGGTTCTTTCGACGCCGTACTGCGCGCGGGCATCTCAAGCGATCGCGGCGGAGCGCCGGGACCGCTGGAGTTTACCTCACCGACGTCGCGCCAAACCGATCTCAACGCGGACGCCAACGTAACGCTAACGCGTCGCACACGGCAAGCGGAGTTCACGGTGCAGATGGGCGGAACGCGCCAGCAGATTACGTTCGAATGTAATGCGATCGCGGATACGAACTGCTTCCAATCGACGCAATCGCTCGATACCGAAAGCCGTCTCGATTTCGACGCACGCACTGTCGTCAGCGGAGAGAACGAACAGCTGCTTTACGGCATCGACCTCGCGCGTGGAACGGTGCGCGGCGACGCCGGTGGTCTATTTTCGACCAACGCCTTCGCGCAAGCCGGCGCCTACGTGCAGCAAAAGTTCACGACGCGCTGGGGAAGCGCATACGCCGGCCTGCGTGGTGAACGCGACGGTTCGCTTGGCGGCGAGTTCTCGCCGTCGGCCGGTTTCGTCGTCCGTCTTTCAAACGCGTCGGCCCTCAAAGGCAACATCGCGACGGCTTTTCGCGCGCCCAACGCGAGCGAGCTCTTCTTTCCGTTTTTCGGTAATCCGGATCTCAAGCCCGAGCGCGCGAAAGTTGCCGACTTGACACTGGTCGACTCAGCAGTTTTAGGCGGGGTCTCAATCGGATGGTTCGGCAATCGCACGAACAACTTGATCGTCACCACGCTGATCGATCCGGTCAATTTCATCTTCGCGCCAGAAAACATCGGACACGCGTTGATCGAAGGCCTGACGTTCGACGCCAAAACGCTGCCTTCACACGGCTTTACCGTTTCCTTGAACCTCACCGACCTGTACCGCGCGCAAAATCTCGACACGCAGTCGCGCTTGCCCGACGATCCCGTGTTGACTGCCAACCTTGGTCTCGATTACGCGGGCGCAGGTCTGCTCGAAGCGGCGGGCGCTTCGGTGCACTCGGTGGGGCCGCATGGTGCTGGTGCGTTTACGCGCTCGGACGCCTATCTCTCGCTGCGGGCCGCACCGAACGTGCTCTTCACACTGCGCGCCTATAACTTCGGGAACGCGCGCTACGAAGCGGTCAGCGGGTTCCCGATGCCCGGCCGCACGTTCGCGTTCGAGCTCTCCACGCGCTAACGTGATCCTGCGTTTTGCAGCGCTTGCCGCCGGTCTGCTCGGCGTGGCGGCGGGAGCACTGCTCGTCGGCGGAACGGAGCTTTCGCCGGCTTCAATCTGGAGCGCGCTGTTGCACCCCAACAGCGGCGAGATCGCGACGATCGTTTGGCAGCTGCGGCTGCCGCGCATCGCGATCGGAGCATTTGTGGGAGCCGCGCTCGCGATAGCGGGCGCGCTGCTACAAGGATTGCTGCGCAATCCGCTGGTTGATCCGTACCTGACCGGCGTCAGCGCGGGCGCGGCGGTCGCGATCGTTCTTTCAATCTCCGCCGGAGTCGCGGCCGCGGCCGTCCCCGCACTCGGGTTCGCAGCGGGGTTGGCGACGGCGGTAACGGTCGCGGCGCTCGCGCGGCGCGGCGCGAGCTTGGATGCGACACGCCTCATTTTGGCGGGCGTATCGCTCTCGTCGCTCTTCGCCGCGGTCATCGCGCTCGTATTAACGCGCGTGCAAGGCGGCGGAAGCGCGCCCGCGATCGTCAGTTGGCTGGCGGGGACGCTCTCGGGGCGCTCGTGGGGCGACATGCTCTTCGCCGCGCCGTATGCGTTTCTCGGCGTAATCTTGGCGCTCTTAAGCGCACCGGCGCTCAACGCGCTGCGTTTGGGCGACGTGCGCGCCGCCGCGGTCGGCGTTGACGTCGGCCGCGCGCAATGGACGATCCTCGCTTCATCTTCGCTGCTCGCCGCTTCGGCCGTCACGCTCTCGGGCACGATCGGCTTCGTCGGTTTGATCGTGCCGCACGTGGCGCGCCGCATGGTCGGGTCCGATGCGCGACATGTGCTGGCGGCATCCGCTTTGCTCGGCGCGGCGCTGACGATCGTCGCCGACGCGCTGAGCCGCACGCTGTTCGCGCCCGCGGAAATTCCCATCGGCGTACTGCTCGCCTTCATCGGCGTGCCGGCGTTTCTCTATCTCTACCTTCGCGATAGAAGCACGGCGGCGGCATGATCGCGGTTCGCGATCTCGAGTTGCGCGTCGCGGGAAAGCCGCTGCTCGCGAGCATGTCGTTCGAGATCGGCGCCGGCGAGTTCGTCGGCATCCTCGGGCGCAACGGCGCCGGCAAGACCACGCTGCTGCGCGCACTCGCGGGCTTGCGTCCCGCCGACGGCGGAAGCGTCGCGCTCAATTCGCGCGGCATTGCCGCCTATTCGCCGGCGGAACGCAGCCGCGCGATCGCCTTCGTCACGAGCGACGACGTCTTCGCGGATCGCCTGACGGTACGCGACGTTATTGCGGCCGGGCGCTATCCGCATCATCGCTGGTGGCAATGGACGCAAGAACCGCACGACGCGCAGGCGATCGCCGGCGCGCTCGAAGCGGTCGAGTTGCAAAGCTTCGCTGATCGTGAATTTGCCACGCTCTCCAGCGGCGAACGGCAGCGCGTCTGGATCGCGCTGGCGATCGCGCAAGAAGCGCCGCTGCTTTTTCTGGACGAGCCGACCAGCCATCTCGATCTACGCGCGGCACAGCACGTACTGAAGCTGCTGCGCGAGCAAGTAGATGCCGGAAAGACCGTCGTCTGCGTGCTGCACGATCCCAACGAAGCGGCGGCGTACGCGGACCGGGCGATGCTCCTGGCCGGCGGCGGCATCCTGGCATTTGAGGGGAAAGAGCACGCCCTCTCGCCGGGCCTGCTCGAGCAAGCCTACGGTCTGAGGATGGAGTCGGTGACGACCGCCTCGGGAGTCCGGCGGATTTTTCCTTCGGCGACGTAAGCCGGGGCGACAAGAGCATAACCCGCGCCCCTATCCTTTTACCGGGTGGCTAAGGCGCCGGGGCTCCAGGCATGGCAAGATTGTCAAAAGGCGCCTTTTTTATTTTTAAAGGGAGAACGCGCATGGCAATCACGGCCGGAGAGCTCAAAGGATCAGTCTCGTCGAACGGCAACGGCGTGCACCGCAAGACCTCGCCCAAAGCGCTCGTCGAGTATATCAAGAAGACGGGCATCAAAATGGTGGACTTCAAGTTCACCGACGTTCCAGGAACCTGGCAGCACACAAGCGTGCCGGCCGACCAAATCGACGAGGATTTGCTGGGAGCCGGAATCGGCTTCGACGGCTCCTCGATTCGCGGCTTCCAGGCCATCCACGAATCCGACATGATTCTGAAGCCCGATGTGAGTTCGGCGGAGGTCGACAGTTTCTGCGGCGTTCCGACGCTTTCGCTGATCTGTGACGTCTTCGATCCGATCGCCAAAGAGTTGTATCACCGCGATCCGCGCAACATCGCGCGAAAAGCCGAAGCCTATCTGCGCTCGACGGGAATCGCAACGACGGCCTACTTTGGTCCCGAAGCGGAGTTCCATTACTTCGATCGCGTCTCGTACGAGAATTCTCCGAACCGCTCGTTCTATGAGATCGATTCGAACGAAGCGCACTGGAACAGCGGAACCGAGAAAGGCTCCAGCGGCTACACGTTGCGTCCGAAGGAAGGCTACTTTCCTGCGGGCCCGGCGGATACGACCGCCGACGTGCGCGCCGAAACGGCCCTGGTTCTCAAAGAGTGGGGCATCAACGTCGAGATGCAGCATCACGAAGTGGGAGCTCCGGGTCAAGCCGAGATCGATTTCCGTTTCGACTCGCTGTTGAAAACGGCCGACAACCTGATGACGTTCAAGTACGTCGTGCGAAGCGTCGCGGCGCGGTACGGCAAGAGCGTGACGTTTATGCCCAAGCCGGTCTTCGGCGATAACGGCAGCGGCAT